>CASEVP010000057.1 GCA_949291345.1 uncultured Ruminococcus sp.
TCAAAGCCAACATGTCGGTACCAGCATCAAACATTTCTACGCCAACAATCAGGAACACCGTCGCATGAGCAGTTCCTCCCACATGTCAACAAGAACTGACCAAGAAATCTATCTGGCGCCATTTGAGACCGCGATCACAGACGCAAAGCCATGGACTGTCATGTGTTCCTATAACAGACTCAATGGCGTCGCTGCAGCAGAAACTCACGAAGCATTAACCGATATACTACGCGGAGAATGGGGATTTGCCGGATTTGTTGTCAGCGACTGGGGTGCAGTCAACGAAAGAGTTCCGGATCTAAAAGCCGGCATGGATCTGGAAATGCCAGCTTCTTTTGGCTTACGGGATGCTGAAATTGTCAAAGCAGTACGCTGCGGCAAGCTGTCAGAAAAAACATTAGATGAGGCAGTGACACGAATTTTGACCATTGTAGCAAGATATGTTGAAGGTCGAAATCCCAATGCCGTATTCAACAAAGAAGCCGATCATGCACTTGCAAGGGAAATTGCGGCACAGTGCATGGTACTTTTAAAAAATGAATCGAACATTCTGCCGCTGCAAAAGACACAGACAGCAGCATTCATTGGTGCTTTTGCAGAAAAGCCTCGTTTCCAAGGCGGCGGCAGCTCACATATTCATGCGTACAAGGTGGAATCTGCCCTCGAAATGGCACAAGCGGCAGGATACCCTGTGATCTACGCCAAAGGCTATGAAACAAAAGACGATATGATAAGAGAAGATCTGATTGCACAAGCTGTGAAAGCTGCAAAAACAGCAAAAGTGGCTGTCGTCTTTGCTGGTCTGCCAGACACATTTGAATCCGAGGGCTATGACCGCAGCCACATGCGGATGCCGAATTGTCAGAACGCACTGATTGATGCCGTAGCTGAGGCAAATCCGAATACAGTAGTCGTACTGCACGGCGGGTCCCCGATGGAAATGCCCTGGATTGATAAGGTCAAGGGAGTCATTATGGCATACCTTTGCGGACAAGCGGTAGGCGGTGCCACGATACAAATCTTATATGGAGATGTAAACCCCAGCGGTCATCTAGCAGAGACATTTCCAATCAAGTTAGAGGACAATCCCTCCTATTTGTCTTTCCCGGGCGAAGGAGACAGTGCCACATATGCAGAAGGAATCTATGTAGGATACCGCTACTATCAGAAAAAGAAAATGAACGTATTATTCCCATTTGGTTACGGGCTGAGCTATACCACATTTTCCATTTCCAACCTACAAACCAGTCAAAAAAGTTACCATGCAGACGAAATAGTAACCGTGACGGCAAACATCACGAACACAGGCACCAGAGCCGGAAAAGAAGTAGTACAGCTCTATGTTCTGCCAGTCCAGCAAACAGACATGGTACAGCGTCCTGTGGCAGAACTGCGTGGGTTTGAAAAAGTATATCTGGAGCCGGGTGAAACCAAAACGGTAACATTCCACTTAAACCGGCGCGCTTTTTCATATTTCCATGAGGAAAAACTGCGCTGGGTGACTGAAACCGGAACATACACCCTTGCCTGCGGCAATTCTTGCGAAAATCTGACAACAAAAACAGATATTTTCATAGAAGGTGAAACCACTCTCCCTACAGTGATTACACTGGATACCACTTTCGGAGATATTTTGTCTATTCCGGGAGCAAAAGAACAACTAAAGCCTTTCCTATCACTGATGCATGATGATTCCGCAGACGATGCCATGGGCGAAAGTACAGCCAATATGATGGAGGCAATGATACGATATATGCCAATCCGCAATTTGCTTTCCTTTACAGGCGGTCGTGTCTCAACAGAAGATTGCCAAAAACTAATTGAAAAACTGAACCAACTGTTATAAGGCATCTGTTTTAAACGCCGTGCAATCCACCCCAAAGATAAAAGGCTGTTGTGCGAGAGCATAAAATAGTTATACCTTTGTACAGCTCCAACCAAAAAAGCGACCTACTTTTTATTAGTAAGTCGCTTTTTTATTGTTTATAACAATTTTATTGCTGCTGGCTGATTATTTTCAACAGCAACTTTTACCTATTTTTACACGATAATATCTCGTTTTCCCGTTATTCAACAGGCTGAATCTCTGCATCAACCGGATCGTCTTTGTGAATCACATCCCGGATTTCAAACCAGAAGGTGGAGCCTTCCCCCAACTTGCTGTTGACACCATAATTGTAGCCATGCATTTTCAAAATCGCTTTAACAATGGAAAGCCCTAGCCCAGTACCAACTACTTCCCGCTTGTGATTTTCAGACCGGTAATATTTGTCAAATATCATCTTTATTTTATCTTCTTCTATACCATCACCGGTATCCCGCACTTCAATGCGGATGCCGGATGGCGTGTTTTTTTGTGTGACAAAAACCTGTTTATTTTCTTTTGAAGTGTAGTTAATGGCATTGTTAATCAGATTTCCCACAACACGGTCAATTTTGTTCTCATCACAACGCACCAGACAGGATTCGTCCGGCGTAAAATGAATGTGATATCCCATCTTTTCTGAAATGCCCTCATAACGATGAACAATCTCTTCCATACACGTCCGAATGTCAAAAGTAGAATAGTTAAGTTTCTGCGTGCCGCTTTCCAGCTTGGAAAGATCCAGCATATCATTGACCAGCATCGACAGCCGATCGGTTTCCTCAATAATAATATTTAAATGTTGTTCCCGTTTGACGGGGTTGTTGCCGGAAAGATCACGTATCATTTCCGCATATGCCTTCAGCATCGTCAAAGGTGTACGCAGATCATGCGAAACATTGGCAATTAGATCTCGCTGCAATTCTTCGGTTTTCGACAATTCATGCGCTGCATACGTCAGCGTATCTGCCAATTCGTCCACTTCTGCAAAGCTGCCGCCCGTAAATTTGACAGAATAATCACCATGTGCCAGACGCTTGGCAGATTGTGTAATACGCACAATGGGCGTCGCGATATGGTTTGCAGTATAAAAAGAGATAACAAATCCAAAAAGTACCAACAAAATCGTAATAATCATTGTCTGCCGTTTTAAAATAGAAACGGTAGACTCAACGGGAACCAGCGGAGAATTTAAAAGGAGATAACCTACCACATCGCCGTTTTTTTGATACATAACAGTACCATAGACCAGCATCTCGTTTTGCAGATTTTCACTAAAAACCCGCCGACAAATAGTGCCGGTTTTACTGTTTTGCAGATCGATCAAATAAAAAAACGTACCGCTGTCAGAACCATGCAAGAGACATTTTCCATTATACATACAACTATAGAATACTTCTCTGCCATTCTGGTCTAGCAGTTCGATACACATTTCATTTTGCACAGAAGCATTAGCCGCATATTGACTGAAATCGTCGGACGAATAATGCGCGACAAGTTGTTTCGCCAATTTGGCCGTGTCATTAATCTTCATGGATTCATAAAAAAATTCTAGAAAAATGATCTGAAACAACCACATCAAAAGGAATACCACACACACAAACAACATAAAAAACAGCCAGATTTTTACGCCAATGCGCAAATTGCTTTCACCGAGTCGATGACGCATCATTTTCCGGATCAAATTTATATCCCATTCCTCTCAAGGTCACAATATAAGAGCGATACGGACCAAGACTGCCTCGCAGCATCTTAATGTGCGTATCCACTGTACGATCGTCCCCGAAAAAATCATATCCCCAAACTTCCTCCAGCAGCTTGTCTCTGGAAAGTGCAAGTCCCTTATTTTTTACCAGATAAAACAACAAATCATATTCCTTGGGCGTCATAGAAGCTCGCTGCCCATCCACATATACTTCTCTGCCGGCAAGATCAATCTCCAATCCACCGTAAACCAAACGCTGCTGCGGCAGATCGTTTTCAGATCGTTTTGTCGTTTGACTTCTTGCCAGAACTGCCCGTACACGCGCCATTAATTCTCTGGGTGAAAAAGGTTTAACGACATAGTCGTCGATCCCCGTCTCAAATCCAAACAGCTTATCATATTCTTCGCCCCTGGCAGAGAGCATGATGGTGGGAATGTCCTTGACTTTTTTGATTTCCTTACAGGCAGAATAGCCATCCAGCCGGGGCATCATCACATCCATGATAATGATGTCAAAATCATTTTCCCGGCACAGATTGACAGCCTCCATGCCGTCTCTTGCCTCTGTCACCTCGAAATCCTCAAATTCGGCATATTCTCTTACTACAGCACGAATCTTTTCTTCATCGTCAACAATCAACATTTTACTCAATGGTTCTTGCACCTCCTGCATATATGAATATGGTGAAATCCTTCAGAACTCATTCTAGGAAATACGGACAAAATAATTTATGCTATGCTGTAAGCACATTCCTCAAGAATTACGCTTTTGCAGCGATGCTTTGATAAAAGAAGCAAACAATTTCTGCGGTTTATTGGGGCGAGACTTAAATTCGGGATGAAACTGCACGCCAATGAACCACGGGTGTTCCGGCAGTGTGACGATTTCGACCAGACGCTCATCCGGTGACAATCCGGCAATGACTAGTCCTTTTTCGGTCAACTGCTTCCGGAAATTGTTATTAAATTCAAACCGATGACGATGGCGCTCGTAAATAAGATCTTCACCATAGATATCCCGCACCAATGTACCCGGCATCAGCTTACAGGGATACAGTCCCAAACGCATGGTACCACCCTTATTCGTGACATCCTTCTGCTCTTCCATAATATGAATCACACTGTGCGCGCCGCCCGGTTCAAATTCAGAAGAGTTTGCATCGGGGAACCCTGCCACATTCCGGGCAAATTCCACCACTGCCATCTGCATGCCAAGACAGATACCAAACATGGGCACCTGATGCGTTCTAGCATAGCGAATCGCCTCAACCATGCCCTCGATCCCTCGGTCACCAAAACCGCCCGGCACGATAATACCATCGCATTCGCCAAGCATTTCTCCAGCATTTTCTCGTGTAATCTTTTCCGAGTCGATCCAAAGAATCTGCACCTTTGCATCGTTGACAATGCCACCGTGATGCAGTGCCTCAGCCACCGACAGATAGGCATCCTGCAAAGAAACATATTTTCCCACCAAGCCAATTGTCACGTCTTTGTCGGCGTGCTTCTGCCGCTGTGTCATCGCTGTCCAGTCAGCGAGATCCGGCGTCCGGTTCTCCAGCCCCAGATGATGGCAAACACTGTCAGTCAACCCCTCCTGCTCCAACATCATAGGTACCTCATAGAGGGACGGAGCGGTCATATTCTGAATAATGTCCTCTTCCCGCACATTGCAGAACATACTAATCTTCCGTTTCATATCTGCCGGAATCTCCAGTTCTGTACGGCATACCACCACATGCGGCTGAATGCCAATCGAAAGAAGCTCTTTGACAGAATGCTGTGTCGGCTTAGACTTCAATTCATTAGAGCCTGCAATATAAGGTACAAGCGTTACATGGATATACATGGCGTTGCCTCTTCCCACCTCGGTGACAAACTGGCGAATCGCCTCCAAAAACGGTGTACTTTCAATGTCCCCCACAGTACCGCCAATCTCCGTAATCACTACATCAGCGTTAGATTCTTCGCCGACACGATAAATGCGATCTTTAATCTCATTGGTAATATGCGGGATCACCTGCACAGTACCACCCAAATAATCGCCCCGCCGTTCCTTATTCAGAACGGTCCAATAAATCTTACCTGTGGTAACATTGTTGTTAATCGATAGATTTTCATCAATAAATCGTTCATAGTGTCCCAAATCCAAATCTGTTTCTGCACCGTCATCAGTGACGAAAACCTCGCCATGCTGATAGGGACTCATCGTACCAGGATCCACATTGATATATGGATCAAATTTTTGAATAGTAACTTTATAACCTCGTGCTTTTAATAGACGCCCGAGTGAGGCAGCAGTGATTCCCTTACCCAGACCGGAAACAACGCCGCCGGTGACAAATACATATTTTGGCATTTTTCAATTCCTCCCGTTAAACAATACAAATAACTATTCATTTTATTATACCGTAAATCGGGAAAAAAAGCAAGACCTTATTTCCAAACGACAAGAATGGTACAAAAAAGTTTTTAATAGAAAGATTTTACACTACGAGATCGCCAATTCACCAAAAAAAGAAAGGCAAAACAAAATTAGGGACAAAAAAACCCGTGTACACATCACATGTACACGAGTTTACGAAAGCCTTTACACTGTATTGCTTTTATTTGATGCAAACAACAGATGCTTCTGCCCCTGTCAGTTTACCGCACAGCTTGGAATCCCTGCTCCAGATCTGCCAGAATATCCTCAATATGCTCTGTTCCAATGGAAAGCCGTACCGTTGTAGGCGAAATACCTGCCGCCGCCAATTCTTGCTCATTCATCTGAGAATGCGTGGTGGATGCCGGATGGATCACCAAAGACTTGACATCTGCCACATTCGCCAGCAGAGAAAACAACTGGAGCGATTCAGTAAATTTCTGTGCCTGTTCCTTGGTACCGTTCAATTCAAAAGTAAAGATGGAACCACCGCCGTTGGGATAATATTTCTGGTACAATTCTCTTTCATACCCTGTTGCCAGAGATGGATGGTGCACCTTCTTAACCTGCGGATGATTTTGCAGATATGCCACCACCTGCAGTGCATTTTCCACATGGCGTTCCACACGCAGAGACAATGTCTCAAGCCCTTGCAACAAAAGAAACGAGTGAAACGGAGACAAAGTGGCGCCAGTGTCCCGCATCAGTGTCGTACGCAATTTCATAATATAAGCAACATTGCCGCACGCCTCTGTAAAAACTACACCATGATAAGAGGGATTGGGCTTAGACAGCCCCGGAAATTTGTCACCGGCACTCCAATCAAACTTTCCTCCGTCGACTACTACGCCGCCCATGACCGTACCATGACCACCAATAAATTTAGTTGCGGAATGCACTACGATATCTGCGCCATGTTCCAATGGCCGAAACAAAAAGGGGGTTGCAAATGTATTGTCCACAATCAGCGGCAATCCATGGCGATGTGCAATTTCTGCTATTGCCTCTATATCCGCAACATCTGAATTGGGATTGCCCATTGACTCCACATACAATGCCTTTGTATTGGGATGAATTGCCTTTTCATATTGTTCGGGACTATGGGCATCCACAAATGTAACAGAAATGCCAATTTCGTGAAATGTGTTGGCAAACAAATTGTAAGTGCCGCCATACACCGTTTGTGCCGAAATGATATGATCACCGGCACCCGCAATATTGCGAACAGCATAATCAATCGCCGCAGAACCCGATGCGGTTGCCAAAGCTCCTGCGCCGCCCTCCAATGCCGCTATACGCTTTTCCAACACATCCGTGGTCGGATTCATTAATCTCGTATAAATATTGCCGCTCTCTGTCAGTGCAAATCTCCCTGCCGCCTGTACAGAATCAGCAAACACATAGGAGGTCGTCGCATAAATTGGTACTGCCCTTGCATCTGTTGCCGGATCCGGCTGTTCCTGTCCTACATGTATCTGCTTTGTTTCAAAATGATATTCTCTATTCTCCATAATCTATTTATTCCTTTCCGAAAGCACTTCCGCTCGATCTTTTTCTACGGTATTTTGCTTCCCCATACGGCATATGTTGGTTGCCTTTTCCATACTGCTTTATAAAACCACTATCATTGTGCTACATTATAACATATCCCCCTCATCATGTCAATCTGTCTGCAATGTAGGGATATCCTTCTAAAATAATTTCCAAAAATTGCTTTCTTTATATAACACAACACGCAGTTATGAAACAACCCGACTGAACGGGTTCAATCGGGTTGTCTTATCGAAGTTACAGCGTATAGCCGTCAGCACGCAGTGCGTCGATCAAATCACCTAAAATAGCGGCATTAGTAGAAGAAACCCCATGAAGCAACAGAATTTCGCCTCCATGTGCATGTTCTTCCAACCGTTCCAATGACGCAGCCGGATCCGGCTGATCGTCAGGATTCCAGTCAACATAGGCATCGCTCCAGAATAAGGTACAGTAACCACAATCCTGGATAGTCTCGAGTGCTGACTCAGAATATTCTCCGCATGGACACCGGAAATACTGCATTTCGTAATCATAAGTTTCTAACACATAGTCATGCAGTTCCATGATCTCCGATTTTGCTTCAGATGGCGTCAGTGTAGGCAAACTAGCATGTTTCATGCCATGATTGCCCAACATATGCCCTTCTGCAATCATGCGGTTTACTAACTCTGTCTCTTTTTTTGCGTAGTCTCCGGTAATGAAAAACACAGCAGTTACATGCTTTTCCTGTAAAGTGTCCAGAATCTCTGCCGTGTACCCGTTTTCATACCCTTGATCAAAGGTCAGAATAATCCGGCTGCGATCCGGTGTGGTAGCATAAGCGTCGTATTTTCCATACTGGGCATCAAATGCGACGGCATCCTGCGGACGATTTTCACTGTCCACTGCCTTGCCTTGTCCGTATCCGATCGCCTGACAATTTGCCGATCCGCTGACCGGCACAACCGGCAACAATGCCGCTGTCAACAAGCCCGACAGCATTGCCGTAATTCCACGGTGCATCGCTGTGTTCGCCTCTCTTTCCGCTGCAGATGCAGCCATGTACAGTATCTGCAACCTATCGAAATTTATCCCCGTTTCCACTTCATTTCCCCTCTTTTCCATAATTTTTTCGACTTTCCTGACAACGAAATGGATACAAAGACGAAATGTCATTTATTTTTTACTTTTCAAAAAAACCGTCCAAAACGCTCTCCGGCAACGCCAAAATCCATCTGATTGAAAATTTTTATTTTTTATTCCTTGGTTTCAATTTTGTTTTTATCATTTGCATTTCTGTTTGCACCAAAATTAATAATACTACATACTATGAAAACAGCAGAACCAATCGGCAATAACACACAAAGATTGTGCACAAATTGCGCCGTCGAATGCATCTTTAAATACAAAAAACAAGTAAATTTTTTATATTTACAAACATTTTTGTAAAATAACATGATCATTCTGCAAGCAAAATACGTGCAAAGCCGTTGGCAGTCTTTGTATGGTATTGCCTTGTATACTGCCGATTACAAATAGGGGGAACTGCGGTAATATGATATCACATGAAAATACAGAAATACGCCCCCTGCATACGTTAGAAAGCGGGGAAACCGCTATAATAGAAGGCGTATATCTGCATGGAGCCATGCGTCATCGTTTGTTAGATCTGGGCTGGATCCCCGGAACTCAGATCCAGCGGCTCCAGACTGCTGGCAGTGGCGACCCTACTGCGTATGCAGTGCGGGGCGGCGTTCTGGCACTGCGGCAAAATGACGCAAAACTAGTGCTGGTACGTGTTTACCGGATGCGGGCATGAAAAAACCGACACGGAGAAGTCATCCTCTCTCGTGTCGGCTTTTTCGCATTCAAACATACTGCCTGCTCATTTGCTCATCATATCAGCGATGATATCCATTACTTTATCATGACATCCACCGCAGCCTGTCGAGCAGGAAGTCACTTCCTGCACCTTCTGGAAAGCAGCCTCTACTTCCCCAAGGTTCTTCGCTTCGTGCATCGCATCTTCGATGTCTCCAAAAGAAACACCCATGCAGTGACATACTTCATAATTTTCCGTCATCATCATTCACCTCCTTAAACCGAATTGCTTTATCTATTTTATTGCACAAAAATGCACTCAAGAAATATCAAGCAATACTGTATGGGCAATACCGCACAATTCGAATGCGTAGATTGCGCAGCAATTTTTGTTTTAGATAGGAAAGTGACAACGAAGCAATACTTGAGGTATTGCAAGGAGGAACTTTTCTATATCAAGCAAAAAGGGCAAGCAAAGTACGTATTCAGACAAAGGCGGGAATTGTGCGGTGTTGCCTATGAATATATTATACCATTGCAACACTATGTATATCCTCTGCTAACTGATGCAATGCCGCTTCATCAGCAGGCTTGACAACAGAACAAATGGAAACGCGATTTTCTAATACGTTGATCTGTTTCATAGTGTCCAAATAAGACAGCATCTTTTTGATTGCAGAGGGAGCCCAAGAACCATTTTCCACCAATGCAACGGTGCGGTTCTGGAATGCTTTTGCCTGAAGATGCAGTAAGAATTCTTCCATAGGAATGAACACGCTTCCATCGTAGCTAGATGCCGCCAACACCATCCGATCAAATCGGAATGCCTGCTGTACCGCATCTGCCATGTCGCATCTGCTCAAATCCAAAACAACTACCTTCTCACCCATACGAGTCAAATCATCTGCCAAAAGCTTTGCCGCATGCTCTGTATTTCCGTGAATAGAAGCATATGCCACCAATACACCGGACTCTTCCGGCGTGTAGCTGCTCCAAGTCAGATACTTATCGATATACGGCTGCAAATCCCCTGTGAGAATTGGCCCATGCAGCGGACAAATCGTTGCGATATCCAGCTTTGCGGTCTTTTTCAGCAATGCTTGCACCGGTATGCCATACTTTCCTACTATGTTAATGAAATAACGTCTTGCCTCATCCAACCAAGGTTCATCTGTCCCCACCGCACCAAATTTACCAAAAGCATCGGCAGAAAAAAGTACCTTTTCTGAAGATTCATAGCTTACCATCACTTCCGGCCAGTGTACCATAGGAGCCATTACAAAAGAAAGTACATGGCTGCCTAACGACAGTGTATCACCCTCTTTAACGGCAATATGTGGATTCTGGGGTGGTTGTGCAAAAAAGTTTGGCAGCATCGCCAATGCTTTTGCAGAACCCACCAGTGTCATTTCCGGATATTTATCTGTCAGTACTCGAATACTGCCTGCATGATCCGGTTCCATATGGGAAATAATCAAATAGTCCGGTGTCTTATCACCCAGTACCTCTGCCAGCCGCTCCAGCCAAGGCACTGTGGCAACCGGATCAACCGTATCCATCACAGCGATTTTTTCGTCTAGAATCACATAGGAGTTATAAGAAACACCATTGGCAACCGGATACTGATTTTCAAACAAATCAATGGCATCGTCGTTAACCCCGATATAATATATCATTTCTGAATGCGGTATGCGTTCCAACATGAAATATTCCCCCTTGATTCGTGCAGCAGCATCTGCTCTGTTCGTTTTTTCGCCATTGCCGCAATGACTGGACACCCGCTCCCGGCCGCATAACGATAAGCATGCCGAAAATCTTCAGCAGTTGCTTTGAGCGACATCGGTTTTTGCAATGTCCTACTATCAGTATACCAGCTAACACCATCTATTTCATGAACATTCTGCATCTATTTTACAAACTATCCGTAATACAATACATTTTAAAATTCGTGCAGAAAATCAAAAGGTTAACAAAAAACGCCCCGGGGTAAGGGACGTTTTTTGCTATGATATAGGGATTATTGGGGATTTACCGTTCTGTATCGGGGTGTATACAGAACGGTTAGAGGATGTTACATGCTCTCTTTGAGCATGGTATAAGTATACCCCGTAAATGTGTTCGTTTGGTGAAACATGTTTGAAAAACCGCTGAAAACCACAAGGAAGGATTATCACAAAAATGGCTAAAACCATTGAATTTCGTCGAAAAAACGGTAACGGAAGATAATTTTAGAACAACTGCCACAATCTTTCAAAACATGTGATCGATTGTTATATACCGCGCCGCTTTGAAACATAATTGCTATACGATATTGCCCAAACAAGAAAAACTAGACATAAAGAAGAAATTATGGTATAATAAGTAACATTATGAAACACAGTGGCACAAAATGTTTATTTGACAGTTTTTTATGTGACTGCTGCAGTACATCTCGGAAAGGACAATTGCATGAAACGTGTGGTGATTTTTGCGGCTGCAGCCGCAACAATAGTACAATTTACAAAATATAATATGACAGCGCTCCAGACATTAGGCTGTGAGATTCATGTGGTATGCAATCTACAAAAATCTAATTTGTCCGATGAGGCACGATTTCAATTTGACCGCAAATTTCCAAAACTAATATGGCACGACATTGCTTTTGAGGAAAATATCGGTGCTTTGCGAAAAAATCAACAGGCAATGCTGGTGCTGGAGAATCTTCTGCGGGAAATTCAGCCAGATTTGCTGGAGTGCCACGGTACGATTGCCGCACAGTATGGACGCCGTGCTGCAACGTCTTTACAAATACCGGTATTCTACATTGCGCATGATTTCCGAATTTTTCGCAGATGCCTTCTAACAGAACGTCTCTATTTTTCTTTAATTGAGCGCAAACTTGCCCGTAATACAACATATTTTTTTGCCGTATGTCCTGAAGACGCCATCTATGCAGAAAAACATTTGCATCAGAAACACGTGGTTTCTTGGGCAGACGTGGGTCTTGACTGTGAACGATTTGCCACACCAAAACGTACAAGAACACAAGTGCTGAATGAACTGCACATTCCAGAAAATGCTATCGTTCTGATTTCGGTAGGAACGTTGCGAATGCAAAAACGGCTGCGTGTCGTACTGCAGGCAATGGCACGTCTGCGGCATCAGCGGGAAGAGCTTCCTCTGCATTATCTCATCTGTGGTGAAGGTCCAGAAATGCTATTCCTACAAAAACTAATCGAAAAACTACGGCTTTCGGAACAAGTGCATCTGCTTGGTTATCGAATGGATATCCCGGATCTGCTGGGAGCATCAGACATCTTCTGCATGCCATCTCGGCGGGAAGGCTGCGGCATGGCGGCACTGGAAGCCATGGCAGCTGGACTGCCACTGATTACAGTACGCAGTCATGGCACCAAAACTTATGCAGAACATAAAGAAAGTGCGTATTGCCTGAAAGGAGATCTAGTGATCGCTTGCGCAAAAGCAATCACACAGCTATGTGATAACAAACTGCTGCGCAGACAAATGGGAGCACACAACCGCGTGCTGGCAAAACGTTTTTCCGACGAAGGTCGCATGATGGAGATACGTCAGTATTATCAGAAAATTTTAGGAGACGCTGACTAACCAACCGATCCCCCATAGGTACAATACAGCAATTGTACAATTAGACATTTTTATGAAGATTACATAACAATGCTACCATACGCATTGACGTATTATCATATATCAACAACCTAATTCATGAACAACTCGCCCGACATACAACCATCTTTCATAGTATGACATTGTCCAACAAATGGTTACAATTTTTTTACTTGTTTCGCCTTTGTTTTATGTGCATTATGCCGTAGTTTTGGAACATTTGCTCTGATTATTTTGTTTGATTTTGCAAAAATAAGCCGTCAATCTTCCGAAAGTCTTGCAATTTGGTTACAAATATGGTATAATCGATTTGTACGGTGACTACCATTTCCGTTATTTGTCAAGAGTATCGGGAAATCCGTCTGCCGTCCGTTTTGTCTTGAGGCATTGGACGAACGGCGCAATGCGGGTGGTACACAAGTTCTTTCGGAATCGCTAATTCCGGGCGGATTGTCCTTACTGCGTGGGATCCTCTGACCCGCAGGACAATGCCGGCAGAGCGTATGTACGACTTTTCGCCTTTGAACCGGACAGGCGTGTACCGCTTTCCGCCGTAGCTTTTTTACGAAAACATACGGCTTCGCATTGCAACGGCAGCTTCTGCCGTACTGCGATGCAGCGACTGCTGCTGACAGAAATTTTTTTAAGGAGCGAAATTATGCGTAAAAAAATGATGGCAGTCGTTTTATCCTGTCTTACCTTTTTCACTTTTGTTATCTCTTCTGTTGGATTTTCTCTGCATGCATCGGCAGTATCTATGGACGAGATGACAAAGACCGCCGTGGAGATTATTACTCGCAGCGAAGGCACCTATGGTTCAATCAACCGTAATGATAATGGTGCTGTCAGCATCGGTATTCTCCAATGGCATGCAACTCGTGCTTTACAACTGATGCGTTCGATTGCTAATGCGGATAGTGCTACTGCAAAGAGTATTCTGGGCAGTTCCTTTTATAACGAGGTGATGTCCGCATCCAATTGGAATTCACGTACATTCTCCGTTGCGGAAGGTTCAGCGGCTTCCAGCTTGCTCACAACTTCCACCGGAAAAGCAAAACAAGATGCCCTCGCCTACAGCGACGTAGAGGGATATATTAATGCCGGTAAAAAATATGGTATTACAGATGCCGGTGTTCTGGTTTATTATGCCGAAATCTACAATCGAGGCAGCGGCGTGGCAGCCAGAATTCTAAACGCTGCCAAGGGAAGTGGTTCGTATACCGCTATTACTCTTGAAAAACTTCACAATGCTGCGCTAACAGATCGCGGCAATAGTTCTGGGTACTATACCAGTCGTTTGAATAATGCTTATAATACCATTATCGCAAAGGGTTGGGCTGGCGCGGCAGTTTCGGGCGACAGTTCATCTAACACCAATGTTGATACTTCCGATTTTTCGGACAAGTATGCTGGTACATATACTGTAACTGCTACTTCTTTGAATATCCGCAGTGCACCGTCTACTTCTGCCTCTAAAATTGGTTCTATCCCCAACGGCGCAAGTATCACAGTGTCTTCGGGCAACGGCAGCTGGGCAGCGGTTTCTTATGGCAATATCAACGGATATTGCTCTATGAATTATTTGAAACTCGTTTCTGCCGCAACAACACCCAGCACTTCTACTGACAACTTCTCTGAAGCATATGCAGGTTCTTATAAAGTCAATGCCACTTCCCTATATGTGCGCAGTGCACCATCTACTTCGGCTTCTAAGCTCGGCACACTAGCCAACAATACGATAATCACCGTTATTGCATCAGACGGGAGCTGGGCTAAAATTTCCTTTAATGGAAAGACCGGATACTGTTCTATGGATTATCTGGTAAAATCAGAAGCCGTAACTACGACAACGACAACTACGACAACCACCACAACTACGACTGCAAAAGCAACAACCACCAACACCGCACCGATGACAACAACCGCTCTGCAATCTACCACACAACCGGTTGCTTCAACGGTTCAAAGCGAAGTACCGACAGTCGGTGTTTCTAATCCCAACAATGCTTCGATCTATGGAGATGTTAACTGTGATGGTGTTGTAGATGCCTGCGATGCAGTGCTGTTACAAAAATATTTGAACGGCTCAGTTTATTTGAGCTATACACAGTTGTCCAATGCAGATTGTCAGCGTGACAACGTACTCAATACAACGGATGTCACTGTAATCATGCAATATCTTATTGACAATTTGATTGCACTTCCGATTGTATAAAACAAACAGATGACAACAATAGACAGGAAAACGACGAATCCGCTGCACACCATGTGCAGCGGATTTTTTGTCCTAAACTTCTGTAATATCAACATAATCTAAAACGTATTTCTGCCAATTTCCATGAATTACATTCTTGGCAAATTGACTTTTATTGTGATTTGTGGTAAAATATATGCAGTTTTTACAGAGTGCCGCAGCAGCACATATATTCCATTTTTGAGAAAGGAGAATTTCAGCTTGCACCAGTTTCGTATCGGTTTTTTACGGCTCATTCAATTCTGGAGACCCATTGCGCTCTTCGAACTTATCTGGAAAATGCTCTCTTTCTTTGTTCTCGCACCGGCTTGTGCCGGACTGATCCAACTTGCCATTCGTGCTGCACATCTTCAGTATCTGACCAACTCCAATCTGGGAAAATTTCTACGTTCTCCATGGACCATTCTCCTCATTCTCCTACTCCTCATTATCGCTTCGCTGTACACCTTATTTGAAATTGCAGCTATTTGTACCTGCTTTCGACAACCCAAAAAACAACGCCTGCGTCTAACTCTACGCCAGATGATACGTTCCGGCATTGCATCTATTAAACACTTTTTCCGCGGTGGCAGCCCGCTTCTGATTCTACATTTATTACTGCTCATTCCTCTTATGCAATTTTCCGCTACATCTGGTATTTTTACCGCAATGGGTATCCCTGATTTTCTTGCCTACTATATGACAAAAAAAGAATTTCTTTTACCAGTTTATATATGCATCGTTATACTATGTTGTCTTCTCTCTGTTCGTTGGATCTTTGCTGCCCCCCTTTTTACGCAGAATCAATGCTCCTTTCGAAATGCCAGAAAATGCAGTGCTATGCTCGTTAGAAAACGATTTTTTGCCACCTTTCTCTCAGTCCTTATCTGGAATCTATGCTATTTTGCTGTTCTACTGTTATTCTTGTGCATTATTACCGGCGTTGTCCTAGTGGTCATCAAAGGCACGGAAAGCGGTACATTGATCACCTCACAGGCAGCTCGTATTCTAAAACTCCTCATTCAACTTGTACTATGGAGTTTTTCCTTCTTTTCTATCCCCATTTGCATGGCACACATCACGGCTCTTTTGGATAAACGCTGTCTGCAATTTCCTCGAATTTCACTGCCGTCACCCATGCCCAGCTCCAGCAATACACGTCCCTTCCGACGACACACTACCATTCTCACTATCTCTGTCGCTATTGCAGCTGCCTTCATTCTCCATATCTCTTATCTCTACAGCATTGCTGTGGGCAAGTCCAAATTACAATTAACGCTATTCTCAGAACCTACAATTACTGCTCACAGAGGTCTTTCGGCTAAGGCACCCGAAAACACCCTATACGCCTTTTCGGATGCCATAGAAGCAGGGTCTGACTGTATTGAGCTGGATATACAGCAGACAAGAGACGGTGTCCTTGTTGTGATGCATGACCAAAATCTCGAACGTACCACCGGCATTGATCGCAACATCTGGGAAGTCGATTATGACGACATATGTGAATTGGATGCCGGTTCTTGGTTTGACCCCATGTATGCCAACGCCAGAATTCCAACGCTTGAAGAAACCTTACAGTTCATTGACAACCGCATTCAACTGAATATTGAAATCAAACCAACTAAACACACATCTTCTACCCTAGAAGAAGATGTTGCCAAATTAATTGACCAATATGGCTACACCGACTCATGTTGGGTAACATCATTCTCATACAGTTCTCTTAAAAAAATCAAAAAGGTGAATCCCGATATACGCACTGGTTATATCATGAGTGTTGCATACGGACAATTCTATTCACTCCAGTATGCTGATGCCTTTAGCCTTAATAAAGTCTTTGTTACCAGTCAAGTGGTCAATGCCGCACACCAGTCCGGCAAACAGATATTTGCATGGACTGTTAACAGTTCTTCTGAAGTACGCAGTCTTTGTAATCTTCATGTTGACAATATTATTACAGATGACCCTGTCATGGTACAGGATGTGGTCTCACGTGACACAACCAGCGAAACCTTGCGTACTGTTCTGGATTATTTTATCAACTAACATATGGGAAGGAATTACTATGTATCTCTATGCTGCCTCCATTTCTGGAAACACTGCGGCCGCCGCACACGACAGCGCACACTGCCTTTTACAGCGTGCGTTTCATCTACAATACCCATCACTTGATTTTCCGATCATCTCAAGAGATTCCCACGGCAAGCCTTATTTTGTCACACATCCAGACATTCACTTTAATCTCAGCCATTGCGACGGGCTGGCACTTTGCGGTATCTCAAATATGCCCCTTGGTGTGGATGCCGAACGCATTCGTCCTTTTCCATCTAGAGTTCTGCAACGTTCCTTTTCACACGAAGAAAGCCAAGCAATCCTAACAAGTTCGAATCCAGACAACCTTTTTTTTCAACACTGGACTTTAAAAGAAAGCTATGTCAAAGCCATTGGTATTGGCATTTCATATCCGTTGCAGCAGGTTTCATTTTCTATCAATTCCAGAAATCAGCAAGTTGATTCCTCCGTTCCCAACTGGAAATTTGGCTCCATATGCTATAAACAAAACTGGGCAGTGTCATATTGCATTGCTCCTAACGACACGTTTCCAGTACACATTATATTTCTACCTTAAACAATGCAAGCGGGACACCGGACAAGACCGGATATCCCGCTTTTCTCATTTATATACACCATATATCATCCCAAAATACCTACCATATATCAAAATACGGGTTCTAAAATCCTTCCCACGGGGCAATTTTAAGCAACAAAATAATGGCTCCACAACCTTCCGTTTCAGCCAATGTAGTCAGGGCAACCAAACGATCCCCTGATCCAATTTCAGTATCATCTCGTCGATACAACGCCTTTTCCAGCAGTGCCTCCAATCCCGCATTGTCATAAGACTTTGTTTCTGCCAATGTTTTAGACATGCCAGATATTTCCGCATCGGCAGTGAATACAGCGACTACCTCTAAACACTGGTATCCATTAGGCAACATGAGTACACCATCACTTAACTGATCAAATCCATCTTCCGTCTTTGCATCTGCCAGACTTCCAAACATAGTGCTATTGTTCATCGCATGCCCATACACAATCGTATACGGATCCGAAAAATCCTTTGCGTTTCCCGCATCTAAATACGGTGTTCCATAAATGTCCTTTTGACGGTCAAAACTATGATCTTGATAATATGTCGCATTCTCGGTATACATTAAGGGGTAATCAATGAGTGTATTCGGTATCACAAGCCATGCCGCCACATCCTCATACATTTCACAAAGCTTCAAATAAAGTTTCTCTCGTTCTGTCAGGCTTTTTTCGTCCCCTTCGCAAACAGCACCTTCCCCATTCAATCCACGAACTGCGTCAATTGTATGTTGTTGACCGGAATCAATGTATTCTGATCTCCTCCATACAATTGTTGAAATTATAATTACAGTAGCCATACACAAACTAAGAAACACAAAGATTCTTTGTTTTCTTTTTTGCATCTTTTGATATTCTTCCATTATTTTTTATCCTCATATTTCAAAATTTTTATCTACATTTCTATTGTAACAAATTATTCTGATATTGTCAATATTTTTTTGAAATATAATTATAAAAACGTTCTTATGTCCCCTGCAACAAATGTTGTACGAGAACCTTAGTTCCGATTATAACCAGCACTATTCCTCCAGCAATTGCAGCTTTTTTTTCAAATCGATTGCCGAACCGATTTCCAATCCAAACGCCGCAGCAACACAGCACAAATGTCACTATCCCAATCATTGATACGGATGACCACATATCTACCTGGAGACAAGCAAATGCAATTCCCACAGCCAATGCGTCAATCGACGTTGCAATTGCCAACATCAAGAGCTCTTTATGATGCAACTTTTCATCTGCTGCTGTCCCTGTCTGAGTTCCCTCCTCGCGGATGGTATCAATAACCATTTTTCCACCAATCAGCAGCAGAAGAACAAAGGCAATCCAATGATCAAAGGCTTGTATGTATTGCGAAAATGATGTGCCAAGCAACCACCCTATCAGCGGCATAATTGCTTGAAATACCCCAAAATACAATGCAATCACAACTGCCTGTCCATATCGCATCTTCCGCATACCCAATCCTTTACAGATTGAAACCGCAAACGCGTCCATAGCAAGTCCGACCGCTGTTAGCAACAATTCTAATAAATGCATGGCTTTTCCTCCAACGCAGTGTATTTGTGTTCATCACATCGGCAAAATGGTTGCTTTCCCAATCCCTCTTTATATTCATACTATATGCACCGCATCGAAAGTATAGCACACTTTCTTTTGGTTTGTCAAGGCTAACAATAAGTGCGCAAAAAAATCCGGTATAGGAACATTCCCATACCGGATTTATCTGTCAAAACTCAATTGTCAATGTCTTTGATGCAATTGCACCAGTGAACAATTCAACTTACTTTGCCCAGCAAGAACCTTCCAGTTCCAACAAACTCGGAATAATATCCGGCCATTCTGTATCAGTATGACCAGCACTCATGCTTGCATAGTAACTCAGGATATAGAATCCATCGTAAGTATCAAGAACTTTATTCGCTGTGTCGGTACCTTCCTTGCTTTCTGTATCAACATCTGCTAAGAAGTATGCCAATTTCTCCAAATTCGGATCACTGTTATCGTCTAACAATGTTACATCATCGAATCCAGCAGACTTTTCTGCATAATACTGCAAGACATAATATCCATCAAACGTATCAACGATTTCATTCAGATCAGCATCACCCTTAACGCCGATGTATACGACAGGTGTTACGCCCTCAACAACTTCGCCCTTATACAGAACAGTCAATTCTGCTCTTACATAGTGCTCATTTTCATCCTTGAGTGCTTCAAATGTAGCTTCTGGTGTAGCATATTCAAATGTAACATCTGCCAGAACATCTGCATCTGCATCCAACAAGTCAGTCGGATCATATTCTCTATCATCTACTGAGAAGTAGAAATTCGGTTCTGCCTTTGCAGCAATCTCTACAATCTCTTCTGTCGTTGTTGTAGTCGTTGTCGTATCATCTGTTGTGGTTGCAGTTGTTGTGGTGGTTGTAGTTGTGCTATCTGTAGTTGTAGTGGTGGTTGTAGTTGTTGTGGTGGTTGTGGTTGTGCTGTCTGTAGTTGTAGTTGTTGTGGTGGTTGTAGTTGTGGTAGTGGTTGTAGTTGTGGTTGTAGTAGGTGTTGTTGTAGATTCCGTTGTTGCTACTGGCTCGTCAACCTGAACCAAAATATAACCATTTTCCAGTTCTACATACTGTTCAAAGATGTTTTCATTATTTGCATTTGCGTATGCAAAACGCAGTCTTTCAACAATTGTTCCGTCAGAATTACCAGGATCTGTGATGTTTTCAGCCCAGTTAACCGGGAACTTATAACCACCCAGTTCTTGATCATATTCAATACCATACTGCTGTGCAATGGAGATTACAGTATCCTCATCCGGAATTGCAATTGGCATGCTCAACAAACCACCATCAGCTGAAGACGGTGCATATGCATCTGCACCCAACATTGCAAAGCGCAGGATTGTCTGATCAGGATCACTGTAGAAACGCTCGAAGTCTGTCTGGAACTGCGGCATTCTGTAGTATACGCCGTCTGTAATTCCAACAATGCTCATTGTATCTGTGCCAAATGGCCACATCAATAATGCCTTTGTCGCTTCACCAAAGTCAATTGAGCCCTGAAGTGCACATGCAGAAATTGCATTTGTGATACTTGCACCATAGAACAAGTCATCCTGCATTCCATCGCCCGGTTGTACTACCAGCTTATCCAATGACCATACTGACTTACCTTCCAAAATTGGATCAGTTGTTGTCGTAGTAGCTGCAGTCGTAGTTGTGGTAGTTGTGGTAGTTGTGGCTGCGGTTGTTGTTGTAGTTGCTTTAGTTGTTGTTGTAGTTGTTGTGGTGGTTGGCTTAGCAGTGGTTGTGGTTGTCGTGGTGGTAGTTGTTGTTGTAGTTGTAGTTGTTGTTGTAGTTGTTGTGGTAGTTGTTGTATCATCTGGTACATAAATATTAATAGAACCGTTTGTGAGAGTCAAGCCTGTAACATGAACATCGATATTGTTTTCATCACGATATTCATAACGTGCACGCTGTACCTCTGTACCATCAGAATTACCAATGTCATAGCCATCTTCCATCCACTCTACCGGGAAGGAGTAATATGTTTTGCCGTTTTCATCAGTCTGTGCAGTAATACCATATTCAGCAGCAACGCTCTTTACAGTATCTAAGTCTGCTACTTCAAACAGCATGTTTGCCAGTGTAGTGCCCTTCACCTGTGCCACACCTGTACCTGTCAGGATAAAGCTCAGACGGTTTTCA
>CASEVP010000058.1 GCA_949291345.1 uncultured Ruminococcus sp.
CACAGATTATTAATGTTAGCGGAGACAGCAACCTCTGCTTTCGTCCATTATCTCCAAAACTGGAAATTGGAATGCATCTCGCATGGAAAAAAAACAAGACACATTCCAAACTCATGGAAGCTTTAATTGCAGAAATTAAAACAAATATGTATTCATCGATGCAAGGTAAAATCACATCTTTAGAAAATAATTAAAGAAAAAAACAAATAATCACCTCTTAGAGAATGTAGCAATGTGTCTCTTTACGCACTCATTGAACTTATTTTGAAATGGAATCTATATTCTCTGTACGTGTTAGATTTTTCACCCAGTGGTATTTCTTATAATTGCGGTAAACAGCCGGCAACTTAACAATCTCATCGATGTTGATCATGGCATAGACGGCAAGAACCGGTAGTTTTAGTACAAATGCAGCCAATAAACCGATTGGAACTGTAACACACCACATAGTAATCGTATCGCAGAAAAATCCAAACTTTGAATCTCCGCCTGCTGGAAAAATGCCCGAAATCACTGTGGTATTGATAGATTTTCCAATCACATAATACGAGCAGACTATGAGCATAAACCGCAGATAATGTTTTGCATTCTCACTTAAAGTGGAAAAATAGGATACAAACGGGATAACACACAAAATGATAGCACCTGCAATAATTCCAGCAAGTATTGCTATTCTACTCAATCTCGCCCCATAGCGTTTTGCTTTTTCCAATTTGCCTTGTCCAAGAAGACTTCCAACCATAACACCGCTTGCAGTTGCAATACCGGTACAGAAACATATCACCAAATTTTTCACAATATTCGCAATTGAGTTAGCAGCTGCTGCATCTGTTCCTAGATGTCCCATTATAACGGAATACATCGTAAATCCCATTCCCCATACCAACTCATTGCCAAGTATGGGTAAAGTGTATTTCCAGAAATCCTTTCGAAGCAGTTTTGCCTGATGAAAAATATCTTTAAAATACATTTTCACTGCATCAGGCTTTAACATAAGAACAAGTGTCCAAATCAATTCAATTACTTTAGAAATATCCGTTGCAAGTGCCGCACCTGCAATTTCCATTCTGGGAAAAAAACCTAATCCAAAAATCAACATAGCATTCAAAACAATATTGATAATTACAGATACAGAACTAATTAATGCACATCGTCCAGCATGTCCAGTATTTTTCAAAATGCATAGATATATCTGAGAAATACTCAAAAGCACATAAGAAACAGAAACAACACGTAAATATTCTGCACCACCTGCAATTAGAACAGGATCTGATGCAAATGCCCGCATAATCAATTCCGGAAATATGGCAGCACAAAACGCAAAAGGAAGTGAAACCAAAACCGATGCGGCTGTCCCAATACCTAGCACTTTTTCAACCGAACGCTTATCCTGTATGCCCCAGTACTGTGCCGCGAATATTGAGACACCTGCTGTTATGGCAAAAAGGAAAAGGCTAAATACAAACTGCACCTGACCGGCCAGCGAAACAGCAGAAAGTGCATCCTGGCTAATAAATCCCAGCATAAATGCATCAGAAGCACTCACCAATGCTAACATCAGCTGCTGTAAAGAAATTGGGATCATAATGCGCATTAAATTTTTATAAAACATTGTTGCCTTTCGCGTTTTCATAATATCACCTTTGCAATACATAAATTCATACAATAAACAACACCGCACAAAAACGTTTCATAGCCTTGTGCGGCATTGCCTCTATTATAAGGGCAATATAAATGAATTTCTATCTGAATTTTTGGCACTTTTATGTTTTTTTTATGGACTTCACATCAAAAAATAATGACACAGCAAACAACTATCTGTGTATGACAAGCAATTATATCAAGTAAACCAGAATCTAACAAAAAAATAATACCAAAAACAATATTAACAAAAAACAATCTGGCTATTTTATTGTATATTTCTGCGTTCACTTACAATTGCAATCGGTTATGAAAAATTTTGTTTTTGTACACTTCGCAATGTGAAAAAATAAAATGCCCCTTCCATCAAAAGAGAAACTACAAATCCTACACATACCATCAACAATCCATGATGTTGCAATGCGCTATTAATCTCCCAAGAAAAGGGTTCGGCTTGTTGAAAACCAATTATAATTCCCATAGTGCAACATGCGGCTATCAATGAAATAGTGCGGGCAACCGCATAACGAAATTTGAATAATATTAAAATACTGGCAGAAAGAATTATATTATATACCAACACAATTATAATAATGAAAAATATCTCCTGCATAAAAACAGCAGAAAATAACGTTCCTTGAAAAATACGTACAATGGCAGCTGGTATCAAAGCAAAAACAAATCCCACCATGTGTAGTATCCATTTCAACAAAAATTTAGAGAGTACAAGTTCTTTTCGGGAAACTGGCATTGCAAGTGCAAAAGCGTTCCATTTAGATGACTCATCTAAATAAAATGATGTAATCAGGAAAGTGCTGCATATTAGTATAAAATAATTTATAATTGAATATTGAAATTCAGAAAAAGCATTCAAACATGAATATAGCAATAATAAAGCACCACACAGCAACAAATTGATACGAAGATTTAAAATATCTTTTATTAAAAGGCCTTTCATTACACCTGCACTCCTTTCACATACATGAGTAATATTTCCTCAAGTGTTGGAACATCCACAACTATATCGGGAAATTGTTCTTGAACAGTTCGGCGGTTAGAAACCAATATATCCCATTCATATTCTTTTTTCATCCAAGACAACACATTTGCCTTATTTACCACTGCATCGAACGCCGCTTTACTACATCGCACAATTCCATATTCATACAAGAGCGTATCTTTAGCGATACTGAGCATCATTTTTCCATTATGGAGAAATGTAACATAATCTGCAACCTTTTCCAAATCACTGGTAATATGTGTAGAAAATAATATAGCATGTTCTTCATCCTGTATAAAATCAAGAAATAATTCCATCATTTCATCTCGTACAACCGGATCGATTCCACTAGTTGGTTCATCCAAAAGCAACAATTTAGGGTGGTGTGAAAGTGCCAAAATAAGGGAAAGCCGCATCTTCATTCCACTAGAATATGCCCTAAGTTTCTTCTTGGGTTCCAAACGAAACTTTTGTAGAAGTGTCTCAAAATAAGCCTGATCCCAATTGCTGTAAACGTTGGCAGTAATTCTTGCCGCTTGCGTTGCGTTTAGA
Organism: uncultured Ruminococcus sp.; assembly: GCA_949291345.1. GTDB lineage: Bacteria > Bacillota > Clostridia > Oscillospirales > Ruminococcaceae > Ruminococcus_C. The sequence continues at coordinate 3,194 of CASEVP010000058.1, forward strand.
TTTCCATAAAATGACAAGTTATCAAACACGACACCAATATCGTTTTTCAGAGATTTGTTCTCCTCAGTCAGCACTCTCCCTTGAAATCGTATTTCTCCAGCATCTGGTCGAATCGTTCCTAAAATGGTTCGAATCATGGTGGTTTTCCCTGCACCATTTTCCCCCACGAGTCCCATGATTGTCCCCCCAGGAATTGAAAAGCTAACATTTTCTAAAGCAAATGATGGATATTGATAGGTTAGATTTTTAATTTCCAATAATGGTTTCATTCTATTTCCTCCTCATAAAATAATGTCAGAACATTTACAAGTTTTTCTAATGGTATACCAGCAAAGCGCGCGATTTGAACTGCTTTACTCAAGTACTCTTCGGCCTGTCGTTGCTGCTCTTCCTGATAGAATAAATGGCTTCTAGATGAAACAAAAGTACCCCGCCCGACAGTGGTTTCAATAAATCCATCGCGTTGAAGTTCTTCGTAAGCACGCTGTACTGTTATTACACTGATATGCAGTTTTTTTGCCAGTGAACGCATAGATGGAAGTGCCGCATCCGCAAGCAATGTACCGTCCATTATCTGCGCTTTAATTTGTGATGAAATTTGCTCATAAATGGGTTTACTGCTATTGTTACTAATGATAATATCCAAAAAGATCCCTCCTTTGTTATGTGTGATATATTGTACTTATTGTATATATATAATATATCACACATAAAAATAATTGTCAACATCATCTCTTAAAAAAAGCACTTTGCACAAAATACAACAATTTTTTTAGGCAACACGTACATAATCCAGTATCATTCTTTGTAGGGTTTGCAGAAAGTATTGAATCATAACTACAAATGCTGTATAATATGAAAAATAATAGTTTCAAATGCAAATCAAAAATATTTCAATTTTATCATAAAATGCAAATACCGGAGGGAACATATGCAAAGAATTATTCAAATCACAGATATACATGATCAAGTTCTAGACATTTATACACGACTGAACGAAACGCAGCTATTGCATTTCCACGAACCAAATCCAGGTATATTTATTGCAGAAAGTCCAAAAGTGATTTTTCGGGCATTAGATGCAGGCTATACACCAATATCTATTTTAATGGAAGAAAAACAAATACAAACACAGGGCAAAGAACTGATCGAACGATGTACGGATATCCCAATATATGTAGCAGATTCTGAAATACTAGCACAAATAAAGGGCTTTCAATTAACAAGAGGAGCTTTATGTGCGATGCGCCGAATTGAATTACCATCTGTCAATGACGTTTGCCAAAAAGCAGAAAGAATTGCTATTCTAGAAGACATCGTCAATCCCACAAATATCGGCGCCATTTTTCGGTCAGCGGCAGCACTGAAGATCGACGGCATCATACTGACCAATGCATGCGCCGATCCGCTATACCGACGCGCAATCCGGGTAAGCATGGGAACTGTTTTTCAGATACCATGGACCATATGGAAAAAGAACTGGACAATAAACGGCATTGCAGCACTACGGAAAATGGGTTTTTCTACTGTAGCACTGGCATTAGATAAAAAAGCTATTCCAATTACAGATCAGAAATTACAGCATTTAAAAAAGATTGCCATGGTCTTTGGAACTGAAGGAAATGGGCTGACTATGCAAACCATTGCCAACTGTGATTACGTTGTAAAAATCCCCATGGCAGAAGGGGTGGATTCTTTAAATGTGGCAGCTGCCAGCGCTGTCGCTTTTTGGGAACTTAGCATGGAAAAACAAAAAAAGTTTTTATAATGTACACCATTTTGCTCTTATGCGCCATACCGCATTTCATCAAAATAATTTTGTGTATTTTTACCTGTTACTATTTTTTAACCTTTTTGTTATGTTCCTATCATTGCAAAGAATGTCGATCTTTTGTATAATAAAAATATAAACACAACTTTTTCTTACAAAAAAGCTGTTATTGCCCCCAATTTCAGGTGGCTCATTTTTCAGATAGGGAGAGACAACATGATTTATAACACTATTGCATTTTTATTCCAATTTCTGCCGATTTTTCTGGCAATATATTATTTAACCCCGCAAAAATTCCGCAACATCACTCTAATGATTGGCAGTCTAATCTTTTATGCCAGCGGAAGCGGTTGGTATACCCTTCTACTTTTATGTTCTATGCTTGTCAATTATTTAATTTCCAAGACAATGTGTCGGTTCTCTTCAGGACAGTTTCGAAAAGGTATTTTTATAATTGGATTAATATACAACTTTGGTCTACTAATCTTTTTTAAATATACTAACTTCTTAATTGAAAATCTCAACCATCTACTTGCCGTATTTCACGCTTCAATTCCCTCTCTACATCTTGTACTGCCACTGGGCATTAGTTTTTACACCTTTCAGATTACTTCCTATCTCATCGATGTCTATACTAAGAAAATAAAACCAGAAAATTCCTTCCTACACTTAGGTACTTACATGTGTATGTTTCCACAATTGCTTTCAGGTCCCATTTGCTGCTATGGCGAAATTCGTCCACAGCTTTATCAACGAACTGTTAACATCAACCTTTTTCAGGAGGGAATGCAGTCTTTTATCATTGGTTTAGGGGCAAAATGTATTTTGGCAAACCCCATGTACAGTCTATGGAACAATCTTTCTGTTATTGGTTATGATAGTATCTCTACGCCTTACGCTTGGCTCGGTGCATTTGCTTACAGCTTTCAGATTTATTTTGATTTTGCTGGCTACTCTTTTATGGCAATCGGTGTAGGAAAGATGCTGGGATTTGACCTGCCTCAAAATTTTAATCTTCCATACATATCAGGTACTGCTTCCGAATTCTGGAGACGGTGGCATATTACATTAGGGCGCTGGTTTCGTAATTACATCTACATTCCTCTGGGTGGTAACCGACGTGGAAAATGGATGACCATACGCAATATGTTTTTTGTGTGGGCTTTTACCGGCATTTGGCACGGTGCCAACTGGAATTTTATCCTTTGGGGACTAATCTTTTTTATCATTCTCACATTAGAAAAAAATGTGTACGGAAAATTTCTAGAAAAAACACATATTTTAAAACATCTCTATATTATTTTTCTAATTCCACTGACATGGATGGTCTTCGCTATTACTGATATGCAGCAACTTGGTATTTACTTTACAAAACTATTTCCATTTCTTTCATCAGAAGAAAATTACACGAATACACGTGATGTTCTTTCAGCACTGCATTCCTATTGGAAAATCCTAGTACCATGCGTACTTTTCAGTACACCGCTTCCCTCTTATTTGTACCGTAAATGCAAAAATAGTATAATTTGTATTCTCTTCCTCATTGCAATATTCATTTTTTCAATATATGCCATGATGACACAAACCAATAATCCTTTCAATTATTTGCAATTTTGACAATAGGAGGTTTTTTATTTGAAATTCATTCGTTTTTTAAAAAAATTTGCGATTTTCTTTGTATTTATTGGTGCCGCCATAATCGTCAACATTTGGAAATTAACACAGGACAAACCGGAAAGTTCTGTTCCAAAACCGCAGCTTGTACAAGACAGCATGGATTCTACTACTTCATCTTTTCAAATGACGACGCAAACCCAAGAACATATACAAGCACAGGCTACTTTAACTTCCATTGTCACGACTACTGCGCCTATTGTCTATCAGACCGTCGACGACTCCTATTTTCAGGATGCACTTTTTATTGGTGATTCTCGTACAGAAGGACTTGCATTATATGGAAATACTACCAATGCGGATTATTTTTGCGGTGTTGGCATGACCATCTATGATGTACAAGAAAAAAAAGCCGGCAATCCCAATCGTAATGAAAGTTGTACCTTAGCACAAAAACTCGCTCAACAACAATACGGAAAAGTCTATATTATGCTTGGATTAAATGAACTTGGGACAGGCTCTACCGAAAAATGGGCGTCTGCATATGCAGATGTAATTGCACAGATACGTGAAGCACAACCAAATGCGATCATCTATATCCAAAGTATCCTATGTGTCTCTGCAGCAAAAGACGATCCAAATGGTGCAATTAACAATCAAATGGTACACAACAGAAATGAAGCGTTGAAACAATTGGAAAATAAAAAACAATCCATCTATTATCTAAATGTCAATGAAGCTGTTACCGATGCAAATGGTTATCTAGATGCCTCTCTCACATCTGACGGTATTCATTTGCTGGGAAAATCACTTTCCATCTGGAAACAATATCTTGAGCACCATGCCATTGACAAATTATATGGTGTTTCTGAAGAACCTTCTATTACGACCTACACTACTGCCGTATCTGTTACCGATTCTGAAAATACAAACGGTATTGTCGATTCATCGCAATCTGATTTTTCTTAATATCCGTTTTACTTTTATAAAACGGATGCAAGGCTATTTAAATTCATTCCATGGAACGTTATTATCAAATTATAAAGAAAAATGCAGTCAGAAAACATTCAAAAATGTGAGATTGTCAGTATTAGGCAGAAAGTGAAGTAAAAGTCTATTTTGATTTCAAGCAACTAGGTAAAGTCCTTCAATGTGAAAACGATTAATTCTATACGCTTTGGTTTAATATCATATGCAGATCTCTAGGTTATCTTACTCCAACAAAGTTTAAAAACTTACACCTACTCAATTATTTCTGTATTACTTTCGATTGACAGCCCAATTCCATCTTGATTTTTCTTAAACTATAATTATTTTGACTGTCCTTGAATATTTTATAATCTCATTTTAAAGCTGCTGTCAATTTCTCACATTTTTCTCTTATAATATACAAGACTTCTCAGAATGCAAAGTTTTCTGCACATGGCACTGATACTATACTTATGTCGGTTTGCAAGAATTATTTTAACTTTCGTTCCATTATCAGCACCGCCTGTTTTAAAATATCAGCCTGCATTTCAAGCTTCTCCTTACTGCAAATCAAATCAAGGTGCAACGCTGAGCTTGAGGAGGAAAACCTGGTATTGAAAAACCATTGCGATATTCACGTCACACTCAAACAAAGATTAGAAGTTGTCAGACTGCTTTCAAACGAGCACAGTGTGTCTGTTCTATGCCGGGTTTAAACGTCAAACAAAGCACATATTACAGTTAAAAAATCGTAATGAATCAAAAAGAGACCTGGAAAACAGGCATATTCGCAGATGTATTCTTGACTTGTATGCCAAGAACGACAAACGGTTTGGAGCAGAAAAAACAGCTTTATGTCTTATACGTGATTATCGCATAAACATCAGCGTGGGCAGAGTGTACCGAATAATGAAAAGTATAAATTTGCTTAAAATGCGCACTATTAAATCGCCTGGGAACAAGGCTACGTTCGATGAAGGCAAATGCGAAAATATTCTTTGTCATGGGTAAGAGATTTCACATACATAAAAGCCGGTGAAAGATTTTATTATTTGTGTGTGATTATGGATCTGTATTCAAGAAAAATCGTTGCATACAAACTACTGATAAGATCAATACGCAGCTTGCCGTTGACACGGTAAATTGCGCCGTTGCAAGCCGAGGAAAATCCAATGGAATAATTTTTCAAACTGACAGAGGTACGCAGTATACGTCCAAAGAATTCAGAAAACACCTGAATAATTGGAATATGATCCAATCATTTTTTAGCAAAAGGACATCCTTATGACAATGCAATTATGGAATGCTTTTTCAAATATCTGAAAAAAGAAGAAGCAGACCACCGGTCTTATTCTTCGATCGAAGAACTCAAAATCAGCATTTTTAAGTACATCGATGGCTTCTAAATTTCCATTCGTCCCCATTCTCACAACAACGGCTTATCACCTAACGATTTTGAAGATTGTTATTTTTTCTACTTTGCTTGTCTACTTTTTTGACAGTGGTTCAGCATGAAAAGAATCTCCGCAGAATTTGTCACGAAAAGTCTGTTTTGCTTTATCTTCCTACTTTAAAGTATATCGCATAATACATATTGCTTTTTTGTTTCCAATCATTCCACCAATGTGTTTTTATTTTATGAAGCAAAAGAAACATTATTTACATTTTAATTACAAAAAAAAAGGCTTATTGCAGAATTTCTTAAAGAGTGGTATAATAAAAAGAGGATTCTATGAAAAGGTTCAAAATTATAAAATCTAATTAAACAAATATACGTTATGCAATAATAGTCATTGTCAAGCATTTTTTTCACGGTACGAAGATTTTGAAGTGATTTTACGCACTATGTTTTACACATTATCAGCAGTAAAGATACTTGAATCTATTATGAAATTGTTCAAAATAAAACGCCCTAGAAATGATGATATAAAATAAATTTTGTTGACATATTGACGACATAACAGTCGTTTTTATTTTTCTTGTCTTTTTGAAAGCAAAAATGGAAACATTTCAACAAATGGTCTACCACCGTGTTTGTTTTTTCCACCACGGATGTAGCTCATTTTTTGTCTTATTGTAAAGAGGAGGGATATAATGCGTGTAAATGGAGAATGGGTTCCATTAGAAACACCATCATCATTAACGGATTTCTTACAAAAAAATGGATATTCGATTTCTCGTATTGCCGTTGAACACAACGGCGAAATCGTACCAAAGGCATCTTTTTCTGATGTAATTCTTTCAGAAGATGATGTGCTCGAAATTGTCAGTTTTATGGGAGGCGGTTGATTTAGACGCAGCATAACAAAGAAAAAAATTTTCTGTAAGAATATTTTTTATTAAAGATCATTTCCCAAAATCAGTAAATACCTATGGTATTACATTTGATTTTAAAAAATGATTCAAAAGCTACCTTTGAAATTTGATTTTGATGAAGTGAGGTTATGATATGCATTTGAAAAACGATGATCCGCTGATTTTGGGCGGAAAAGAATTTCATTCCCGTTTTATTCTAGGTTCAGGCAAGTTTTCTCTACAGCTGATTCAAGATGTGATGAAGTATGGACAAAGTGAAATTGCTACGATTGCATTACGCCGTGCGGATGCAAATAGCCCTGAAAACATTCTGGACTATTTACCGAAAGAATTGACGCTCCTTCCCAACACTTCAGGAGCCAGAAATGCGGAAGAGGCTATCCGAATCGCACATCTTTCCCGTGAATTAGGATGCGGTAATTTCATCAAAGTTGAAGTGATTCCTGATGCAAAATATTTGCTTCCGGACAATACAGAGACCATCCGTGCAACAGAAATTTTGTCAAAAGAAGGCTTTCATGTGTTGCCCTATATGTATCCTGATTTGATTGCAGCTCGACATTTAGCCAATGCAGGTGCAGCCGCAATCATGCCTTTGGGTGCCCCTATTGGCAGCAACAAAGGACTTCGTACAAAAGACTTTATACAAATACTGATAGATGAAATTGATCTTCCAATCATCGTAGATGCTGGAATTGGTGCACCTTCTCAGGCGTGTGAAGCAATGGAAATGGGCGCTGCAGCAGTAATGGCGAACACTGCAATTGCAACCGCAGACAACTGTCCCCTAATGGCTCAGGCATTCCGCCTTGCCATCGAGGCGGGTCGTGCTGCTTATCTCGCCAAACTTGGTCGCGTTCTGGAATCTGGTTCAGAAGCATCCAGCCCTTTGACTGGTTTTTTAAGGGATTAAGGGAGGCGTTGGTATGCGAAAAATTTATAACCCCATGGAATACCAACCGGGCATGGAACAAATTGATTCAGATATCATTGACAAGGTTATTCATGCAAGAGATCAATATCAGCCTTGCATATATACAGCAGAACATGTACAGGCGGCTTTACATAAAGAACACCTTTCTGTTTCTGATTTTGGTGCATTATTGTCACCAGCCGCTGAACCATTTTTAGAACAGATGGCAAAACGTGCTAAAACAGAGCGGGAAAATCATTTTGGAAATAATGTTTTAATATTCACACCGCTCTACATTTCCAATTACTGCGAAAATCAGTGCGTATACTGCGGATTCAATTGTAAAAATACAATTACTCGTTGCAAACTGAACGCGGAAGAAATCGAAAAAGAAATGCAGGCAATTTCAAAGACCGGTATGAGAGAAATTTTAATTTTAACGGGAGAAAGCAGACGTATTTCTGGTCCAGAATATATTGGTGAAGCTGTAAAAATTGCAAAAAAATACTTCTCCACAATTGGATTGGAAGTTTATCCTATGAATACAGATGAATATGATACTCTTCGTCAATGTGGCGCAGATTTTGTGACGGTATTTCAGGAAACTTATGATCTGCAGTGTTATGAAAAAATGCATCTGGATGGTGCAAAACGATGCTTTCCGTACCGCGTCTGCTCACAGGAACGTGCTCTTATGGGTGGTATGCGCGGCGTCGGTTTCGGCGTTTTGTTAGGTCTCTCTGACTTTCGCAAAGATATGTTTGCGGCTGGGATACACGCTGCACTTCTACAAAACAAATATCCAAATGGTGAAATTGCTCTATCCTTCCCCAGACTACGTCCATATAAAAATCACGAAGAAACCAATGCAAATAATGTACATGAAACACAACTTCTTCAAATGATGTTAGCATGTCGGATTTTCTTACCATTTGCAAGTTTTACTATTTCCACAAGAGAACGTGCAGGTTTCCGTGATAATGCAATTGCACTGGCAGCAACCAAAATTTCTGCTGGTGTCGATGTTGGAATTGGCGGACACAATGCAGAACAGAAATCAAAAGGGGATGCACAATTTGAAATTTCTGATTCCCGATCTTTGGCAGAAATACACAATGCTATTCTTTCAAAAGGTCTACAGCCGGTATACACCGACTACATCAATACCAATATTCTATGAAACTTTATTGTGTAACAAATCGAAAACTCTGTTCTGTCCCCTTTTTATACCAATTTGAAGCGATTGCATCATCCGGAGCAGATGGTATGATTCTACGAGAAAAAGATCTTTCCTTACGAAAATACAGCCAGCTTGCTTATAAATGCCAAAATATTTGCAAACAATATCAAGTTCCACTTATCCTCAATACTTATTGGGAAACCGCTTTGCTCTTACATCTACCGGTACAGCTGTCTATTTCACAGTTATCTGCATTGCCTTATGATACACTTACTGAAATTTCTTTTGGCGTTTCTGTACATAGTGTTGAAGAAGCTATTTTCGCACAAGAAAAAGGCGCTAAGTGGATTATAGCGGGTCACATTTTTTCAACTGACTGCAAAAAAGGAATTCCACCTCGCGGACTAGTATTCCTGCAAAATGTATGCAGCAATGTTGCTATTCCTGTCTTTGCTATTGGCGGAATTCGAAAAGATTCAATCTCTGCTATAAAAAAAACAGGCGCAGCCGGTTGCTGTGTTATGTCTGAATGGATGCAAACAAAAACTCCAATCCAAACATTGCATAATTGGAAAAAATACACCTCAAATGGTACCTAGTTACCAGAAGGAAAAGCATATAACTGTTTTTTATCAATCATATTAACAAGAGGTGTATTTTATGAAAGGTTGTTTTAAGAAAAATCCACTAATATGGGATTTGGTACGGCGTTATGCCCTATTTTTATGCAGTTTATTCTTCTCTGGCATCAGTGTGGCAATCACCAGAAAAGCAGAATTAGGTGTATCACCAATTTCTTCTGTAGCAAATGTGTTAAGTATCCAGTTTCCTATGCTTTCACTTGGAAACTGGTTGATTATATGGAATTGTTTATTGATATTAGGACAAATTATCTTACTTCGTAAAAAGTTTCAATTTGTCCAATTTTTACAAATTCCTATTTCATTTTTATTTGGCTGGTTTACCGATTTCGGTGTATGGATTTTTTCATATATACAAATTAATGCATACTGGGAACGACTACTTTTTGTTGCCATTGGAACCATTGCGTTGGGTTTTAGCATTTCTCTTTCCGTTATTGCAAATGTGATTATGAACTCTGGTGAAGCATTTGTCAATGCCATTTCCTTAAGTGTAAACAAACCATTTGGAAACATTAAGGTTATTTTTGATATAAGCTGTGTGGTAGCTGCTGTTATACTCTCCTTACTTTTCTTTCATTTTCAACTTGTCGGCACCAGAGAGGGTACCATTATTACAGCCATTTGTACTGGATTTGCAGTAAAATTTTTCGACAAATTGCTTCGGAAACCAATTGAAAAAATTCTAGTTGGAAAATCATCCGCGTTTTTAAATTCATAACAAAATACAATAGCAAACCCCACTGACAGGTCACTCTTTCATGTCAGTGGGGTTATTTTTACATCGAAATTTTTTTATGATAATTTCTCTGTATTCGACGTGATTTCTTCTAGAAAAGCATCAATCAATTGAATCGCATGCTCTGCTTCACCGCATTCCAACAAAATCTTTATGGAGTTCAGCATAAACTGCATGTTTGAAACACCTATTTTCGCTTCATCCATCAAATTTTCACCTCAGCTGGTGGAATATTTTCAATTTCCTTTCCATCTTTATCAAGAAATTTCGGTCTAGTTACGCCTTTCACACAATCTGCATCAACAACGATTTTCTTCACACCTTCCACTGATGGTGTCGTATACATGGTATCCATCAGGGTTGCCTCCATAATTGAACGCAGACCTCGTGCACCTGTTTTACGAGAAATTGCCTCTTTTGCAACAGCTTCCAATGCATCTGTTGTGATTTCCAATTCCACATTTTCAAAATCAAACAGTTTTTGATATTGCTTTACCAATGCATTTTTGGGTTCGGTCAATATACGAATTAACGCTTCTTCATCCAAATCATCCAAAGTTGTGATGACAGGCAAGCGTCCAACAAGTTCCGGTACTAATCCAAATTTCACCAAATCTTGCGGCGTCACTTGACGAAAAATATTGACAAGATCTTTTTTTTGCTGTGCAATCGGTGCATCAAATCCCAAGGAAGCTGGCGCCATGCGTTTTTGAATCAGTTTTTCTAATCCATCAAATGCGCCTCCGCAGATAAACAAAATATTTCGTGTATCAACGTGAATAAATTCCTGATTCGGATGCTTTCTGCCGCCCTGCGGCGGTACGTTCGACACCGTTCCTTCAATGATTTTCAGTAATGCTTGTTGAACACCTTCGCCACTTACATCTCTTGTCAAAGAAACATTTTCGGATTTACGTGAGATCTTATCTATCTCATCAATATAGATGATTCCACGTTCTGCCGCTTCAACATCAAAGTCTGCCGCCTGAAGGAGCCGTTGCAGCACATTTTCTACATCATCACCTACATATCCTGCCTCTGTGATGGTTGTTGCATCCGCAATTGCAAAAGGAACATCCAGTATTTTTGCCATCGTTTGTGCCAAATACGTCTTTCCTACTCCAGTCGGACCAAGCAAAAGGACATTGCTCTTCTGTAATTCTACTTCACGTGTCTCTTCATCCTTTGACTGATTCAGGATACGTTTATAATGGTTATATACAGAAACCGATAACGTAATTTTCGCCAACTCTTGACCAACAACATATTCATCAAGTGTTTTTTTAATTTCCGCCGGTTTAAGTAAGCGAATTTGTGACACACTTTTGTTCTTTTTATTATTTTCTTTTTTTCCGGATGTGCCTGGATGAACCGGACCATACAGCATTTCATAACAGTATGCGACACATTCGCTACAGATGTTCACATCCGCAGCAGAAATCATACCTTCTACCATATGTTCGGGCTTTCCGCAGAAGTTGCACCGCTTCTCTCTTTTTTCATCCATTTTGGTTCCCCTTTTTATCTATGCGTAATCACTTTATCAATTAAACCGTATGCTTTTGCTTCTTCAGCATACATATAATTATCACGTTCTGTATCCCGCTCAATTTCTTCCAACGGTCTACCGGTATTTGCAGCCAAAATCTCATTCATTTTCTGCCGTACCCGTACCAAATGATCAGACGCAATTTTAATATCTGTACATTGTCCTGACAGACCGCCAGATATCAATGGTTGATGAATCATAATCTCACTATTCGGCAGAGCAATTCTCTTTCCCTTTGTACCAGAAGAAAGTAAAAATGCTCCCATCGATGCCGCCATACCGATACAGATAGTTGAAACATCACACTTGATGTACTGCATTGTATCGTAAATTGCCATTCCTGCTGTAATAGAACCACCGGGGCTGTTGATATACAATGAAATATCCTTTTCATTATCTTGCCCTTCTAGATACAAAAGTTGTGCAACAACAAGACTAGCTGTTGTATCATTTACCTGATCAGACAACATAATAATACGGTCATTAAGCAATCTGGAAAAAATATCATATGATCTTTCTCCACGACTAGTTTGTTCTACAACATATGGCACTAAACTACTCATTTAAATCTTCCTTTCTTTTCATTCTTATCATGTTAGGTATGTTTCTACAATTTTCGATAATATAACAGATACCACAGTGGGCGAACAACTTTTTTGTGTTCGCCCAACTGCTGCTCTGTTTTACCCTTTTTATGCTTCTGTCTTTTCTTCTTCCTTCGTCTCTTCCTCAGCATTTTCTGCCGGCATCTCAGTTGCAACTGCCGCTTCTTTTACTAAGTTCATTGCCTTAGTTACAAGAATATCGGTGCGCAAATCTTCAACGTAGATACGTTTCTTAACATCATCCGGCGTCATTTTATTCTCATCTGCAATTCGCTGTACTTCTTCTTCCAATTCTTCATCTGTTACTGTCAGACTTTCCAGCTCTGCAATTTTTTCCAATGCCAACCGAAGTTTTACTTCATTTTCGGCTCTCTCTAGATAAGTTGCTTTTAATGCATCTTGATCCATACCAGTATACTGCAAATATAATTCCAGAGATACACCCTGTGACTTCAACTGATTCGCAAACTGATTCAACAGTGAATCTGCTCGGTGTTCAAACATACAGTGTGGAATGGGATCATTAACCATTTCAATCAGTTTCATAGTCACAGCGTTTTCAAATGCATTACCTGCTGCCATATTCGCATTTTCTTCCAGCTTCTTGCGTACATCTGCCTTTAGCTCATCTACAGTATCAAATTCAGATGCTTCCTTAACAAAATCATCATTTAGTTCCGGCAATTCCTCACGAGAGATACTGTTTAAATGGCATTTAAACACAGCTTCCTTACCTGCATAATCTTTTACATGATAATCTTCTGGAAATGCCACCTTTACTTCAAAATCATCACCGATATTATGACCAGCAACCTGTTCTTCAAATCCCGGAATAAACTGACCGCTTCCCAACTTTAACTGATAACTTTCTCCTTTACCACCTTCGAATGCTTCATCACCAAAGAAGCCTTCAAAATCGATGTTAACTTCATCACCCATCTCAGCTGCTCTATCGTCTACCGATACGACTCTTGCATTGCGCTGACGCATTGCTTCAATTTGCTGATCAACTGCTTCATCAGTAATTTCGTTTACACTTCTTGGTGCTTCAATACCCTTATAATTTTCAATATGAATCTCCGGCTTTGTAATACAGATCACTTTCAAAGATACACCTTCACTCTTATTGACCGATTCTACTTCGACCTTAGGTGTATCTACAATGTCCAGTTTTTGTTCGATAATAACGTTTGGCAATTCTGTATTCAAAAGTGCATTGATCGCATCCTCGTAAAATACGCTTTCGCCATATGTTCTTTCACAAATCGCACGCGGTACCTTTCCTTTACGAAAGCCCGGATGTGAAATATTTTTTCTCTGACGCTGATATGCTGCTTCAATCGCTTTTTCAAAGCTCTCTGCATCAATTTCCACAACCAATTCGGTCATGTTTACATCTGTTTTTGTTGATGATTTCAAATTCATAATCGGTGTCCTCCAATGCTTACACTTCCTGTTCATTAGGAAATTCTATTTATACATCCATGTACACAGGATTTTTTTCATGCACACATTTTTTATTATAGCATATTTGTCCAGTTTTGACCAGTAAATTTTTAGACTTCTCCTATTTGCACAACTTCTGCCACAAATTTTGGCTGAAATTGTAAATAATCACTAGATATCATGTACATCTCTGTTTCTTCATACTTTCCTTGGAACGCATACATATGACCTTTTCCATGAATATGCCCGTAATAACACTGCTTTACTTGATACCGATGCAGTATCTCTAAGATCTCATAATTCATCGAAGACGCATAGATCGGCGGATAATGCAAAAATACAATGGGTTCTAAACCTGCCTGAACTGCAAATTGAATTGAAACTTCTAATCGCTGTACTTCTCTTGCTAAAATTTTAGCATTAGCCGATTCTCCTTGCATACTAACCCACCCACGAGTTCCGCATATACCATATGGTCCAAATGCGTAATAATTATTATGCAAAACCGCAAATGTATCAAATCCATGAGCAAAAAAATAATCTTCCATTTTTTTCTTAGATGTCCACCAATAATCATGATTGCCTTTCAGCAAAATCTTCTTACCCGGCAGTTGTTGCACAAATGCAAAATCTGCTTCAGACTGCTCCAGTGTCATTCCCCAAGAAAAATCTCCCGCCAATACCACAGTATCCTCTGGGGAAACTGTAGTACGCCATTTTTTTTCTAACAATTGCTGATAATCTTTCCAGCCGCCAAATATATCCATTGGCTTATTTGGCACGCCAAATGACAAATGTAAATCTCCTATGGTAAATAACCGCATGCGCCCCTCACTTAGGATAAATGCAATTCCTGCAATACAAACTGCTGCATATCTGTCTTGTCAATGCTCTTTTCAAACCGACGTGGTTTTGTTTTCAGATCGGCAAGCGATTGCGGAATTTTCATTCCTGACACTTCATGGAGCAGTTCAACCATATCGTACTCATCAGTTCCTTCTATCGGTTTTTCTCCCAAAGCATCTAGGACACTTGCACTAAATTTAAACGGACTTGCTGTAGAAGCAATGATCGTTTTTGTGGTATCGCCAGTTTCGTTTTGATAATCTTTGTAAACTTTTACTGCAACCGCTGTATGTGTATCACAAGTATAACCATTTTTTTCATGGATTTCTCGAATGGTTTCCTTCGTTGCAGCATCATCACAGAACCCACCGTAAAAAAACGATATCATCTTTTTCTTCACTGCATCTGTCACTTCATACTTACCGGTTTCTGACAACGATGTAAACCACTCACGAATCTGCATATCATCTTCACCCGTCAGTAAATACAACAGACGTTCTAGGTTACTGGAAATCAAAATATCCATCGATGGAGATGCCGTTGCATAAAACTGCCGATTTTTATCATAAACACCTGTACGAATAAAGTCGGTTAGTACTTTATTAATGTTCGATGCACATATTAGCTTGCCAATCGGAACCCCCATCATCTTAGCATAATATGCAGCTAATATATTACCAAAATTTCCTGTCGGAACAACAACATTTAACAAATCTCCATATGCAATTTCTCCAGACTCTGCAAGAGAAACATAGGAAGAAATATAATATACAATTTGCGGCACCAGCCTTCCCCAGTTAATGGAATTTGCACTGGAAAATGTCATGCCACCATGTTCTAGAGACTGCAATACCTCATGATTTGTGAAAATTTTTTTTACGCCGCTTTGACAATCATCAAAATTCCCTTTTACAGCACATACAGTTACATTATTCCCCTCTTGAGTCACCATCTGGCGCTTCTGCATATCACTCACGCCTTCTACAGGATAGAATACCATAATTTCAGTGCCTTCAACATCTTTAAAGCCCTCTAAAGCTGCTTTACCGGTATCGCCGGATGTTGCAACAAGAATGACAACTTTTTTATCCATATGCAGTTTTTTCACCGCAGTTGTTAGAAAATAAGGCAGTATCTGCAATGCCATGTCCTTGAAGGCACATGTGGGACCATGCCACAATTCCAACATATAAGTGTTATCAAATAAATGTACGATTTCTGCAATATTATCTGTATCAAACGCTTTTGTCGTATATGCACTTTCAGTACAATAACGCAACTCAGCATCTGTAAAATCTGTAAGAAATTTCGAAAATACATATGCAGCACGCTGTGCATATGTTTTTCCTGCGAGAGATTTAAGTTCCCCCATAGTCAGCATTGGAATAGATTCCGGCACAAACAATCCACCTTCATCAGAAATTCCTTTTGCAATTGCCGCAGCACTTTCTACCCGAATACTGCTATTTCTGGTGCTTTTGTATAACACTGTTACCACCCTTTTCCCGGCAGCGGTTCTGCCTATATTAAATAATTTGTACCTGTAATATCAAAGGCATTTTCATAATAATCAATGCCCTCAAAATGCCCATAATGCAATGTGACGCATGCTACATCAAATCGTTTCTGTAGCGTCATATATGCCGAATGATCTGAAATCCAAATTGCAGCGGTTCTAATTAAATGCTGTTTTTTCTTCCGCGTAACCGCATCCAATCCACTTATCATACTATGAGGATTTCTCGTCTTAACTTCAACAAAAACAAGAAACATCTCATTTTCAGCAATGATGTCCAATTCACCGCCACGTATCCAATAGTTGCGATCAACAATATGATAACCGTTTGCACACAACCATCGGCATACAATATCCTCACCTTTTCGACCCTTATCACTTGTTACGCTCATAAAACTTTTTTAAAAAACAAAGCCGATGCACCGGACATGGTCCATATGTAGCAATTGCTTCATAATGTGCTTTTGTTCCGTATCCTTTATGTCTTGCAAATCCATATTGCGGATATTGTACATCCAGCTCATACAATGTTCTATCCCGGGAAACCTTAGCCAGAATAGATGCTGCCGCAATTGATGCAGATGTGGCATCACCTTTTATCACATACTCCGCTGGAATCGAAAACTCCGGCAGCCGATTTCCATCAACATACACTTGATCGGGCTGAACTGACAATCCTTCCACCGCTCGCTGCATCGCAAGCATCGTTGCACCCAGAATATTATATTTTTCAATTTCCTCGACACTTGCAGATGCCACACTCCAATCTAAACAGGAGCGCACGATTTCCTCATACAGCTGTTCTCTTTTCTTTTCAGAAAATTTTTTACTGTCATTTAGACCATCGATCATTGGTTTTTTGGGATCCAAAATCACTGCCGCCGCATAGACATCACCCGCTAATGGGCCTCTACCCGCTTCATCCACACCGCATATCGTTATATGATTTCCAGATTTTAACCTATCCCATGCATAAAGCTCTTCTGTATTTTTCTTTAGCACAGTTTTCATGGTTATGCCTCCTGCTCTGGCAATTCCAAAGTAATTTTTCCAAGCTTTCCGCTGCGAAATTCATCCAAAAGCATGATTGCAGCTCGTTCCATATTAACTTCCCCGCCAGATATCAGCATGCCGCGCTTCCTTCCAAGCTGTTCCAACAGAATATACCCATTCTCAGATTGCATTTCCGGATGCTGCATTTTATAACGCTGTTCAAGCGCTTCAGGATAATGCTTTGCCAAATACTGCAGTAATAAGCTAGCGAGTGCTTCCAGATCCATAATATCATCATTGATTGCACCGGTAAACGCAAGTCTTTGTGCAACCTTTTGATCATCGAACTTCGGCCAAAGAACTCCGGGCATATCCAACAGTTCCATATTGTTTCCGATTTTAACCCATTGCTTTGTCCTTGTCACTCCCGGACGATCTTCCACTTTTGTTCTTTTTGACTGTGCCATTCGGTTAATAAAAGACGATTTCCCCACATTCGGGATCCCCACAACCATCAACCGAACAGGTGCACCTGCCATTCCTTGTGCTTTACGTTTTTCCAGCAAGTCCGACAATAGTTGTTCCCGTACTGCCGTTACGAAATGAGAAACACCTTTTCCGCTGCGGCAATCCATACGAATGGCAACATATCCTTCATTTCGATATGCAGCAAGCCAGCGATCCGTCGCTTTGGGATCCGCCATATCTGATTTATTTAACAGAAGCAAGCGGGGTTTTTGCCGAATCATTTGATGCATTTCCGGATTTCGGCTGCTCAGGGGAATTCTTGCATCCAAGATTTCTACAACCGCATCCACTAATGGAAGATTCGCCGCAATCATCCGTCTTGTTTTGGTCATGTGCCCTGGAAACCATTGAATATTTCGCATGACTTCTTCTGCCATATTCGCCTCCATTGTACTTTATGGTTCATTCCATATTATCATAAATACTTCCAAAATTATCTAGAGATATCCGAAGTATCGCTTTTCCAATAATCGCTTCTCTCGGAACAAAACCAACGTACTTTGATCGACTATCTGTCGAATTGTTACGATTATCGCCCATAACAAAATAGTACCCTTCCGGCACTGTAATCGGATACTGCAAAAATCCATCTTCCTGTGTTCTTGTAAGTTCACGGATATAAGGCTCATCCAGTACTACACCATCAATCTTAACTTCTCCAGTTGCAAAATCGATATCAACTTCCTGACCGCCTGTAGCAATGATTCTTTTTATCAATCGCTTTTCACCAGACATACCATCCCCTTCTACAAGTTCTCCGTTATCATCAAGCAAGTAAGAGTGTGCATTGTTGATAATAACAATATCTCCTTGTTCAGGGGTATAGAACAAATCTGACATCAAAAGCCGATCCTGATCATGCAGCGTTTCCTCCATGGATTCTCCATCCACCGTTACCGGACGAACCACATAAGCAAACAACAACACAACGACAAATACAGATATGAATACTGTTTCCAGTACTTCAGCTACATCGCTCCAAAATGTATTTTTTGAAGGAGTCTGTTGTTCTTCATTTATTTCCAATTGCATATCCTGATTTGATTGCTGTTCCATTTCACCGCACTCCATTTCAATCGTATTCGTCCTGCATATACGTTTCAAACTCTTTTGGCTCCATAATAAAAAAAGGACAATACTGTCCCTTCTTTACCGCCTTGAGGTAATCTGTCATGCAGCATTTTTCGACGATACATCTGCCGTAAAATATGCCTTTTTCCATTTGCCTGCAAGGCGTTTTCAGCTCTTAGGAAAAAGACTTAGCGAATCTGCTCTTTTACCTTAGCTGCCTTGCCCACTCTATCACGCAGATAATAAAGTTTTGCTCTACGTACTTTACCTCTACGGATAACTTCTACACGGTCTACTACCGGTGAATGCAGTGGAAATACACGTTCAATACCACAGCCGTGTGCAACACGACGTACTGTAAATGTTTCACTGATTCCGCCGTGCTTCTTTGCAATAACAGTGCCTTCAAACACCTGAATACGGCTCTTATCGCCTTCCTTGATTCTTACATGTACCTTAACGGTATCACCGATTGCAAATTCCGGTACTTCCTGCTTCAAGCTTGCGTCGCTGATCTTCTTCAATGCATCCATTTTTTATCCTCCTAAATTTGCGGACATTCATTCACGAATACTCCTTTCTGGAGTCAACTGTCATTTTGATCACATGACATCGCCAGCGGACTGTCCGATTTAATGTCGTTTTGTCAAGCCGCCGATTCTCATCCAGCGCCTAACCGGCATTAACCTCGCACAGGATTCTGTGCGGATCATTTGTTGTTTTCACAGATGAAAACGGTACAAATTTCAAATGATTTTATATCATAACATATTTTAAAACAAAATGCAAGTGTTTTTTAAAAAAATTTTCTTCTTTCTTTGGACAGCAGCGCCGTTCGGCATATCTGAGGAAAACACATTGAAAAATTTTCACTTTTCTGCCACGCATCCATCAAAAGCATAGGATTTAAATTGCAAATACTGCCTGCCGGAAGCCGAAGTTTCAGTGTCAAACGTGCAATCTCTTCCACTATATCTATCACTTCTACCATCGGTTTCAGATCTACTTCTTTCATTCCGCGTTTGGTTTTTTTCTGTACTAATATTGTCTGTGCATCAAAAAAATGTTCAAATGATTCCCGTAATTGTTTGGGATTTACCGTATCAATTCCCACTGCATAATCCGCATAAGCCAATTCTTTTAACGCACATACTGCCTCTCCCGCTTCTAATACCTGTAAATTATTTGGCAGCACTTGATTCAATTGAAGCTGTACTGTATCGTATGGCATATTCTCTGTCAAATCGATTTGTACAATTTCTGCACTACTGGTAAAACCAAGTGGCAAAGTAACCGCAAACGACATTTGCATATGCGGATGAAATCCATTTGAATAGGCAATCGGCAAACGAGCACGACAAATTGCGCGCTGCAAACATCGCATAAAATCCAGATGGGAAATATACTTTGCACGTTCTGCTTTCAAAAATCGCATTCTTACTGGGTAATTCAAAAACAAGCCCTCCCTATTTTTTGATTCACACCGCATCCAGCACATTTTTGTCGACAATGTGGTGTGGTACCGGATGCATGGGCAATTTTGTTTTCCCGTATGAAAAATGATTTATCCACCAAATAGTCTAAATGGTCCCACGGAAAAATTTCATCATAGTCCCTGATGCGGTTCGCATAAAATGACGGAGATATACCCGTTTCCCGAAAAGCTTGTTCCCATAGCTCATAGTGAAAATATTCACTCCAACTGTCAAATTTACTGCCAAGACGCCATGCTTTTTCAATAGCTGCACTAAGCCGGCGATCTCCACGTGCAAGCACTGCTTCCAAAAAACTGGTCTCATATGCATGCCAACTAACTTTAATCTTTTTTCGGTTTCTAGCGGAAATACAGTCCAGAAGATACTGCTGCCGTGCCAGCAACGTTTTCTTTTCTACCTGCGGCTCAAATGAAAATGGTGTAAATGGTTTCGGCACAAACGTAGCACAACTGATTGATATCTGTATCGACTTTCCCTTGGGACGATCCGTTGTTTGATAAAATTGCTCTATCAGTTTTTCTGCCAGATCCGCAATTCCAGCAACATCCTCCATCGTCTCTGTTGGTAATCCCATCATAAAATACAATTTCACATTTGAATAACCGCCGGAAAAGGCAATCGAAGCGGTTCGCATCACTTCTTCTTCTGTCACATTTTTATTGATTACATTCCGTAGTCTCTGTGTTCCGGCTTCAGGTGCAAAAGTCAGACTA
>CASEVP010000059.1 GCA_949291345.1 uncultured Ruminococcus sp.
ATACAATGCTGACGAACATTTAGAATTTGAATTAAATAATCATCAATATCCATTTTAAATGCAGAGCCATCTTTCGGAATCTCGCCGAGTTTTCCAATAAGATAACCACTGAATGTTTCATATTCATCCGCTTCCGGAAAAGAATGATTCAGTGTATGTACCACATCATCTATAGAACAAGTTCCCTTTATTTTCCAGCTTTTAGAATCTAAACGTTCGATTTCTGGTTCTTGTTGACTAAGTTCATCGTCATCAAAATCGCCAACCAATTGCTCTACCAGATCTGTTACAGTAATGATGCCAGACATGCCGCCATATTCATCAAGAACAATGGCAAAATGGTCTGCATGACGTTTCATTTTCGCAAATAGTTCGTCTGCTTTCATGTTTTCGTGGATAAAATAGGGGGTGCGTATGGCATGCTCTATGACAGACTCCTTGGTTCGATTGTTAATACGGAAAAAATCTTTCGCATTTAGGACTCCAACAATCTGATCAATGGAATCGCCGCAGACCGGATATACCGAATGTCGAGATTCATGGATGGTCTGTTCCCATTGCTCCAAAGTTTCATCAGTCCATAGGATAGATACTTCCTTTCGATGGGTACAGATCTCACCAACGGTCAAATCATCAAAAGCGAATACGTTACGTATCATATCGTTTTCTGAAGCATCAATCGTACCTTTTTTTCGGCCGGCATCTGCCATAAGAAGCAAGTCTTCTTCCGTTACCGTTTCTTCGTCACTGTTTGGATCAATGCCACATAAACGCAGTACGGCATTTGTAGATTTTGTCAGAAGCCATACAAGAGGCGCAAATAATTTTGCTATCACAGCAATGGGACCTGCCATAGCCAATGAAAAACGTTCTGCATTTTTCATTGCAATTCGCTTAGGCACCATTTCGCCAAAAACAATAGAAAAGTATGAAATTATAATCGTTACAATTACAACAGAAATCGTGTCTGCGACAGAATCCGGCAGTTTAATTCCAATCTTTTGAATCAAATCAGATAAAAGCTCTGCAAAACTATCCGATGCAAATGCAGCTCCCAAAAATCCTGACAAAGTAATTGCAACTTGAATGGTTGCAAGAAATCCTGAAGAGTTTCGAGACATTTTCAGTAGCCACTTTGCACGTTTATTACCGTTTTCAACTTCTTTTTCCAGTTTGGTTTCATTGACAGAAATCACTGCGATTTCTGTTCCAGCAAATATGGCATTTAGTGCGATCAGCACTATTTGCAGTAAAATTAGCCATATCATGAAAAAATACCTCCGTAAAATAAAAAATCATGAAGTAACACAAAAAGACATAGTCAGCACCTCAAATAGTGCGCACTATGCCCGTAAATTTTCTCATGATTAAACTTATGATTAAAAAATCTATCATACCATGTGTCGCAATCATCAGCGGCATCCATACGAACAAATTCACTCCTAACTAAATTAAATATATAACATTAGTTTATCTGATTAAAGAAAAAAAGTCAATACATTTTTTGATTTTTGGAATAATATACAAATTAAAAATATACGATGTTACAAGTAAGAATCATATTGCATAAAATAAATTTTTAGATTATTCCTTGGATCAATAACTACCCTTAACATTCAACACATTGGAAATTTGTTTATTATATGCAAACAAATATCATAGTTTTTCAGAATTTACCATAGAATACTGCATGTCAACTAAAAAAAGGCTTGCAATGGGAAGTTAAATGTGCTATAATTATATCAACCAATTTGAATATTTATTGTTGATTATGACCATTCGTGCAGAATGTCAACATGGATATTGGTAAACGAGAGAATAGGAGTGAATGATTTATGATTATCAAAAACATCGCATTGGCAGGTCATGCCGGCTCAGGGAAAACGACTTTAATGGAAGCACTGCTTTATCAGGGCGGTTGTATTGATCGTATGGGAAACATTGAATCCGGAAATACGATATCAGATTATACTGCTGAAGAAATGAAGAGACATTCTTCTGTTTATACAGCTACAGCTAATATTATGCTAAACGGACAAAAAATCAATTTACTTGACACACCAGGAATGTTCGATTTCGCAGGAGAAATGATACAGGGAATTTCTGCAGCTGACTGTGTGATGATCACAGTTTCAGGAAAATCCGGTGTTCGTGTAGGAACCAAAAAAGCGTATCGTGCTTCCGAAGGAAAATCCCGAATGTTTGTTGTAACAAAGTTGGATGATGAAAATGCCAATTTTTACAATGTATTGACAGAGTTAAAATCTACTTTCGGACCCAGTGTATGCCCTGTTGTCGTACCGGTTATTGTCGACAGAAAAATCGACTCTTACATCAATTTAATTGAAATGAAAGCATATCGATACGATAAAACGAATGGCAGAACAGAAGAAATTCCAATGCCCACTGCCGACGTATCAGAAAAATTAAGCTATCGTGTGGATGGTCTGATACAGGCATTTTCAGAAGCAATTGCCGAAACGGATGAAGAATTGTTTGAAAAATTCTTTTCCGGGGAAGAATTTACTCAAAAAGAACGGGTAGATGGAATCCACAAAGGTATGAAAGACGGCACCATCACCCCTGTCGCATGTGTTTCTGCTGCTGCGATGGAAGGCATTGATCTATTATGCAAAGAAATGGAATTGTTGGTTCCGTCAGTTGAGGAATCGGATGAGATTATTGCTGAAAATATAAATGGAGAGCCAGTTTCAATTCATTCTTCCAACATAGAACCAGTTTGCGCACAAATCTATCAAACGCTAGCTGATCCATTTGTTGGAAAATTATCTATGATACGCATATTTTCTGGAACATTGAAAGCAGGCATGGAATTGATTAACACTGCTTCCGGTCAATCAGAAAAGATCGGCAAGCTTTTCTACTTATGCGGGAAAAAACAAAAGGAAACCTTATCATGTGAAGCCGGTGATCTGGTAGCGACTACAAAGTTAACTGCAAAAACAGGTGATACATTGTGTGACAGTTCTCGTCAAATCATTCTTCCTCGAGCAATCTTCCCCCAGCCGTGCTATGGAATGGCAGTAAAACCAGCAAAACGTGGAGACGAAGCTAAAGTTGCCTCAGCAATACAAAAGCTTCTTGAAGAGGATCAGACACTCAGCTATGAGCAAAATCCGTCAACACGAGAAATGATACTGTCTGGATTAGGTGAACAGCATCTCAGCGCAGTTGTTTCCAAATTAAAATATGATTTTGGTGTAGATGTTGAATTGTCCGTGCCAAAAATTGCTTATCGTGAAACCATTCGAAAGAAAGTAAAAGTACAAGGAAAACACAAAAAACAATCCGGCGGACACGGGCAGTACGGAGATGTTTGGATTGAATTTGAGCCCTATCCGACAGATGAATTGATATTTGAAGAAAAAGTATTTGGCGGAGCCGTGCCGAAAAATTTTTTCCCGGCGGTGGAAAAAGGGCTGCAAGAATCTGTAACAAAAGGAGTTTTAGCGGGATTTCCAGTTGTTGGTGTCAAAGCAATTCTAGTAGACGGTTCTTATCATGGGGTAGATTCTTCTGAAATGGCATTTAAAACTGCGGCATCTATCGCCTATAAAGAAGGTATGAAACAAGCAGACCCGACATTACTGGAGCCGATTGGAACGTTGGAAGTAAGTGTTCCAGATGACAATACAGGTGATATAATGGGCGATTTGAATAAACGGCGTGGAAGAGTACTGGGCATGAACCCATCTTCTGAAGAAGGCATGACGATGATTCTAGCAGAAGTTCCCATGCGTGAAATGTCAGATTTTGCAATGCAATTACGACAGATGACACAAGGAGAAGGATTTTTTACATTAAAGCCGGTTCGATATGAACAGCTTCCGGCGAATCTCATGACAGAGGTCATTGCAGCATCGGCAGAATAAAACAAAAATAGAAATACGTCCCCTAACACAGCAATAAAAACTGACTCTAATGCTCACTTTAGAGTCAGTTTTTTTCGTAATATATAATAGGATTTTTCAACTTTACATGTAAAGTATGTTTTCTTACTGATGATTGGCTGCATGTTCCTTCCATTGCTTTTCTGAGGCAACAGGAAGCACTGCTTCAAACATGGCATAAAATTTCATTGGTATAAAACGATCCATATGACATTTTCCAAAAAACCACTTGCGGTACTCACACTGTTTAATGATATCTTCAAAAAAAGTGTGAATTTCCAACCTCTGCTGCATATCTACGCCAAGACAGTCCTTAAGTGATGCAGGAGGCTCATGGGTGATGATATAGTCCACACGGGCCTGATGCTGATTTAATGTATGAATAGCATGACGAATTTCCATATGTGTAGGTTGTTCCCGCTGCCACCAATTTCTTCCTTCACGGTATTCGAAGTCCTGACTATGCCCACCTCCGAAGGCAAAAAAAGTGTGGTTGTCGATTGTAAAAACTTCCCCTCTCATCATATGAAAAATATTTGGCGCAATTACATGTGCCCTTCCGCCCCGCCAACGAACAATCTTGTATTTTTTTTCTAGAATATCAAAATTTTCGTGACATCCATCAACAAACGCAATGGTAAACGGTTTTTCACGAAGCTTTTTTAAGACTTGTTTTTCCTGTCGAGAGTCATTCCAGATAAACCCGAAATCACCGCATACAATCAGAACGTCGCCAGCGTGAAGCTTTTTGAAAATGGGATCTTTGAATCGATTGAGATCTCCATGCATATCCCCTGTTACATATACCAAAAGGAATTCCTCCCTACTAATAAGTTTAATTCTGTTAGAGTCAAAACCAAATAAAAATCGGATTGCAGTTACTCTTACATTATTTTATCATATTTTCGGGAAAAGGTAAATAAAATTTAGAAAAAAGTCTTTTCGAATCGATAATTATTTGCTATAATAGAATATAATGCAGGATAAACTTTCAGGAATAAAGAAAAACAGGAGGATTGCATCAAATGCACATATTCCATCATATAAAAAAAATATGCACATGTCTGCTGACCACATGCATCTGTATACCCATTATGATAAACGGTATGATGTTAACAAAAGCCTATACGTTTACACCTGATGCCACGATACATAGTCAGGCAGCAATTTTGTATAGCCGGGATACACAGCAAATTTTGTATGAAAAAAATGCCGATCAGCAACAAATGCCCGGACATCTGGTACAAATCATGACTGCAATTGTTGTCATGGAAAACTGCGATGATTTGGATGCAGTTTCTATTACAGCAGATGAAGATCTGTATGCATCATTTTATCGATATGATGAACCCGATGATCTGCGATATGCAGATATTAAAGATGGAGATACGTTAAGCGTACGGGAATATTTATATGCTATGATGCTAACCTCTTCTTGTGAAGCCGCAATGATTCTAGCAAATGCATTTGGAGATGGGGAAGTTAGCACTTTTGTACAGTTGATGAATGATAAAGCTGCCGAAATTGGATGTACTGCAACAACATTTGTGAATCCTACCGGATTATATGATGCAAAACAGGTTTCTACGGCAAGGGATTTATTAATGATTGCCAATTATGCTTTACAAATAGATGGATTCGAAGAAATTGCGACAACAGTTACATATACACCAACAACTGCCAATACAGCAAATCATCCGGATCCTGCTGCATGGGTATGGACACAGTCAAACTCAATGATGCTGGAAACCAGCGAATACTTTTTTGAAGGTGCAAAGGGCATTAAAACTGGTAATTTAAATAAAACCGGAAGAAGCATTATTACAGAGGCAACAAAAGATGGTAGTACATATTTAGTAGTACTACTTAATGCACCATTTAACGATGCTGAAGGAGAATTGCAGTTTTATCATATCGAAGATGCAACAAATTTGTTCGAGTGGGCCTTTTCTTCTTTTTCATATACAACATTGTTGGGGGATGACGAAGAAATCGCTGAAGTTGAAGTACTGAATTCCGACGGGAATTCATATGTTTTGGTACGTCCGGAAAGTGACTGTATCTTGTTATGGTGTGATTCTGTTGATACCACAGCTGTCCAGAAAGTCATATATCTGGAAGAAAATACACAAGCACCGGTGAAAAAAGGTGATGTATTAGGCAGTATGGAATTAAAATTTTCCGGTGAAGTCATAGCCAATGTGCCGCTAGTTGCTGTAACTGATGTAAATCGTTCCTTTACAAAATTCAATGCATACGCATTTGAAAATTTCCCCCATTCACCATGGTTTCGATACGGTATTGTTGCCGGAGCTGTGTTGTCTGTTGCATATATATTGATCTGTATTTATGCCGCATATCGTGCCAGAAAAAATGTTACACCGGAAGATCCAATTCATCTGGTACCACATGCCACAAAATATGATTCAAAACCAAAACAAAACTGGAAACGATCGGATACAGTTTTTTATCACGGACCGGAATATCGAGAATCCGAAGCAGAACATAAAGAAGAGCGAGAAATGGAAATGTCTGGTTCGAATCACAAGTAAAACACAGAATGTTCCAATAAAACAAAATGTATCGAAATATTTATCAATCCATATAAACAGCAAAACATAAATTTTGGATAAAAAGTAATCCATGACAAGGGCAGAGAAACGTTTATGAAAATTGCAGTTGCACAAACAGAAATTCAATTTGAGCAATTTGAATATAATATTCATCATGCACAAAAACTGATTTCCTATGCGGCATCCGAACATGCAGATTATATTTTTTTCCCAGAAATGAGTTTCACAGGTTTTACCATGAATGTCCCCTATGCATCGCACCTTTCTAACCAAACACATGCCATAATGCAGCAGGCTTCCAAGAGCAATCACATTGGAATCGGATATGGCTGGGTCAATTGCAATGATAATAATAAAGGAGAAAACCACTATCGAATCATAAATGAATCAGGGATACAAATGCTGGACTATATTAAAATTCACCCGTTCTCCTATGGTAATGAGGAACGATATTTTCAAAACGGGAATAAAATTACACATGCAACTCTATCCGAAATTCCAGTAAGTGTAGCAATTTGTTATGATTTACGTTTCCCTGAACTATTCCGAATCTCTGCTCAATTCGTTTCTCTTATAATTGTTCCGGCAAATTGGCTGCATCAGCGAAGTGCACACTGGAAAATCTTGTTGCAGGCAAGAGCAATCGAAAATCAAATTTACATACTTGGAATTAATTGCTGCGGCAAACAATGTCACAACCAATTTGATGGAATGAGTTGTCTTGTAAATCCAGAAGGGAAGATACTCTTGGAATGCAAAGACATAGAAACGCTCTCGATATTTGAAATCAAAGATGATGTTCAAAGGTTTCGTTCTGCATTTCCAACATATCGGGATATGAACATCCCATTGTATCAAAAGTTATACAAACAAATTTTATCTAAATGAAAAAACATTCAATTTGTTTTACAGGCTTTTGACTATGAAATATAATCTTCAATAAAGTCTCGAAGGGCTTCGTCGGAATCAATGGTAATACCATTTTCCAAATGATTTCGATCGTATTCCGTCAAAGTGTTAACTGGAGTATCTAATTTCTGCAAAGGTACTGTACATCCAGGTCGAAAGATACAAATGGAATTTTCTTGGATTTGTACAAAATATCCAGGCTCTGTTGTAATAGTTGTAGTAGTAAATTCTTGGGCAGAACTTTTTTGGCGTTTAATTGGAAGAATCAGTGAACCTGCTATTATCACAAAAGAAATAACAATAGAGGTAAGAAATATCCAAAAGGCCACTTTTTTGCTTTGCATATGAAGCATCCTTTCTGTAAAAAGGCACCGTTAAAAGGCTAGTGCAACTAAAGAAAGTATCCAATGAAATTCGAATGTTCGAATTTAAAACTTAAGGAAAACTTCTTTGTGAGCTGGGATTCAAGAGAATGAAAATGTTATGTTTTTGACCAATTCACTTTGTTTTTAAAATATCCAAAATATGCTATCGCGTTTTCATTCTGTTTTTGGCAAGTGCATTTATTCGGGTTTGTCCTACAAATATATTTTCCCTAAAAGGGCTTTTTATACATTTTAATTATTTAACGGAAAATTCTGCAAAAAAGTTTTTGTTTTATTATGAGTATACTGTATATAAATGATTATGAATTTTACATAAAACTTACTTGCAAGTTTTCTTTTTATTTTCAAAAAGATTGGTGTTACAACTATCAAGTAGCAATAACATTTTTATTATAAACCACAAAAGCGACTTACTAATAGAAAGTAAGTCGCTTTTCACAAGTTTGAACTGTTATATGAGTTTGTACAAAGCCTCATTTTATTGTACTTTTAAAAAATTGAATCAGATAATATGTGCGATATTATCTACGGAACCGGTTTTGCAGGCATACCTCTTAATTTCATTTTCGATATTCATTCTATTTTCATACATCTCATTTCCTCTTCTGTAATATTATATTTTTTTCCATAATTAATCCAATATCGATTTGATGCCTTAATAAATAATTTAGGCGAAAGCGGCATTGTGATATTAAAAACTTTATATTTTTTATATACAATCGATTTTGCCAATTGATTTATTTTTCTTACTACAAGAATTTTAAAAGGTGTTAAAAGAATGGCTTCTCCGCTGCCTATTTTCAAAACTGAACCAAAACAGCAGTGGGTTTTCTTACAAAACAATTCAATTATTTTATCTGCTAAATCATTTTGCGTATATTCCAAAAAACCGCAATTAATTATAACGGAAATAACCGGTCTGTTTTCAGGTAAATGTTGCTCAAGCACCTTTAAAAAATTTAATAAAGTAACTGGAATTCCGTCAGCATATAGTGGAAATACCAATAGAACGTCAGAAAACTCATTCATTTTATGGCATAGTTCTAAATGATTCGTTTTAGTGATATTAAAATATTCCGCATCTGCATTACATTTATTTAAAAATATATGTGCATAGGCTTTAGAATTTGACTTTGGAGCTCGTGGACTTCCGTTTAATATCATTATTTTTCCCATTAATCCAACTCCCTTTTTATAGTTTCTTCTAATTCATCTTCTGCAATAAACAGAACTTTATATTTTTTAAAATTCATATTCTTTGCGTTTCTCTCAATGAGTTTTATAAAAATATTTTTTTCATCCTCCCCAATTTCTCCATATGCAATAATTATTGCGTTTTTTAACGCAACATCTCTTTGAATATGATGCGTTTCTCCATTTAATAATCGTATAAATGCTTGCTGAATGGGTATTGCACGCTCAAGCATTGTTTTCATTATTGTGTCGTAACTTCCATAACAAATTCGACTAACATAAAGTACTCTATCACTTTTCGCAATATATGGATATACTTTTACTGCATCATCTCTTATAACACATTTTCCTGGTGTCTTCGTCCAACAACCATAACAGCCTACACAATTCGATATTTTCAAAGAAGACAAATCTATCAATTTTGTATTACCTTCATCATTAAAAGTAAGATGTAAATATTTGTCACTTAATACCAAATTCATAATTTCACCTTTCTTTACAAAATATATTTTTGTAAGCAATTTAATTTATATTGTCTCCGTTTTGTCGAAAGGTATGCACCATCTTTATTATATTGTTACAAAACATAAAATAAGAAAAAACAACATGTAAAAAATCAAAACCCTTTACAGCCATTTTTCTACCAATACAGCATGGAAAAAAATGAATAAATTAATGTCTTAGATGGTTTCCGTACAATTGACATGAGTTATTCTATTTTCTAAAATTGTATTCTAGTCAATTTAATAATTCTATTTTACCGCAATTATCACCTTTTGTAAAGCTTTATGTAAACAAATTTCAAAAAATCCCATACAGTATTGGCGTCATTCCCACATACCGAAACGCATCCAATCCCAACAAACACAGGACGATGGGCAGCACAAATATTACCCCATTTACACAATACGCCGTCACAAGACTCCTGCACCGGGCGGCAACCCAGGTGACGATGCATCCAGTCAGAACTGCACCCACCATCCGGATCATAACCACACCCACCATAGCTGTACCCACCGTAATGGATGCATTTCCATTCGCAAAAACGGTCATACTGGCAAGCGGCTTATCAAATCCCTGCATCCCATATCGCTGCAAAATCTGCACAAAATACGGCACAGTCAATAACAGTGCCAGCATCACTCCAGCAATGGCAGCAAAGACATAAAACTGCCGGAAATAGCCGTATTTTCCCGATTTTGTAGAGAAAAGAATAGCAGTCATGTTCGTTTGCTTGTCGTGAGAAACCACCGGACTGCACAGTATCACCAGGGCAATGGTCAGAAACAAAATCTGCACCATGCCCTCTTGGTTACCATCCAATGCAAAAAATCTGGCATAGCCAGTATCATAAAAAATTTCACCGTTTTCAGGAATAGATTCCACACGTTCGGCAAATTTATCAAACGCATTCCAATCATTGAGCTCAGAATACAGCAAATTTAGCTGATATACATTGCCACTGGTGGATTGCAATTCGGCAATTTGTTCCTGCACTTCGGCGTAGTGGGAACGCTTATCGTCCAAAAATTGCAGCGTATTCTCCGTTACAACGCCTGCATATTCCCCGCAAAAATTTTCATAGTAGATATCATCATTGTTGTAGCTACGTGCAAAAGTCTGATACATTCCTAACATCACCACTGCCACAGCAAAAAAGATGATCAATCCTTTTTGCAAGATCAGAATCCGATGGCAGGTGTACCAAAATTTTCCGTGTGCGTGAAAACGCTGAAAAAGCCGGAATTTAAATGAAATGGACTTATACTGCAAATTGCGCGTATTGGTAAAAATTGCAATACCGCCAATTAAGAAAACCGCCAATAGTATGACAATGACAATGCAACTGGAAATTTTCAGCGACACCGGATATCCAAGAAAATTGACGTTTGTATACGTTCCAAGAATCTCTTTTCCCTGCAAAAACTGCACTGGATTCCAGAAGTGAAACAAACTCATAGGAGAAAGCACTGATATCTTTGCATAGAGCAAATACCAGACACCTACCACTGCAACAGTGATACCATAGACGGTGAGATTGTTTTTCGACAACGTACATATCAAAGCAAATAACTCGGCAAACACCAGATAGGCAACCACTTTCAACACCATGGATAGACAAAGATACTCCCCCACAGAAACGGGCAAATTGCAGCTATAATAGCCATAGACACACTGAATAGGACGAGACAGATCCCCAAAGCCATACAGAATACCTTCTATGCATAGAATTTCTCCATAAAATACTACTACGAGTCCCACACAACAAATTGCAGCTAATGAAAACTTTGAGAGCATCAAAGCAGTTCTTCCGTTTTTTGTAGAATAGAGCAGAGGAATCATGCCTTGTTCCCGATCCCGAAGAAAAATGCCGCACACGCATAAAAACAATAAAATCAGTGCCAGCACATCGGTTAAGGGACTATACAAAAATTCTTCCACTCCGAGGGAAGTATCCAATCGCAGCGTTGTCCCTTCCATGTTTTCATAAGCAGGGGGCGTTTTTTGAATATTACGATAGGAAAACGTATCTTGTCCGCCCCAGATGGAAACTGCTGTCATATTTTCTGCATTGGACTTTATACTTTCTAAGTAGAGTGGATACTCCATAAGCTGCTGAGAAATTTCCAAAGTGTCATAATACAAATAGGCGTTATAATACCTATTTTCCTCCGGATCATCTACTGATGCATCAATCTTCTCATTGGTGTAATCGCACACTTCCTGTAACGACATACCGTCCAATTCATTCAAATAAGCATTATATTCAGCCGGAGTATAATAGCGATCATAGGCAGCCGTTATCTTTACATAACCATTGATACAAAGAAGACAAAAAAGAAGTATCCAAATAACTCGGTAGGAAAGAATTTTTTTTAGTTCAGCAAGAAACATGTTTACTCCCCCCCGTAATACTGCATATACAGATTTTCCAGCGTCCTTTCTCCCTGTTCCACACGCCCTATCAGCTCCGGCACCGTGCCATGGGTGAGGAGTTTTCCGTCCCGAATGAGCAAAATCTGGTCGGCAATGGTTTCAATATCCGAAATAATATGCGTAGAGATAAGGATAATTTTATCTTGCCCCAATTTATCAGTCAGGTTTCGAATAATAACACGCTGTTTTGGATCAAGTCCTGCCGTAGGTTCATCCATGACAATAAGATCTGGATTACCAAGCAATGTCTGCGCAATCAGCAGTCGCTGTTTCATACCTCCGGAAAAGCCGCCAATTTTTTTATGCGCAACTTCGACGAGTTCCACCTGTTCCAGCGCATTTTGCACCTCCATCTTTGCGGACTTTTTGGAAATTCCCTTAAGTGCGGACAAATATCCTAAAAAATTTTGTGCTGTCATAGTGGCGTAGAGTTCCTGCTGTTGAGGCATAAAGCCCAGGTGAACACGGTAATCTTTGCCCAGTTTCTGGACTGGGATGCCGTCCCATAGCACCTGACCACCGTCTTTATCCGGTTTGAGGTTGTCAGTGATGAGATGCATTAAAGTGGACTTCCCGGCGCCGTTGGGACCCAAAAGACCATATACACCATTTTCAAAAGTGAAGGAGAAATCCTTTAAGGCATGTTTTTTTCCATAGTGCTTGTTCAGAGTTTGCAGTTCAAGTCTATGCATAATGTCAACCTCCAATCAGTGATTTTTCCGGCATTTCAGTATATGTAACGCGACCATTTACTGTTTCCTCTACGATGTATTTCCCATCTGTATAGTCCATCACCACACGCTGGGCATCTTCTATTGTCTGCATGGCAGATGTCTGACCTGATTTGATGTCAAAGCACTGTGCCGTATAGGCTTCATTTTCAATGCAGCTCCAAAGTTTTTGATTGACCACATATACCTTATAGGCTTTTTCAAAGCCTTCTGCAGCAATTTCTGTATTATCTTCTTTTCGAATAATATATTGTCCTTTCTCTGAATCCCAATATACATATGTATTTTCTGCAATCACTTTGGCATACGGTAAGTCAGATGTGGTCAATTCACCTGTCTCTAGGTCATAGCATCGATTGACAACAATCCACGGTACATACTCCTCATCATACAACTTATCCAACGCATTGCCATATTTTTCAGCTGCGTCTATCAACGCCTGCTGATCCTCCACATATCGATAATGCATGTAAATTTTTCCCTGATAAATTCCTTCGATTTCTACTTGATCATATATGGTGCTTACACTGTTCCCATTTATAATGGTATTGTTTTTGGCATAGGGAGAGTCGTTAATGTGTCCAATCTGCTGAAAAGAGCCATCATCCAGATTCAGACTGCATAAGTATTGTTTTCCACCATTTCCATAATGAGTCCAGCTGCCATCTTCTGTTTGAATAGGATTTCCATCACTGCCAATAAAATACAGCATATTATTTACAACCACCGATTTCATATATTCAGTGGGATTCAATCCTTCAAACTTGGCAAAGGTCTCCACCTCTCCATCGCGCAAATTGGCACGCATAAATTTAGTATGGATCTGATATTCTTGGCTTTTTCCATCCTCAGCATCTACAATTTCATCAGTTGTAGAAAAGAAATAGACAGAGTCATGATAAACAATAGGCTCAAAGGTACCCGATGCAATGCAAAGTCTGGAAACACAGGAGGTATCTTTATGCAAACAATTTGGTTTATTACAAATCGGAACGCCCTGCATCGTATTATAGTCTAGGAAACAGAGACTATCTCCGTTGCGATATAACAACCCGTTTTCATAAATGTCATAACCATATTCAGAAACAAATTCTGTAGGTGTTTGGATACTGTAGTCATCCTCTTTGGCAGAGCCTGCATTTCCACAGGCAGAAAGCCATAAACTACCACACAGTAGAAGTGTTAAAATTTGATTTGTGATCTTTTTCATATTTGTTGCCCCCTAAAAGAAAAAACAGGGCAAGTAGAAATCATAAAATCATTCCCTCGCCCTGCTCCTTTTTCAGAAAAATTGTTTTTTAGAAATTCATAGACGCCGAGCCTTTAAATCTGCCCTTTTGAGCCATATGTGTAGAAGTTGCAGAACTATCATATCCATTAGCTACAGCATGACAGCCAATACTTGTTGCCATGGTGGTTGCTGACAAAACTGCAGCAATAACTTTTTTATCATATTGCTTTGTTCGTAGTCTTGTTAATTCTTTTGAAAAACTTAATTTATA
>CASEVP010000060.1 GCA_949291345.1 uncultured Ruminococcus sp.
AATCCTGACATTTTGATGATTGCTGAAGAATCTACTGCATGGCCGTTGGTCACAAAACCAACAGATATTGGTGGTCTTGGGTTTAACTTTAAGTGGAACATGGGCTGGATGAACGACATGCTTAGTTACATTTCCCTCGACCCGATATATCGTGCATTTAATCATGATAAACTAACATTTTCTTTCTTCTATTGTTTCTCAGAAAATTATATTCTCCCTATCTCACATGATGAGATCGTTTATGGAAAATGTTCTATGCTGCAAAAGATGAGCGGACAAAACGAAGAAGAAAAATTTGCCTCTTACAGAGCTTTTCTGGGATATATGATGGCTCATCCCGGTAAAAAACTGCTTTTTATGGGTCAGGAATTTGCACAGAAAAATGAATGGAATTATCAAACGCAGCTGGATTGGGATTTGCTAACACAGCCTGCACACCAAAAAATGGAACTGTTTTCCAAAGATCTAAACCAATTTTATCTGCAAAATTCTCCTTTGTGGCAAGATGATGACTCTTGGCAAGGCTTTAGCTGGATTTCTCATGATGATTATCAGCAAAGTGTTATAGCATTCCGCAGAATTGATGATGACGGCAATGAAATCATTGCTATCTGTAACTTCTGCCCTGTGCAGCGCAATAATTACAAGATTGGAGTACCAAAAGAAGGCAAGTATCAAGTCGTATTCAATACAGATGCAGAAATATACGGTGGTTCCGGTATAACCGAAAAAAAATTCTTGTCACAGCCGGTTCCAATGCATGGATTTGAACAATGCATCTCTATGACATTAGCGCCGCTTTCTGTTATGTATTTGAAATATGTCCCCGTAAAAAAACGGGTTCCCCGCAAATCTGCGGCCGTAAAAAATTCTGCCAAATCACGCAAAACATCGACAACAAAACCAAAATCCGTCGTACCATCCAATAGTGATTCGGCACAATCCTAACATTTATCACATCAATCCCAAAGCAATTTGGTTAGGTGTCTGAGCAACACGCTTTTTAACAAATCGCACAGGTTTGGAATGATAAATTTCCGTTTTTCTTTGGAATACCTAGAAATTATTTTAGGAGGAGCACTATGAAAATCAAAAAGAAATGCGTCGCTATGCTGTTGGCTGGCGGTCAGGGCAGCCGGTTGTACGCTCTGACACAAAAAGTTGCAAAACCGGCAATTCCATACGGAGGAAAAAATCGTTTTATTGATTTTCCGCTTTCAAACTGTATTAATTCTGGCATCGATACAGTCGGTGTATTGACACAATATCAACCGCTTGTCTTAAATGAATACATTGGCAACGGACAGCCTTGGGATCTGGACAAAATGCATGGTGGTGTACATGTTCTCCCACCGTATCAGACTGCAGCAGGCGCTTCTTGGTATGAAGGTACTGCAAATGCCATCTATCAAAATATGGCGTTTATTGAACGCTATGACCCAGAGTACGTCATTGTTCTCGGCGGTGATCATATTTATAAAATGGATTACTCCAAAATGATTGATTATCATATCCAGAATGATGCAGACAGTACGATTGCCGTTATTGATGTTCCTCGCTCTGAGGCATCGCGTTTCGGCATCATGACTTGTGACGAAAAAGGCCGCATCGTAGACTTTACAGAAAAGCCAAAAGAACCGAAGTCTACCCTGGCATCTATGGGTATTTACGTATTCACTTGGAGCAAGTTGAAAAAATATCTAATTGAAAATGAAAATGCCAATACGGGATCCAAGGACTTTGGTAAAGATATCATTCCAGCAATGCTGGAAAATAATGAACGTTTGTTTGCCTATGAATTTGAAGGATATTGGAAAGACGTTGGTACACTAGACAGTTTATGGGAAGCCAATATGGATTTGCTTAGTCCCAATGTTCCAATGAATTTGTATGACCAAAATTGGAAAATATATTCTCGTCACAACAATATGCCGCCGCAGCACATCGGTGAAAATGCACATATCGAAAATTCGATGATTACAGAAGGCAGTATGGTAGACGGTACTGTGGATTTTTCCATCATCTCCTCCGGTGTCACAATCGAAGAAGGCGCTTCCGTCAAGTACAGCATCATTATGCCAGGCACTATTATTAAGAAAAATGCAGTAGTGGAATATGCTATCATCGGCGAAAATTGTGTAGTAGAATCCGACGCTATGATTGGTATGAATCCAGAATCTGCACCAAACCGTGATGACTGGGGCATTGCTGTCCTGGGACATAACATTACTGTTTCTTCTGGCAAACGTGTTCTTCCAAAAGAAATTATTTCCGAAAATCTCTAAAGGCGGTGGCATGCATGAGTATAAATCAGAATGTTTTAGGCTTGATCTTCGCAAGCATCAACGATTCGGCTGTAATCGATCTAACTAAGCTGCGCACAATGGGTTCTATTCCTTACGGCGGTCGCTATCGTTTGGTAGACTTTCCGCTGTCTAATATGGTTAATTCAGGTATCTCCGAGGTCGGCGTAATTACAAAATCCAACTACGGCTCTCTCCTTGATCATCTAGGATCCGGCCGTGAATGGGATCTTGCGCGAAAAAAAGGCGGGCTACATCTGTTGCCACCCTTCAGCCATGTCGGCGGCGGCACATATCAGGGTCGTTTGGAAGCACTAAGCAATATCTGGAGTTTTGTTGAACATACCAAAGCAGAATATGTAATCCTTGCAAACAGCGATGTGGTCACTACCATTGACTTTACAGATGCATTGGCGCAGCACAAGGAAACCGGTGCAGATATTACAGTTATCTATGCGAAAGGAATTTATCGACGGGAAAAAAGCACCAACGGCTGTATTTTGCAGATCGATGAAGAAAACACGATTAAGGAAGTTCTAATCAATCCAATGATGTCCGGTGAATGCAACATTAGTTTGGATATGTTCATCATGACAACAGATTTTCTTAAGCAGATTGTACTGGAAGCAATCAGCAAGAATCAAAAAAGCTTCATTCGTGATTTGCTTCAGGCACGTAAAGATGAATTTGTTTTCAAAGCCTATGAACACAAGGGCAGTTTCTATAAAATCGATAGTCTTGAAGCCTACTATAAAGCAAATATGGATTTATTGAATACCGATATTCGCAACAGTATTTTCAACAGCGAAGCCCCTATCTACACCAAAGTAGGAGACAATGCTCCGGTTCGCTACGGTCTGGAAGCAAAAGTAAAAAATGCGCTGATCGCTGATGGTTGTATGATTGAAGGCACCGTTGAAAATTGCGTGTTATTCCGTGGTGTAAAAATTGGGAAAGGCTCAGTTGTAAAAAATTGTGTCCTTATGCAAGGCACGGAAATTGGAGATGGCTGCAATATTGATTCTATCATTGCTGATAAGAATGTAACCATCTCAGAAGGTCGTGTACTGACTGGTTCTTCGGAATATCCACTGTATCTCGGAAAGAAAGCAAAAATATAAACTATATGGGCTTGTTTGCCATATCGGCAGACAGCAGGAATATTCTGCCGCACGGAACTCGCATCTGAACTGCACAGTCAGCAACAGCGGTTTCGGCGGCAGTTTTTTTGAAAGGAAATTGTACCATGAAAATATTATTTGCTGCCAGTGAAGCTCTCCCTTTTGCAGCTTCCGGCGGACTTGCCGACGTCGTTGGTTCCCTTCCTGCTGCAATCAACCAAAATGATGCTATGGATTGTCGAATCGTTATGCCGCTCTATCGTTCAGTCCAACCAAATATTCGCAATAAAATGACATATTTAAAGGATATCACGGTTGAAGTGGGATGGAGAAAACAATACTGCGGCATCTATACGATTCAAGTGGGAAAAGTTACCTATTACTTACTTGACAACCCCTATTATTTTATGCGGGATGGTATGTACGGCTTTTACGACGACTGCGAAAGATTTGTTTTTTTTAGTCGTGCCGTGTTAGATATTCTTCCGGCGATCAATTTCAAACCGGATATCATTCACTGCAACGACTGGCAAACCGCTATGATACCGGTATTCTATCAGGTGCTCTACAAATACCATCAGGAATATGAAAACATCCGTACGATTTTTACTATCCACAACATTCAATATCAAGGCATCTACGGCAAAGAAGTCATCACAGAACTAATGGGCATCCCCACCTATCACACCAATCTTCTAGAATTTGATGGTATGATAAATCTAATGAAAGGTGCCATTGAAACTGCAGATCGCATCACCACGGTCAGTCCCACATACGCAAAGGAAATTTTAGATCCATGGTATTCTTACGGCATGGATAGAGCATTGGTACGCCGCACCGATCCCATTGAGGGCATTTTAAACGGCATTGATATTGAAAGCTACAATCCAGAAACGGATACCAATATATGCAAAAATTATTCATCCTCCAAACTGGCAGGCAAAAAAGAATGTCGTACTTCACTTCTAAAAGAATGCAATTTGCCCATTTCTAATGATCCTGTTATGGGCATTGTTACACGATTTGTGGCTCACAAGGGTATCCAGCTGATACAGCAAACATTCCAAGAAATGCTCCAGTTGGGGTGCCGCTTTGCAGTTCTGGGCAGCGGTGAAAAACTTTATGAAGATTTCTTCCGAGAGATGCAAGACACCTATCCAAAACAGGTGCACGTAACCTTAGGATTTATTCCGGACATGGCTAGGCGAATCTATGCCGGTGCCGATATGTTTCTCATGCCTTCCCAAAATGAACCATGTGGACTGGCACAAATGGTTGCTATGCGATACGGCACCATACCAATTGTGCGGGAAACAGGCGGATTGAAAGATTCTGTCTTTGATGCAGGAGGGAAAAACGGCAACGGATTTACCTTTAAGGCTTATGATGCCTATGATATGCTGGATGCTGTAAGGCGTGCCTGTGCCCTGTTCTCCGACAAGAAAAAATGGAATGCGCTAGTTCGTCATGCCATGAAGTGTGATTACAGTTGGAACGTTTCTGCAGAAAAATATATTACACTTTACCAATCCATGTTATAATTTTTAATTGTTCAGCACTTTTATTATAACAAATTTCTTAATATAAAAACAAAATTGGGACGATAATATCGTCCCAATTTTTGCATAATCAGTAATAAGAATCAGCCTATAAAGGAATATTCAAACGTATTTTAGACAAATCTGATGTCTATCATTCTTTTAAATGCATCTGCATTTTTCTATCTTGTTGTCAACAAAATCATGCCCAAAAAACCGCGCACATTTTTTATGTGAACAAGTTCTAACACATCTACTGCTCCGCAGCGACTTTTTTCAATGCCTTTGCCAGCTGATCTGGACAAGAAGTCGGACGACTTCCACACTTGATATTTTCCAAACGCTGTATCACCTCATCCACCGGCATTCCCTGCACCAATGCACTAATACCTTGCGTGTTTCCGTTGCATCCACCAACAAATTTCACATGCTTTACAATACCATCCTCTGTTTCGATCTGGATCATACGGGAACAAACACCATGCGGTGTATATGTATACTGCATATCTTTACACTCCTATCTTTTTTCGCAATGTATATGCGATTTGATTGCTATGTCCTATCACAACATGCTGTGTGATATTACTCTATTATCATATCACATATTGTAGAAAAATGCAAGTACGGTATTTGTTATGATTTATTAAAAACATCGCTTGACAATCAGATCAATATTTGATAAAATAAGACAAGAATTGGCGTTTTGAAAACCAGAATATCGTATATCAAGATAATACAGAAAGGATTTTTGAATTATGGCTTATGTAATTGGCGTAGACTGTGGTACCAGTGGTACCAAAACTGTTTTATTCCGGGAAGACGGTATCGTCATGGCTAGTGACACGATAGAATATCCCATGTATCAGCCCCAAAATGGATATGCAGAACAAGATCCCATAGATTGGAAAAATGCCATGATCCGAACCATTCAGTCTGTTGTGTCAAAGAGCGGTGTTTCAAAAGAGGAAATCAAAGGCATCGGTATCTCCGGACAGATGCATGGCCTTGTGATGCTGGACGGTAATAACCATGTCCTACGGAAGTCCATTATTTGGTGTGATCAGCGTACTGCGAAAGAAGTAGATCAAATGAACCGTGTAGTCGGGCAGAAAAAATGGATGGAAATTACTGCAAATCCAGCTTTAACAGGATGGACTGCTGCAAAAATTCTCTGGGTACGCAACAATGAACCGGATATCTATGAAAAATGCCGCCATATTCTCCTGCCTAAAGACTATTTACGTTTCATTCTTACCGGCGAATATGCAACAGAGGTTTCTGATGCATCGGGAATGCAACTATTGGATATTGCCAAACGCTGTTGGTCGGATGAACTGCTAAAATTACTTGAAATTGACAAAAGCCTGCTTGCCAAAGTATATGAGTCTTGCGAAGTGACCGGTAATCTCACTCGGGAAATGGCTGACCTTTTAGGACTATGTGAGGGTATTGTGGTTGTTGGCGGTGCAGGCGACAATGCGGCAGCTGCCGTAGGCACAGGCGTTGTACAAGATGGAAAGGCATTCACTACCATTGGTACATCTGGCGTGGTATTTGCACATACATCTAATATGGCAATTGATCCCAAAGGGCGTGTACATACCTGCTGTGCTGCGGTACCTAACAGTTGGCACGTAATGGGTGTCACCCAAGGTGCCGGATTGTCTCTAAAATGGTTCCGTGACAATTTCTGCGATGCAGAAAAACAGACCGCTACTCTAATGGATGTTGATCCTTATTACTTGATGGATCAGGAAGCGACTCAAGTCCCTATCGGTTCCAATCGTATGCTCTATATGCCATATCTCATGGGGGAACGGACACCTCATCTAGATCCTAACGCTCGTGGTGTGTTCTTTGGTCTCTCCGCTATGCATACCAAAAGGGATATGCTCCGTGCTGTAATGGAGGGTGTCACCTACTCCCTGCGTGACTGTATAGAAGTGTTTCGGGAGATGGGCATTTCTATAGACGATATGATGGCTTGCGGCGGCGGAGGAACGTCTCCGCTGTGGCGTAGTATGCTGGCAGACTTGTACAATTGCCCGGTCAAAACCGTTTCTTCCAAAGAAGGTCCATCACTAGGTGTCGCAATCCTAGCATCTGTAGGAGCAGGTATTTATGACAGCGTACCGCAGGCGTGCAAAGCAATTGTCAAAACAGACAAGATACAAAATCCACAGGATGAGAATGTATCAGTATATGAATCCTATTACCAACTATATCGTGAAATCTATCCAGCTCTGAAAGCTTCGTTTACGAAACTTTCCTCACTATAAAAATCAGAAAATGTACACAAATATTAAAATATGCTGAATACCTAAGATACACCAAAAGCACCGCGCAAAGATTTTGTACGGTGCTATTCTAATTTTTTAAAGGAAGAAAAATATGGAGAAAATTATTTCTGTTTCTGTAATGCGAAGCAGTGATGCCGCAGCAATCCAAAATGGTACACCCAGTAAACTACTCATGTACCGAGCTGGCTTGGGTATTTTTCAATGTTGTCGCTGGAATGGTCACGTGACTATTGTAGCCGGAAGCGGCAATAATGCGGGCGATGGTTACGTACTGGCATTGCTGCTTCGAAAAGCCGGTGTTCCTTGCACCATTTTGCTTACCAGTGAGAAATTTTCTGCAGATGGTGCATATTATTTCGAAAAATGTTTGGCACAACAAATTCCTGTGACAAAAGTAGTCGATTTTTCAAGCACAGATATCATTGTTGATTGCCTGCTCGGAACAGGATTTCAAGGAAAATTACGTCCTCCTATTCAACAGTTGATAGAACAAATCAACGCCGCTTCTGCAAAAGTGATTTCCGTAGACATCAACAGTGGTATGCACG
The DNA here is from genome assembly GCA_949291345.1 of uncultured Ruminococcus sp. Taxonomy (GTDB): domain Bacteria; phylum Bacillota; class Clostridia; order Oscillospirales; family Ruminococcaceae; genus Ruminococcus_C. Next base: position 7,811 of record CASEVP010000060.1, read on the forward strand.
GTGATACCGGAGAAGGATTTTGTGTCCAATCTGATATTACTGTCTCCATTGGTTATTTAAAATTGGGACTTCTGCTAGGATTCGTTAGAGGTAACATAAAAACCTTGTATAACTGCGATATTGAAATCCCCTGCAAAGGTCCATACCTTCCCATTTCAAACGAAATTTCTGCAAATACACTATCTTTTGACTTTGATGTCCCTATTGATTTCGATAAATTGATGAATCATTTTCGAATTCAATCCGGTACGCCGGCACAGCGGTTACAGCAATTCGCAAAATATGAAATACAAAAAGGAAATCTACAATTTTTCCATATTCAAGGTATAACAAAAATAGAAGTATAACAGAGGTCTTGCTAATTTAGTGAAATTGTGGTATAATACACCCATAGGTTTCAAGACGTTTGAAACGCAACGAATGGAAAGGAGTTTTTGAAAATGTCTGATTGTAACCATCAGTGCAGTTCTTGTTCCTCAAGTGAAGGCTGTCAAGAAAAAGAACAAAATGAACGTGCAATCCAAAATACAAAAGGAATCCATAATGTCATCGGCGTTGTCGGTGGCAAAGGCGGGGTAGGTAAATCACTAGTAACCAGCCTTTTAGCAATCCAAACACGCCGTCTGGGATACCATACGGCAATCTTGGACGCTGATATTACCGGTCCATCTATTCCAAAAATATTCGGTATCCACGATCATGCTAAAACCGATGAGCAAAATTTGCTTCCCTATCTTGCTGAAGACGGTACTAAAATTATGTCGCTGAACCTCCTGCTGGAACATGAAACTGACCCAGTATTCTGGCGTGGACCAGTCATTTCCGGTGTGGTAAAACAATTCTGGGAGGAAGTCAAATGGGGTGAAGTAGACTATATGTTTGTCGATATGCCCCCAGGAACTGGAGACGTTCCTCTGACTGTTTTTCAAAGTCTTCCCCTTGACGGGATTATCATCGTCTCCACACCGCAGTCTCTAGTCTCCATGATCGTACAGAAAGCTGTAGCTATGGCTCAAAAAATGAATATTCCTGTTCTTGGTATGGTAGAAAATATGCGTTTTCTAAAATGTCCCGACTGTGGAAAAGAAATTCCACTATTTGGTTCTGATGATGCGGTTGACGGTACCAATGTTCCAGTTTTGGAACGCATTCCTCTTGATCCCAAAGTGGCTTCCGCCTGTGACAACGGAACATTAGCATCACTGGATATGGACTATTTAAGAAATACTGCCCAAATTCTAACAAGTTCTTTTGATTCCAAAAAATAAACCGATTGTCATTTAAAGCACTGGACATGAAAGTATAATTTTTACTGTTTTTTATTAAAAAAAGTAAACACCAAAAAAAGATTTTCTTTTCAAGAACTATCGGATATCACCCAAAAAATACTTGACAAATTTCTCACAATCCGATATACTGAATAACATAAACAGCAAAGGCGCTGGAGCACAAGATGTTCGGCACCTTTGCTGTTTTTTATATCCGTGTTTGAAATAGCAAAAACAATCCAAATAATTTTAGTGTACAAATACGAGCAATTATTTCGTTGGATTTTGTTATATCAAAATGGATATAGCATATTCTGTAACAGAGAGGTACCACTGTTACAAATTTAACATCATGAAGGGGTGCATTATCATGGAAGAAACGACAATTTTGGAAATGATCGGCGGCGAAGTATTCAGCGTTTGGTTCCTTGTTGGTGCTGCACTGGTATTCTTTATGCAGTGCGGTTTCGCAATGGTAGAGGCTGGCTTTACCAGAGCGAAAAACGCTGGCAACATTATTATGAAAAATCTAATGGACTTCTGTATTGGTACAGTTGTGTTCATTATTATTGGTTTTGGTATTCTCTGCGGAGAAGATTTTATTGGTTTGATCGGTAAACCAGGTTTTGATATTTTCTCGGATTATGCAAATTTTAACTGGTCTTCCTTTGTATTCAATCTGGTATTTTGTGCAACCACTGCTACCATCGTTTCCGGTGCTATGGCAGAACGTACTAAATTCATTTCGTATTGTATCTATTCGGCAGTGATTTCTGCTGTGATATATCCAGTTGAAGCACACTGGGTATGGGGAGGCGGCTGGTTGTCACAGCTTGAAACTCCATTCCACGACTTCGCTGGTTCCGGTGTCATCCACATGGTCGGCGGTCTATCTGCCCTGATCGGCGCTGCAATGCTGGGTGCACGTATCGGTAAATTTACCAAAGGCAAAGATGGAAAAGTGAAAGTCAATGCGATTCCGGGACACTCGCTGACTATTGGTGCACTTGGCGTATTCATTCTATGGTTTGGCTGGTATGGATTCAACGGTGCTGCCGCAACTTCGGTTTCTCAACTAGGTTCTATCTTTTTAACCACTACCGTCTCGCCGGCAATTGCAACATTTGTCTGCATGATCTTTACTTGGCTCAAGTATGGCAAACCTGATGTTTCTATGTGTCTAAACGCTTCTTTGGCCGGTCTGGTCGGCATTACTGCCGGATGTGACGTCTTGGATGCGGCAGGTTCTGCTGGTGTCGGCATTGTCTCTGGTTTATTGGTTTGCTTTGGTGTCTGGTTCCTCGATCATGTTCTCCACGTAGATGACCCTGTCGGCGCCGTTGCCGTACACTGCTTGAATGGTATCTGGGGTATCATCGCCGTTGGTCTGTTTGCTACTACATCAGCACCGGGCAACGATTCTTACACAGGTCTCTTTTATGGTGGTGGATTCGCACTGCTGGGCACACAATTGCTCGGTATAATCTGTATCTTAGCATGGACAGCTGTTACCATCTTTATCACCTTCTTGATTATCAAAAAAACAATTGGTTTGCGTGCATCTGCTGAAGAAGAAATCATTGGTCTTGATGCTACAGAACACAATCTCCCGTCCGCTTATGCAGACTTTATGCCATCTACTGTTGCTATGGCATCCGATGCCGCTGATGCAGCAGCAAACGGTATCACCATTCCGGAATCGGAAATGATTATGAAGCCATTGAGCGGCAAGGCAAAACTCACAAAGGTTTCGATCCTCTGCAATCCCGAAAAGCTGGAATCACTGCAAAAAGCACTTTCCTCTATGGGTGTCAACGGAATTACCGTTACCAATGTAATGGGGTATGGTGCACAAAAAGGCAACGTTTCGTATTATCGTGGTGTTAAAACAGAAAGTACAAAATTGCTGAACAAGGTAAAAGTCGAAGCTGTTGTTGCAAAGATTCCGCCCGAAAAACTAATTGAAGCAGTAAAGAAAGTTTTGTATACTGGTCAAATCGGCGATGGAAAAATTTTCGTATATGACGTAGAAGATGCTGTCAAAATTCGTACTGGTGAAACCGGATATGATGCATTGCAGGATATCTAATACAACCATATAAAGGTAATAAAAATATAACATTATAAAAAAGCAATACTATTTTCTTTCGTTAAAATAGTATTGCTTTTCTTTTTAATAATGTCAAAAATAAAAATACAAATCTGTGAAATATGCCAAAAAAATGATACATGTACCTATCTCTATTTACATTTTTTTTGAAATATGGTACAATATGTATAAAAAATCAGAGTGAAAGGATCTAATGACTTCATGAAATTAGAGCAGCAAAAAATAGATCAAGAAGCACTGTTTGAAGCAATTCTCACACTGCAAAACACGGAAGAATGTTATGCATTTTTCAAAGACTTGTGTACTTATCAGGAATTAAATGCAATGGCACAGCGACTAAAAGTTGCCAAAATGCTCCATGAAGGATACGTTTTTCATGAAATAGTAGAAAAAACCGGCGCAAGTACTGCCACAATCAGCCGTGTCAATCGCGCAATTAAAGATGGATGCAACGGCTATCAAATGATTTTTAATCGCATTACAAAAGAATCTCACTCAAACAATGAAACATTATAACAAAACAACCCATTTTAATATTATTATCCATAATGCATTGTCATATTATCTATACAATCAATAGTATAATAATTTTACAATCTAATGCTATTTCGACTCGCCATTTTTCCCATTAGCACATTTCTGCTGTTTTTGCTTTCGCATCAGCTCTCGTTTCAGATATCCTTCCCGTACGCCATACTTACTTATAAAAATAGTCTCACAATGAGATAGATTTACTAATTCATCAATCAGCAATAATCCCGGATAAATCATGTGCAGTCTGTCTGGACATACTTGCATCAAAAGTTCTCTCGCAGCGGCATTTTTCTTCCAAAGCAATTTTTTTAATTTCTGATATTGGGAAACCGTAATGGTTTGCTGTGTTTCCGATAGTGCCTGCTGTACTTGTGCCAATTGCAGTATCGCTCTTGCTGTACCACCTACACCGCAAATTCCCATGTTCGCCGGCAGACAATAAATTTTTCGCTTCCGAAGTTCTTTTTGTATCCTTGCGGTGATTGTTTCACATTCTTTTTTCTTTGGGAAAATTTTTTTAACATATGCCCGGTACAACAAAAGAGAACCTATCGGCAGTGATTCAATGATACCAGGTCCATCATGATCCACCATTACAAGTTCTGTACTCCCCCCACCGATATCGAACAATAAACATTTCTCTAAAAACGTTTCGCATAAAACACCATAATAATCCAGATATGCCTCCGTCTGACCAGACAAGACATCGACTGCATATCCGGTTGAAAAAAAGATTTGATCCGCGGCTTCTTGGGTATTATCAATGTTGCGCAGCGACGCCGTTGCAAATACATATGTTTCCTCAATTTGAAATGCTGCCAACAAATCACGGTACCGCAGCAGTATCTGACATGCTTTTTGAATTCCCTCTTGAGTCAAAATACCACTTTCAATATACCGTACCAGTCCAACCATATACCGCTGCGAAAAAATTTGTTGGAATGTAGTACCTTTTGTTTGATATACCACCATCCGTATGGTATTGGATCCAATATCTATTACTGCATAATTCATTTTTCTTGCCATCCTATCACTGCATCCGATTTTTCATCTGCAAAAGTTTGTTTTACTATTATACGACAATTTCTACCGCTTATACAAGCGAAAAAATTCTAACGGCATGTTAAATTCTAGTTAACTCGATAAGCTGCGTATTTACATAAACGTAACATATTATTTACGCATTTAAGATGTTAAAAAAAAACATAATCTTTTATAATGGAAATAGCATACAGAAATTACACTGTTAACTTGCTTTTTTCGGATAAAATTATAGAAATCATCATAAAATAAAATTAGTCTTTATTAGTTGGAGGGATTCAAATGATGAAAGCATGCTATGACAACCGGGAACTTTCCTGGCTGAAATTCAATGAGCGTGTTTTAGAAGAAGCCAAAGATGAGAACAATCCACTGTGTGAAAGATTGTCTTTTCTGTCTATTTTTCAAAGCAATTTAGACGAATTTTTCATGGTTCGCTGTGGTTCTCTCTACGACCAAATGTGTGAAGACCCGGATTTTCGGGAAAACAAAACTTACATGACATGCAAAGAACAGCTCACAGCGATCTACGCAAGGGTAAAAGAGTTGCTTCGTGACAAAGACGATGTATATGAAGATCTACGCGCAGAACTGAGCATGCAAGGCGTTGATATTGTTGATTTCCACACCATTACAGTAGAAGAGGCAAACTGGCTGGAAGCATATTTTAAAGCAGAAATTGAGCCTCTGCTCTCCCCGCAGATCATTGGGAAAAAACAGCCATTTCCATTTTTACAAAACAAGTCCATATATGCGGTCGTTGTTCTAGAAAAAAAGGGAACACAAAAACTGGGTATTGTTCCATGTAGCAGCGGTGTATTTCCGAAGATCGTCTCGCTTCCCACTGGAAAAAATCGTTTCATCTTAGCGGAAGAACTGATTTTGCATTTTGTACCAGAGATCTTTTCTCGTCACACCATTAAGAGCAAATCTTTGATCCGCATCATACGCAATGCGGATATCGAACCAGACGAACGAATGGAAGAAGAATGCGATTACCGGGAAGCAATGGAACAGCTGATTCGGGAAAGACGTAAGCTCTGTCCTATTAAGTTAGAATTTTCAAGACTAATGGATACCGCCGTCATACGCACACTCTGTGACTATCTACATCTAACGGAAGAACAAGTATTCTATTCAGAAGCACCGCTTAATCTCTCGGTACTTTCTACCGTACGAGATATGCTGCGTCATAATAAATGCCTATTTTACCAGAGACGTGTGCCTCAAGAACCAGACTGGCGCAACACTAACAAAACCATGATGGAGCAGGTAGAAGAAAAAGATCGTTTCCTCACATTTCCTTACGAGAGCATCCGTCCATTCCTTACACTGTTGCACGAGGCTGGAAACGATCCTCAAGTGGTATCTATTAAGATGACACTTTATCGTGTTGCATCCAACAGTAAGATTGTAGAAGCGTTAATTGAAGCAGCAGAAAACGGCAAGGATGTTGTAGTTTTGGTCGAACTTCGGGCACGTTTTGACGAGGAAAACAACATTGAATGGTCTCGAAGACTGGAAGATGCGGGTTGCCGTATCATTTATGGTCTGGATAATTTAAAAGTCCACAGCAAATTGTGCCTAATCACCAAAAAAGAAAACAATGAGATTTCCTACATTACTCAAGTAGGTACCGGTAATTACAACGAAAAGACTTCTGCAATCTACACGGACTACTCTTTGATGACAGCAAATCACGAAATCGGTTTGGAGGCAAATCGTGTCTTTCATGCGCTCTGCCTGGGGCAAACCGTGGAACACACTGAACATCTACTGGTTGCACCCAAATGTCTACAAAATAAACTTGCCGACATGATCGACGAACAAACTGCGCTTGCTCAAAATCATCAACCAGCTTATATCGGTATTAAAATCAATTCTCTGACCGACAAATATCTGATAGAAAAATTGATCGAGGCATCCAAAGCTGGTGTGAAAATTGAAATGATTATCCGTGGTATCAGCTGCCTTATTGCAGGTGTTCCAGGTGAAACAGATAATATTTCAATACGCAGCATTGTTGGACGGTTTTTAGAACATACAAGAATTTATATTTTTGGTGCTCATGACAATTGCCATGTATATATCTCTTCGGCAGACTGGATGACACGCAACACGAGGCGGCGTGTTGAAGTCGCTGCACCGATCTATGATGAGGAGATTAAACATCGAATTCTGGAAATGTTCGATATCATGATGTCGGATAATGTTAAAGCAAGAGTGCAGCAACCAGATGGTTCTTATATTCATGCAGAAGAAAGTGAGCCGCTGATTAACTCACAGGAATATTTCTATGCACAGGCATACGAACGATTGGAAAAAGCACAAGCTTCCTCTTCTATTGAATTGGAAAGTTGACAGAATCTATCTATAATGTTATAATCATATTGAAAGTTCATTTATACTGCACAAAACGACCAACACCAAATACAGACGGCACAATAATGCGCCGTCTGTTCTTTGTGTAGCATTGACTTTTAGAAAAATAAATTTATTATAAAACTGCAGTCGCAGAAAAAAGCAATAACTCAATATAACAGGAGATGATAAAATGGAGCATACGGCACTAGCCAGAGATTTATTTCGGAAAGGTTATAACTGCGCACAAGCTGTGACTGGTGCATTTCACGAAGAAATGGGATTACCATTGGATAAAGCAACAAAACTAGTTTCCTCTCTTGGTGGCGGCATGGGTGGACTTCGCAATACTTGCGGGGCTGTAACAGGAATGTTTATTGTCGCAGGTGCACTATTCGGATACTATTCTCCGGAAAATTATGACGAAAAAAAAGAACATTACGCCAGAATACGATACCTTGCATCACGTTTTGAAGAGATACACGATACGATAATTTGCAGGGAATTGTTACAATCTCTTCCAGGCAAGCTCAAACAGGATCCTCTGCCACGGACAGAAACATATTACAAAATACGTCCCTGCATTCGCTTTGTGGAAACTGCTGCTTCTCTTTTAGACGAATTAATTGCAAATGATGGAAAAATCCCTAAAGATGAATAAATCCATAAATTCTCTAAAGCAACAGTTTATTCTATTTTTTCACCATGTTTTAAAAACTATTGTCTAAGACAATGCCCCATATATGCCAATATGGGGAGATTAAAAGAGAAAATCACCCAGCAAAAGAGCTGAGCATCATATGGAATTTATATTTAATTCGTTTTACAAGTCTTACACAATTAGACCATCAGGGATTTTTTGGCAACCAGATACAGATTGGAAAATGCGAACAGCATACAATGTTTTGCAGTTCGATTTCACCGACCTCTGTATCTGGTTTTCCAATATCTGAATAGGGATTCGACAACTGCAAATACCTATTTTCTTTGCAGCGGACAGATGAATTCTTATGTTCTCTTTTTTGCAACATACTGTCTACTTTTGAAGAGCTTTTTGATAGAGAAGTTTCGTGCAAATAATATGTTTGATTTTCTTTCTCTGCTCATTTTTCCAATTTTTTCGGAAGTTTTTCTGCAACGATATACCACCCACTATCCCCATTAAACATTTCTTCTTCAACATGCATCAGTTTGCTGGCAACAATGACATCATGTTTATTTACATACATTGTTTTCGCACGATATACCAAATGCGATTCACGATCTACACCCGTTTGTATTTTGTGACTAAAATTCGAATTTTGACCTTTTTTAAAAACTGTCTCTCAGAGTCATACTCTTTTGTTAATCTTTATTATAATATTGCTCAATAAAAGTGAAACCCACTACAGTGCCCTTCTTCAGAATCAAACCTTGATTCATCAGTTGTTACACGACAAATGTCAAAAATTTTCTGCGGAAGATCATTATTGAGCAGAAAAATTCCGAGTCATCCAATTGTATCTCCATCCAGCACTTCATCGATCGAATTAATACAACAGAGCACTCCATACTGAAAATTATTCCTTCTCTCTTTCTAATTTCGTTCTAAATTCTTTTTTTTTCACATAGAATCATTCGAGGTGATTCGATGATATTCCAAATATTGCAACAGCTTTTATGCTTTTTCCTCCATGTAGGAACACCAGGTTCATTTCGCAAACCGCTTTCCAAGCAGGAAGAAATTAACTGCTTTCAAGCCATGGCACGTGGAGACAAACCGGCACGAGAAAAACTCATTCTTCACAATATGCGTCTGGTTGCACACATTGTTAAAAAATATGGCGTTCCTCAACAGGAACAAGAAGAACTTATTTCCATCGGCACAGTTGGGCTGGTCAAAGCCGTAGATTCTTTTGATTCCCAAAAAGGAGCCCGTTTTGCCACCTACGCTAGTAGATGCATTGAAAATGAAATCCTTATGTATTTTCGTGCCCAAAAAAAACATGCCGATCAAATCTTTATGGGGGAACCCATTGAAACCGATGGTGATGGCAATCAACTAACTCTTATGGACATTATTGATGATGGAACAAATCTCCCTGAAACAGTAGATACATTGATGCAGTCCAAACAACTATATCTGTATTTACAGCAAAGTCTAGAGCCTCGTGAAGCACAAATCTTAATACATCGATATGGTCTATACGGATCTGCTCCTCTAACGCAACGGGAAGTCGCAAAAAAAACGCGTATTTCACGTTCCTATGTATAGTTATCGAATTATTATAAATGAATGTTATTCGCAAAAAACTTGAGAGCGACCATTCATTTTTTTATTTTATGCAAAGGACAAGCACTTATTCGTATTTCACATTATAATTTCAATGCAGACATACTGCAATCGGGTTTGCTGAAAGTTTTAAAAGCAGTATATGAAATTATACTCCTTGCTTTAAACTGCCGCAAAACTCCTGATAGCTATGTGTATCGCTATGTATAAAAATGAATGGTCATATATGAGGTATTACTATGAACAACTTTTATATGACTTTATACTATAATACTGTTCGTCAGAACGCAAAGAATGCAAAATATCCGAACAAACTGGTCATATTCAATACGGAGGATTTGAAAAAAGCTGTTGCCTATGACCACGTTTGTGCAGAATATAAGGATAACTACAGAAAGAAAAGCAATTATATTCAGTCAGACTGTGCTATGTTTGATGTGGACAACAGCGAAACCGATAATCCCGAAGAATGGATAACACCAGAAGATGTTCAAAAAGCTTTTCCGGATGTTCCGTTTTATGCTTCTT
>CASEVP010000061.1 GCA_949291345.1 uncultured Ruminococcus sp.
AACAATCTTCGGTTTGTTGCCGTCGTAATGGTTAGATTTTTCTTTGCTCTTGTCAGTGCAACATATGCTAAACGTCGTTCCTCCTCCAATTGTGTCGGAGACTCCATACTTCGTACCCCTGGAAACATTCCCTGCTCCATACCAACCAGATACACATTCTGAAACTCCAGTCCCTTTGCTGAGTGCACTGTCATCAACATGACAACGTCCTCACCAGGTTCATATTTGTCCACATCCATGTACAATGCAATTTCTTCCAAAAATGCACTAAGAGAAGGCTCATCACTTTCCTCCTCATATGTTACAATTGAGGTTTTTAATTCTTCAATATTTTCCAGACGAAAAGTGCCCTCATCTCCCAGCGCTCGTAATGCTTCTCCATAGCCCGTTTGCTCTAGTACAATATCCAGAAAATCCTCTAGTGTATATATTTTAGCAGCTTCAATCAAAGATTCCCACATTGCTGCAAACTCCTGCAGTACCACTACTTTTTTTGAAAGTACCGGATAATGATTTGCATCACGCATCACTTCTAAAGGGGACAAATGCAAATCCTGTGAGATTTCCCGTATCATATTTATTGTCGCATTACCAATGCCTCTTTTTGGCTCATTGACAATACGCTCAAAACGTACCATATCATTGGGATTATCCACAATACTCATATAAGCAATGATGTCCTTGATCTCCTTATGTTCATAAAAGCGCATTCCCCCATAAATTCGATAAGGAATTCCTTCGCGCACCAATGCTCGCTCCAACATATTTGACTGGGCATTCATACGGTACAAAATTGCATTATCACCATATTTGCCCCCATTTTTTACTTGCCTGCAAATAGAAGAAACCACATACCCTGCTTCTCCCTGCTCGTCCATGGCCTGATACCATATAATTTTAGAACCGGTTCCGAGCTCCGTCCACAAACGTTTTTCTTTTCGTCCAAGATTATTTGCTATCACGCTGTTTGCGGCATCCAAGATTGTCTGTGTAGAACGGTAATTCTGTTCCAATCGAATCACCTTACAATCCGGAAACTCTCGCTCAAACCCCAGAATATTCTCAATTGTTGCACCACGAAATCGGTAAATACTCTGGTCATCATCCCCTACCACACACAAATTTCGTTCTGACTTTGTCAACAGCGAAATCAATGCATATTGGGCATAATTTGTATCCTGATATTCATCTACCAGTACATATTGAAATTTGTTTCGATATTTTTCGAGTTCTTCTGGATATTCTTGAAACAATTTAACCGTCAAGTATATAATGTCATCAAAATCCACTGCATTGGATTGATACAAACGTTTCTGATAGTCCTGATATAATTTTGCAATGACAGTCATGCGATAATCGCTTCCGGCATCTTCCAGCATCTGTTCTGGTGACACCATAGCATCCTTTGCCATACTTATCTCATGCAATACCATACGCGGTGGAAATTGCTTTTCAGATATGTTGCAAGCTTCCAAACAAGCTTTCATCAACCGTTTCGCATCATCGGTGTCATAAATCGCAAAATTGTTGTCAAAACCTAAAACGGAAATACTTCTTCGCAAAATCCGCACACATGCCGAATGAAACGTGGACGCATGTACTTGAGATGCCATTTCCTCGCCAACCGCCCCCGCCAATCGAACCTGCATTTCCTCCGCTGCTTTGTTAGTGAATGTAATTGCCAGTATCTTCCACGGTTGGATGGGACAAACTGCCAAAATTTCCCGGAGACGCTCCAAGTCAAACGGTACATTTCCCGCAACATAGTCCTGCAACCATTTTTCATCTTCTTCCATTAAAAATGCATTTGCTTCTTCATAGCCATTTCCGAAATACAACATATTGACAATGCGATTGATGATTGCTGTTGTCTTTCCGCTTCCTGCTCCTGCCAAAACTAAAACTGGACCTTTGACTGCAAACACAGCCTTTTGCTGCTCAGCATTTAATTGGCTAAAATACTTCTTAAATGCCTTTCTCTTCCATAATATACATTCCGTTTCCGTCATGCTTTTACTCCTACCTTCTTTTCACTATTCACTATATATCAAAAACCAGAACCAGCTTGCATCCCTATGCAATGATTTCACGAAAAAATAAGCATATCTCCCTTTTATTTTTCCGTTCCTTTCTCTATGCCCACTCTTAATCGTTTTCTTTCGTATACCTATTATACCACATCTTTTGCCATTTGAAAAGATTCCCTTTTTATTTTTTCTAATTTATTTATGATTTACCCATTTCTCTTATTCTTTTTTAAGATTTCCCATATTCATGTATCACTATATCCCATTTATTTTCTCCTTTTTTGACTTTTTTATTTCCAATTTTTTTGAATTGACTTTTTTAAAAAAATATCATATGTTAAAAAAGTCAATATCGTAGAGAAAATAGACAAGAATTAAAAACGATATTTAAGCTGCCTCATCGTATTTTTTTATGTAATGGTCTTTTTTTCAATATTCTGCATATACTTATTATTATCATTGGACAAACAAGGAGGTCCCCTATGAGGAAAATTGCCATTTGGTTGATTTGTTTTATCTTTAGTATCACTGTATCATCCGGACGTATTGCGCTTTCTGTATACGCAGAAGAATTTCAGCCTGGCGGAAGTGCAGCATTACCAGCAGCAGCTTCATACGAAAATTGGATGCAATTTGCCGTACCTGACACTAACACCCCTGCGATTGATGCTGATGGCTGTCTTAATTATGCACTGGCTAAACTAGCTGTTCGCTACAACTTTCCGATTTTTTCCGAAGAAAATATCACAGCACTATCAGATTCCTATACTTATTATACGGAATTTACTCGTTCTGTATTAGAAGGAAAAGGAAAAAAGATGGATAATGTAGCTGAAGTTTACAAAGATTATTTGACAAAAGAAGATCCCATATGGCTTACGGGTTCAATACAAGAACGAATTGATATGACATACGAAATTTGTTCAAAATTACAAGATAAAGATGAATATGCTATTGTATTGCAAATGACTACAGCTTCAGGCAGTGACCATTATGTTCTAGTAGACAAAGCGAACATTATGGAAGAACGGCTATATCTATTAGATACTGGTTCCAGGTACATACAATACCTCGGTGATGAAAAAAGCACAGAAAAAGGCTACAACGTAGTTGCAGTACACCCATTCCATATCGTGCATGTTCCCGGAGATATTAACGGCGATATGCGGATCGGAATTGCTGATATTGAACATCTATTGGTACAATCCAGTAAAACAGATCTTCTTCATGGTGATGCCAACCATGATGGTACTATCAACACGGCAGACGTGGTATATCTTGCGAAATTGATACAATACCAAAACGGCAAAGCCATACAATACAGTTTTACTCCAGCTGTTGCCACTTCTACTTCAAGCATTTTATCAACAACTACGCCATAATTATTCTCACTCAATGGAAAAATTGCAACCAAAAGAGGCTGCTGTACCTTATAATTGGTACAACAGCCCCTTTTTTCTCCCATTCGACATCAACGTAATTTTTCGCAAAATGCCTTTTTACTTTGTTTTCGGTAGTGCATCAACCAGCTGGATTAAAAATTCCAGAAGTGCTGCTGCATCGTTAGTACTAAGTTCATTATCCAAATAACAATCCGCATTTCGACTTGCTTCTGCATTGAGAATAATTGTATCCGCAATCGCCTTATTCAGCATAACTGCATCAGTGATGTCCACTCTGCCGTCCTGATTTACATCCCCATATAATACCACACCTTCGGTTACAGTCGTTGTCATTGTTGTTGTCGTTTCTTCTGCACTCACCGTGGTTTCTTCAACAGTCGTTGTCATATCCACTGTTGTAGTAGTTTCTTTCACCGTCGTGGTAGTTTCCGGCGTTTCCGTACTACCACTATACAAATCAACCGGTAATTCATCCAATGTAATACAGTATTCGCTATTATACATCTCGCTTAAATTTTCCACACTATTATACCGACTTGCCATCAGATGATCGCCATACCATGGACAAAAATACAACCATCCAGCGTTTTCTACCTGTAAATTTTCTACAGACGGAATTGAATCATTTTCTGAAATAGCCAACATTTTTTCTCCATCAATTAATTCATATAAATAATTGTAGATCGATGAAATTGCACTTAAATTTGGAGTACCGCTACTCAGACCATCATCTCGATTATAATCACAATTGTATTTGTCATAAGCAACAATATCTACATATTCATCTCCAGGATACCATGTATCAGAATTTGCATAATTATAGCTGTTATATTCCCAGATGATATTATGAAGATTATACTTGTCTGTCAGTGTGGTATACAATAATTTCCATAGTTCTTTGTAAACTTCCGGACCGTCATCACCCCACCAGAACCAAGCTGTACCATCGCTGTAATTTCCCTCGTTCCCCTGTGCCTCATGCAGCGGTCGAAGAATGATAGGCACATTATTGTCCTGTAAAATTTTCAACTGCTCTGCCAAATCTTCCATTGCCATCTGGAAATATTCATATTCCTTTGTACCTTCAATTACAGCATTCTTTGTATCAAAAGTACCATTGGATGCCTGACTATTTTTATACGTACATTTTGTCCAGTCTACTAAATCACCAATTTCATAATTTTCAAAATCAATCGGCACATTAATATGCCAGCTCGCTGTTGCAATTCCCACACCTGTTTCCGAATATGGATTATTTTTTACCCACTGGATAACACGCTCTGTTGTACCATCTTCCCAGCCATATAGCGGATTATAGTTCATAAAATCAAATCCGCGAATTGCCGGCAACTTTCCGGTGTTATCCTCTATATATCGAAATTCCAATTCGGAGTCACCATCATTACCGCCTCCATATATTTCCTGCTGTCCAGAAATAATATGTGAACCATATACACTCTTTAAATATTTCATCAATGCCACAGTTTCCGATGTTGCTTCTGCATCGATCAACGTATCGGTTGCCTTACTATAATCAGGCGGCGGCGTTTGCGTCAACTCTACACTATCATACAAACAATAGCCCCATCCTGCACCAAATGTAATAGTGTTTTCTCCTTCTATCAGTTTAATATCTCCCCAGCTATAGTCATTCCACGTGTCAGTATAAGAAATCTTAACAGTCTTTGTCCATGTGCTGCCATCCGAACGTGTCACATTAATCTGCGCTTCGCGGCTTTCTCCCGAATTTCCTAAATACATGATACATTTTGTCATAAGGCGATACATACCAGTATTCGGTGCATCAACCGTAAATGTCATTGTTCCGCCGTTTGTTACCCATACAAATCCGTCACCTGTGTATCCAGGATATTCCTGTCCATAAACATCTGTCGTTACAGTGGCATCTTTTATCTCCAAATCCTCACATTCCGCAGAAAACAGAGGACTTTCTGCCGTAACAACAGATACCGGCATCGCCTGTACCACACCAAATACCAATGCTGCAGCAACTCCAATATTCCCGATTCTTTTTAAAAATCGTTTCATAACACATTTCCTTTCTCAAATTTTGCATCTAATTTCATTTTTTACAAAGTATACTGATGCAATCCAAAATTCTATGTAATTATTATACACTATTCCTATATTTTTGTCAATAGAATACTAAGTTTTGGCGTTTTATTTAATTGCATTCGTCGAATTTATCAAAATTGACAAATATCAAATCACATGGTATAATAAGAATGATTCTAAATAAAGAGGGGATTTAAGTTGTATAATCCAAAATCACAACAAGCAGAGACATTTATTAATCACGCAGAGATCATGGATACTTTAGCATTTGCTAAAGCCCATGCAGATGACAGCTCACTATGCACGGAAATTTTAGCCAAAGCTGCGCAAAAAAAGGGGCTATCCCACAGAGAATCTGCCGTACTATTGTTAAACAGCGACCCCAAAATCACAAAAGCCATTGAAAAATTAGCAAAACGAATCAAATTGGACATTTATGGCAATCGAATTGTTATTTTTGCACCGTTGTATCTTTCCAATTACTGTATTAACGGTTGTGTCTATTGCCCTTACCATTCCCAAAATCAACATATTGTTCGAAAAAAACTCACACAAAAAGATATTATAAAAGAAGTCACCGCCCTACAGGATATGGGACACAAACGTCTTGCCATTGAAGCGGGGGAGGATCCTGTTCACAATCCGATTTCTTATATCTTAGAGTGCATTAACACCATTTATCACATTCGCCACAAAAATGGTGCCATACGCCGTGTCAATGTCAATATTGCCGCCACCACAGAAGAAGAATATCATATGTTAAAAAACGCAGGAATTGGTACCTATATTCTTTTTCAGGAAACATATCATAAGGAATCCTATGAAAAACTTCATCCGACAGGTCCAAAACATGATTATGCTTATCATACCGAAGCGATGGATCGAGCTATGGCTGGAGGAATTGATGACGTTGGGCTTGGGGTTTTGTTTGGTCTAGAAAATTATCCCTATGAGCTCGTAGGATTGCTTATGCATGCAGAACATCTGGAAGCTGTTCACGGCGTCGGACCACATACCATCAGTATTCCTCGCATCAAGCGTGCCGATGACATTAATCCTGACGATTTTGACAATGGCATCGACGATGATACTTTCGCAAAAATATGTGCCATTATTCGCATCTCCGTTCCTTACACCGGAATGATCATTTCTACAAGAGAAAATCAGTCAGTTAGAGAACGATTGTTGCCGCTTGGTATTTCTCAAATTAGCGGTGGATCCAAAACCAGTGTCGGCGGTTATGTTAAACCAGAAACCAACAAAGAGAATTCCCAGCAATTCGATGTCAGTGACCAGCGTACATTGGACGAGATTGTAGCATGGCTGATGAAACTTGGATATATTCCTAGCTTTTGCACCGCTTGTTATCGAGAAGGAAGAACCGGTGATCGATTTATGACATTTTGCAAAAACGGTCAAATTCAGAATTTCTGTCATCCAAATGCATTGATTACCCTACAGGAATATCTGCAAGACTATGCCTCTGCGTATACCAAACAAATTGGAGAGATGCTTCTCCCCAGACTTTTCGAACAAATTCCAAACTCTCTTATTCGGGAAAAAACAAAACAATATCTGGACGATATAGCCCAAAAGAATATGAGAGATTTTCGATTCTGATTCCAATGAAAATAGAAAGAAGGCAATTGTATGGAACAAACGCTCAATGAAACACCCCGTTCTGAACGAATTCATATCGGATTTTATGGCAAGAGAAATGCAGGCAAATCCAGTTTGGTCAATGCCCTTGCCAACCAAACTGTATCTGTCGTTTCTGCAATAGAAGGTACTACAACTGATACTGTAGAAAAAGCTATGGAATTGCTGCCCATAGGTTCCGTTGTATTAATTGATACACCAGGATTGGATGATTCTGGCACGTTGGGCGAATTGCGTATGGTGCAGGCCAAACGGGCTTTTACACACACGGATATTGCTGTACTTGTGATCGACGCATCAAAGGGGCTGACAAAAGAAGATATTTCCATTCAATCGCTGCTGAAAAAAAATCAGATACCCACGCTGGTTGTCTGGAACAAATGGGATTTGTCATCTTATGATTCCGTCCCCGATCATGCAATTGCTGTCAGCACAATTACGGGAGAAGGTATTGCAGTACTAAAAAACAAATTAGGGAATCTCTTTCAAACATCTATCCAACCCCAAAAAACAAACACCATTTTCGGCAATGCCATTCAAAAAGAAGATATCATCATATTGGTAACACCTATTGACGAGTCTGCTCCCAAAGGACGAATGATTTTGCCCCAAGTTCAATCGATAAGGGATATTCTAGATAAACAAGCCGTTTGTTTTGTAACACAACCGCAGCAGTTATCCCATGTTCTTGCTGCTTTACGGCACCCCCCGAAGTTAGTGGTAACAGACAGTCAAGCATTTGCACAGGTAAAAGATCTCATATCAGAAGATATTTTCCTTACTTCATTTTCCATCTTATTTGCCCGATACAAAGGCGTACTGAAACAGTCCTACAATTGCATCATGCAATTTGAGAAACTTCCTGAAAACAGTACCATACTCATCGCAGAAGGATGCACACATCATCGACAGTGTCATGATATCGGCACAGTAAAACTGCCAAAATGGATCACTGTACACACTGGAAAACAATTTCATTTTGAGTTTACCTCGGGCAACAATTTTCCTGAAGATTTATCACCCTACCAAATGATTATTCATTGTGGAGGATGCATGTTAAATCAACGGGAAATGGAATCCCGTGCTGATCGAGCAAAATCACAGGGAATTCCTCAAACGAATTACGGTATTCTCATTGCTTATCTCAACGGCATCTTAGAGAGAAGTTTAAAATTTTTGCGTCAAATTGGCTTTTAGAAACAATTTCATCATAAAAAATGCCTCTTTCTGCAGAAAGAGGCATAATTTTTTACTTGTTCTCCTTATGATGACAAACAATCATAATCATTTTCTTAATAATTTGCACCACAATCATAGAGCCAAAACTAAATCCATAAATGGCAGCAATCAATCCGCCAGAAAGACCATTTTCAATCTGAAATAAACCATGCAGTCCGGGGATCCATAGCACTGCATTGATCAGCACCATTCCAGCAACAAACGCCATAATTCCAAATTTATTGTTAAAAAACCGCTTTGTAAAAATCACAGGTTCATCCGCCTTACAACTGAACCCATGGAACAAACGAGACATACAAAGCGTTGCAAACGCCATGGTCATTGCTGTTCCTGCACCCTGATAAATATATCCAAGCAGAAATGCACCAATGGTTGCAACACTGATCACAATACCGGAATAACCCACACGCATCAAAAAGTCTCTAGTTAAAATTGATTCTCCAGCCGGACGAGGCTGTTTCTTCATAACACTATCCGAATGCGGTTCAAGACCAAGTGCAATTGCCGGAAGCGAGTCTGTCAGTAAATTGATAAACAACAAATGGATTGGTGCAAATGGTACTGGCAATCCCGCCAGTGAACAAAACAGCACAGTAATGATTCCTGCCAGATTGCCGGACAAAAGAAACAAAATCGCCTTTTTTATATTCTCATAGATATTTCTACCATTCTTAACAGCTTTGACAATAGTTGCAAAATTATCATCTGTCAGAATCATCGCAGCAGCATCTTTGGCCACCTCTGTTCCAGTGATTCCCATTGCAACACCTACATCTGCCTGCTTTAATGCTGGTGCATCATTGACACCGTCACCTGTCATTGCAACAATATTATTACGGCTCTGCCATGCACGAACAATGCGAATCTTGTGTTCCGGTGTCACACGAGCATACACTGATTTATTCGCAACAAAATCGATTAGTTCTTCGTCTGTATACCCATCGAGTGCAGAACCTTCTACCGCTTCTTCGGGTTTTTCCAGAATGCCAATTTCTTTGGCAATTGCCGATGCTGTGACAATATGATCTCCCGTAATCATAACCGGCTTAATACCTGCCGATTTACACTCTGAAACAGCTTGTTTGGATTCAACACGCGGTGGATCCATCTCTGCAATTAATCCCAAATATTCTAAATCATTTTCATCTGTGATCTGCAAGGTATCTCCATTATACAATTTGGAAGCAAAACACAATACTCGAAGCCCTTGCTCTGAGAGGGTTTCCACTTGTTCCCGGATTTCTTGCTTAACTTCTTCTGTGATATGCATACGATCAAGCAATACATCCGTCGCACCTTTTGTATACATCTTTCGCCCACCAGCATATTCATTGAGTGTAGACATAAGCTTTCGATCCGAATCAAATGGTAATTCACTGATACGTACATGTTCCTGCCGCATCTGTACATCAGAGAGTCCCCGATCTTGTGCAAAGCGAATTAATGCAGTTTCTGTTGGATCACCAATCTCTGTACCATCCTGACATGTCGCATCACTGCATAAAACAGATGCCAAAATCAATTCTCGTTCCGCTTCATGAGTCGGATTTACATCTTCTGCTGTAATAATATGATGATCCGACACAATTTTGCGAACTGTCATCTTATTCTGTGTCAATGTTCCGGTCTTATCAGAGCAGATCACGGAAACAGAACCCAACCCTTCAACTGCCTGAAGCTTACGAATAATGGCATTTTCCCGGGACATTTTCTGTGTTCCGAATGAAAGTACAATGGTAACAATAGAACTAAGTGCTTCCGGAATTGCTGCAACAGCCAGCGCAATGGCAAACATCAATGAATCCATCACGACAGGAAAATCAATGGTATCCTCACGCACAAGTTCTAACACAAACACCAAAGCGCAAATAACCAAAATGGCAATAGACAAACGCTTTCCAAATTGATTTAGTGTCTTCTGCAACGGTGTTTCTCTTGCCTGCGCATTTTGAATTAATGCAGCGATTTTGCCTACTTCTGTATCCATACCAATGCCAGTCACAATAAAACTGCCTCGTCCGTATGTGACAAATCCACCAGAGTACACCATATTCTTTCGATCTGCCAGCGGCACTTCTTCTGCAATGACATCCATATTTTTTTCAACATTGGTACTTTCACCTGTCAATGCACTTTCATTTGTCTGCAGCGAGGCACATTCAATCAGGCGACCATCTGCTGGAATCTGATCTCCAGCTTCCAATAACACAATATCACCCACTGTGACTTCTTCTGCCTGTATCACTAACTTCTGTCCATCACGCAGCACTTTTGCAGAAGGTGATGACAACTTTTTCAAATTGGAAAGAGACTTTTCTGCCTTTACGGTCTGTACTGTTCCCAGTATCGCATTCATGGTAATCACGGCAATGATTACAATAAAACTTTCCAAATCGCCAGTGAATGCAGAAATCAATGCTGCAATGATCAGAATGATTACCAGAAAATCTTTAAATTGCTCCAAAAAAATCAACCAGGTAGGCTTTTTCTTTCCCTCAGCGATGACATTTTTCCCGTACTGTTCCACATGTTTTTTTGCAGCTTCTGATGTTAGTCCCTGCGGTCCTGATTCAAACTTTTCATACAATTCCTCTGGATTTTGGCGATAGCAATCACGCATACACAACATTCCTTTCTTATTGCAGCTTTTGCGGTTGTTTCCAAAAATGCACAAAAAAAGAGACTTTTACGAAACGTCCGACAGCACCCCATCAGATTTGTCTCATAAAAGTCTCGCCGTTTACATATGAAGCGGGCTGTATCAAACAGCCGTATTGACGCCGCATAAACAGGTTTCCCCGCCAGCTACTCTCTTTTATGTTATTTATTATACCCGGCTTTCTGCAATTTGTCAATACCCTAATATATTTTTTTAAAAAACAAAGCCGACCATGTTATTTTCACAGTCGGCTCCGCTCATTATTTATCTTATTTTTTAAAGAATGCTCTTAACTTAGCCATTTACCTTACGTGCATAATCAGGCAAAAGCATTGGAGACACAGTATCCGGTTGTATACCTGCATCCGCAAGTTCTTTTTCAAACTTTGCCACATGATCCAATGTCAGATTACCAACAACAACATCTCTAGCCTTAGCCGCTGCATACTTACCAGCATTACGACCAAATACAATCACATCCAACAGAGAGTTGCCCATTAAACGATTTCTACCGTGTACTCCACCTGCCGCTTCACCTGCAACAAACAGGTTTTCTACACAAGTCTGACTGTCAGTACCTACCTTTACACCGCCGTTCTGGTAGTGCAACGTTGGATAAACAATAATTGGCTGCTTACGAATATCAATACCATACTTGCCAAACATGCGAAGCATTGCCGGAATACGCTTTTCAATGGTACCCTCACCATTCTTCAGTTCAATCATCGGCGTATCAAGCCATACACCCTGTCCTTCTGGTGTCTTCACCTGATTGCCGCGCTTGCATTCCCGAATAATGGAAGCTGCAGCAACGTCACGAGTTTCCAACGGGTGCATAAATACTTCACCATTGACATTCACCAGCTTTGCACCCAGTGAACGAACTTTTTCCGTTACCAGTGCACCAAAAATCTGTTCTGGGAATGCAGCACCTGTTGGATGATACTGAAGCGTATCCTGATACAATAACGGTGCACCTACACGATATGCCAGTACCAATCCGTCTGCAGTTGCGCCATAATGGTTAGAAGTCGGGAAACCCTGATAGTGCATTCTCCCTGCACCACCGGTTGCAATGATAACAACCTTTGCCTTAGCAATCAAAATCTCTCCAGTTTCCATATTTTGCAAAACTGCACCTGCACAGTGCCCCTTATCATCCATGATCAACTCAATTGCAGAAGTAAAATCAACAACTGGAATCTCACGATTGAGTACTTCATCACGCAGAGTACGCATAATTTCTGCACCAGAATAATCCTTTGCAGCGTGCATTCTCTTTCGAGAAGTACCACCACCATGTGTAGTAATCATATTACCATCTGCATCTTTATCAAATTCCACACCCAGTTCATTAAGCCACTGTATGCAGTCCGGTGCCTCAGTTACCAGCTTGTAAACCAATTCCTTGTCTGCTGCAAAGTGACCGCCGCCGTATGCGTCTAGGAAGTGCTGTGCCGGAGAGTCATTCGGTTTATCAGCTGCCTGGATACCGCCTTCTGCCATCATGGTATTCGCATCACCGATACGCAGCTTTGTTACGATCATTACCTTTGCACCTGCATTGTCTGCTTCAATTGCAGCAGATGCACCTGCACCGCCACCGCCAATGATCAAAACATCTGTCTCATAATCTGGACATGACAAATCCGGCAAATTATCCTTCAAACGACTATCAGACTGGAGCAGCTTTACCAGTTCTTTTGGTGCCTTTTCGCCTTTATTTGGTCCTACAGTGATGGTATCAAACTGATCGGTACGATAGTCCGGATGATATGTCTTTAGCAGGGTATCCTTTTCCTCTGCAGTCATTCTTCTCGGTTCCATTGCCGCATTTTCTGCTCTCGCAGCCTCTACCAGCTTAATGGATTCCAGCATTTCTTCTGTATACATTCTGCAGGTCCTCCCTTACTTTTCAATTTCACGTGTATTATACTTATCTTGAATTGCCTGATCGTCCAGTGCCATCATTGCACGAATTGCATCTTCACATTTACCAGCAGCAATTTCTTCAACACGGTCTTGCAAATGCTTACACTTTGGTGCAATGTACTTACCGTTCAAACGACGAGCCAGCATTGCAACCTGCGGGTGAGAAATGCCAGCAGGGCAACGGGATGAACATACGCCGCACATCACGCAATCAAAAGATTCTTCTGCACACTTTTCATATTCTGCACGCTGTGCATATGCAATATATTGCATAACATTCAGTTCTTGTGTACATGCATTAGTACATGCATTGCAGCCAATACAAGAATAAATCTCCGGATATGTCTTCATCATAACTGTTTCATCCGGCTTTACTTCATTGATATCATATATTTCTTTGATCAGCGGGAAGAACGGCAGCTGTGTAATATACATACCGTCTACTACCTGTGTAGAGCACGCAAGACAAGTATGTAATTCTCTATCGCCTTTTACACGATAAATCGTTGCACAAGCACCACAGAAACCATTACGGCATCCACAGCCTCGAACCAATTTATATCCAGCATATTCAAAAGCCTTCATGATGGTCAGGCTGGCAGGTACCTCATATTTCTTGCCCATCACAAACACATTAACCATCTGTTCCATGTGAATTCTCCTTTACCATTAATATTCATTCGGCAATTCGGACAGCTCATCAAACCGGAATACCGGTCCGTCCTTGCAGACGTATTTATCACCAATGTTGCAGCGTCCACATTTACCGATACCGCATTTCATACGCAGTTCCATTGTGGTATAAACCTGTTCTTCTTGGAATCCAAGCTGTTTTAAGCCATCCAAAGTAAACTTAATCATGATCGGAGGACCGCACATTAATACAGTACGATCCAAATCTGGCTGCAGTTCTTGAACATAGTTCGGCACAAAACCCACATGGCCATCCCAACCTTCCTGCGGACGGTCAATAGTCAAATCAACACGAACATTTTCATCCTGCTGCCATTCGTCTAGGATCTCCTTATAATCTACTAGGTCATCCATGGAACGAGAGCCGTAAATGATATGCAGTGAGCCATAATTTTCTTTTTTGTCACGGCAGTAATTGATTACCGAACGAAGCGGCGCCAGACCAATACCACCAGCAATAAATAACAAATTTTTCCCCTTGAGTTCTGTTTCTACAGGAAAACATTTCCCATATGGCCCACGAATAGTAACTTGTTGTCCAACTTCCATCATATGCAGCCAGCTTGTCAAACAACCGCATTTCTTAATACTAAATTCCATAAACTCAGTATTAGTCGGTGAGGAAGTAATGGAGAACATGCCCTCACCAACGCCCGGAATCGAGAGCATTGCACACTGCCCGGGCATATGATCAAAAACCTTTTTTCCGTCCAATCCTACCACACGGAAGGTCTTAACATCCGGAGTATCAATACGAATGTCTGTAACAACGCCGATCTTCGGAATTAACATATCCTGTCTCATTCGTGATCCTCCTCCAGTGCTTTCATTACTTTTACTATATTCATTGAAATCGGGCAACTTTTCAAGCATCGACCGCAACCGACACAGCCAAACGTCCCCCCGTTATTTGCGGGATAGTAAACCAACTTATGCATAAACCGCTGACGAAACCGTTCAAGCTGTGTAGGACGAGGCTGACCACCGGCTGTTTTTGTAAAGTCAGAATACATGCAGCTATCCCAGCAACGGAAACGCTGTATACCATGCCCTGTGTCAAAGTCGCGAATATCATAACACTGACAAGTCGGACATACAAAAGTACATGTACCGCAACCCAAACAAGCCTCTGACAACCCTGCCCACTTTTCAGAGCGGAACAATTCCATCAACTTATCTCCACCAAACGAATCTGTCGACAAATCTTTCAGAGGCAGTTTATCCATCACCTTATGGATATTTTCCTTTATACCATCTGCTGCATCATCTGCAGTATCTTCCAGCATGGATAGAGAATTCAAAAGCGCCTGACCCTTATCGGAATTTGCCTGAAGAAACACTTCTTCCTCTGTCATCCAGCAGCTAACATCACCTGCTGGTTCTGAAGCATCAATACCAAATACGGAACAAAAACAAGTTTCTGTTGGTTTATTGCATGCCATTGTCATTACAATACCGTGTTCCCGACGATTTTGGTAATAGGAATCAATCGGCTCTGTCAAATAAACCGTATCCAAAATTTGAAAACTCTTTGCATCACAAGCACGAACGCCAAACAATACAAAATCTTCACATTCTTCCCGAATGTCTTCAACTTTAATCGTTTTACCTTCTAATTTAAAGTCTACCAGACGCTCTACCTGCGGAAAAAAGAAATCTTTTGCACTACGAACAGTATTTACGGCAGTACAATATTCCATTCCTGGTTCCCATGCAGTATACTTAGCTGTTTTCTTTGCATCAGTACTATCTACAACAGGTAAATAAAGTTTTTTCGATCCTGCAATGGCAGCGAACAAAGCGTCCAGATTCGAACGAGATACTTTTTTCATCATTTGCTGCCTCCTTTATATACCACATTCGGCTCGCAGTCTTCTTTTGTAAAGTTTACCAGCGGTGCACGACTGCCAACCTCTGCGCCAGCTTGATATTCGCCATAAAATGTATTAATATCTTTAATAAATTTCCGGTTAAGCAGATGTAGAGGAATATGCTGTGGACAAACTCTAGAGCATTCTCCACAGTCGGTGCAGCGTCCAGCAACATGAAATGCGCGAATTATATGGAACATATTTTCTTCAAAAGAATCCGCAGCAGCCTTCTGAGATACGCCAGAAGTTGGACTATCGAATACGCATTGCTCACAACTGCATGCCGGGCATACATTACGGCATGCGTTACAGCGAATACAGCGGGACAATTCGCCTCTCCAAAATGCATATCGTTCATCCGGTGTCATAGATTCCAGTTTTTCTACTTCGTCAAAGCGCCCACAATCCGGATCTACTGTACCATTTTCTCCTAGCATCTCGTCAAATGCTACCACTTCGTGGCTCTTGCAAACTTTGCAGCGTTCCAGCAGGCAATCATTTTTGCTGAGAATCTCTTCTCCATACATGGTACCAACCTTCACACTATCCCCTTCTGTAACCGCACTCAAAATGCCTTCTACACCAGCTGCACGAACGGCATCCGGATCCAGTTTACCATCGCAGGGGATACCAATAATATAGACATTTTCACGCTTAATACGGTGTTCTGTCAAAAGCTGATTGAAACTGTAAGAATCACAAGGCTTTAAGAAAACCAGTGTTTTTCCTTCTGCACGGGAAAGCTTGATCAAATACTTTGACAGATTGCTTCCGCAAAAATCATTATACACAAAATCCTTTTCCAGCGCCTCAACAGATTCGAATACTGCTGGTGTCGCATCGTATCCAAATTCTCCTTTTTCCCAGCCCAGTACTCGTACAACAGTACCGTCTGTCAAAAGTGCGGAGGCTCTTTTCATCATTTCGCTTTGCATCTCAGATCCTCCAGTCTCTTATTCTCGCCAAGTGCTTTAACAGTTGCCACAAATTCATTCATAGTCTCTGCAAATTTGGCACCTTCTGCGGCAGATACCCATTCTACACGGGTACGCTCTTTTTCAATACCCAAATAGTCCAGCATCGAAAAAAGCAATGTCATTCTACGGCGTGCATAATAGTTACCAGTAGTATAGTGACAGTCACCCGGATGGCATCCACACATGATCACACCGTCTGCGCCACGCTGGAACGCACGCAGAATAAAGAGCGGATTCACACGGCAAGAACATGGCACGCGAATGATCTTAACGTCTGCCGGATAGTTTGAGCGATTTGTTCCTGCCAAGTCGGCACCTGCATATGAACACCAGTTACAGCAGAATGCGACAATTGTTGGTCTAAATTCCTGATTTACTTGCATATTGCATCTACCTCCGCCATAATCTGACCGGTTGCGAATCCTTTCAGATCCATTGCACCGGACGGGCACGCAACGGTACAAGCGCCACAGCCCTGACATACTGCCTCATTGACAGATGCCACACGACGAATAAGTGTGGTACGATTCGGTCCACGGAATTCCTTTTCCAGATATGTAATTGCACCATACGGGCAAACATTTTCACAGGACGAACAACCGTTACACTTCAATTCGTCTGAATGTGCAACGCACGGATTACAGGACAGTTTGTCTTTTGCCAAAAGACCAATTACTTTTGATGCAGCAGCACCAGCTTGTGCTACTGTCTCCGGAATATCCTTCGGTCCCTGGCACACGCCCGAAAGAAATACGCCTGCTGTCGGAGATTCTACCGGACGCAGCTTTGCATGTGCTTCTGTAAAGAAATCATTTGTATCCATACTTGCTGTCAGCATCGTTGCCAGCGGACGAGCAGACTTATCTGCCTCAATTGCGGCTGCCAGAACAACCATATCAGCCTTGATATGCAGCTGTTCATTGGATAAAAGATCCGATGCCTGTACCTCGAGTGTACCATCTGCCTGTGGTGCAACCTTACCGACCATACCTTTTATATAATGTACACCATACTGTTCTACAGCACGACGATAGAATTCATCATAATTCTTGCCCGGTGTACGAACATCAATATAAAATACGTAGACATCTGTATCTGGGTACTTTTCGCGACAGAGCATTGCATGTTTTGCCGTATACATACAGCAAATCTTTGAGCAGTATTCTTTGCCGCAACCATTACCATGGGTAGAACCAGATTCACGACTGCCAACACACTGTACAAACACCAGTGTCTTCGGCTGTTTGCCGTCAGACAGACGCTGTAAGTGCCCTTCTGTGGGCCCATCAGCCTTCAAAATACGTTCAAATTCCAAAGAAGTCAGAACATCTTTGCTCTGTGAATATGCAAATTCATCATAACCGTCGATATTAATCGGATTATAACCCGTTGCTGCAACAATTGCACCGTACTTTTCTTCTACAAAAGTTTCCTTCTGTTCGTAATCAATCGCACCAGCAGAACAAACCTTAGAACAAAGTCCGCATTTTCCCTTTGTCAGCTTAATGCAGTGTTCTGCATCAAGAACAGCAACATTTGGAATCGCCTGCGCAAATGGAATATATGCTGCATGACGGTTGCTCAATCCCAGATTATATGCATCCGGAATATTTTTTACCGGGCATTTTTCAGTACATGCACCGCAGCCTGTACATTTGTCTTCATCTACATAACGCGCTTTTCTGCGAATCTTCACACTGAAATTGCCGACAAAACCAGTAATTGCTTCTACTTCACTGTAAGAATAAATAGTGATTTTATCATTTTGTGCACACTCAACCATCTTCGGTGTCAAAATACAAGATGAGCAGTCCAGCGTAGGAAATGTTTTATCGATCTGTGTCATTTTGCCGCCAATAGTTGGCTCTTTTTCTACAATGTCTACTGGATAACCTGCTTCTGCAATATCTAAAGCCGTCTGAATCCCGGCAATACCGCCGCCAATCACTAATGCACGCTTGGTTACCGGGCTTTCACCGGCAATCAAAGGTGCATTCAGCTGTACCTTAGCAATTGCTGCACGTCCAAGGATAATCGCCTTTTCTGTGCCTTCCTTTATGTCTTTATGGATCCATGAACACTGTTCACGAATATTTGCTACTTCGAGCATATATGGATTCAAGCCGGCTGCTCCAACTGCCTTACGGAAGGTCGCTTCATGCATACGAGGTGAACATGAACATACGACAACACCGTCCAGCTTATATTCCTTAATTGCATCTTTAATTATGTTTTGTCCTGCCTCTGAGCACATATAGGGATAATCTGTTGCATATACAACCGCCGGCTCTTTTCCCAGAGTTTCAGCAACGTTTTTGACATCAACAGTACCTGCAATGTTTGTACCGCAGTGGCATACAAAAACACCAATTCTCCGCATTTCTATGCCTCCTTATTTGCTGTATTTCCGGAATGCACTAACGATTGCCTGCTGTGGCAAGTCTTCGTCCAGCATTTCGGGAATCTGCTCCGATTTCAGGTGATTCTGTCCCTGCTGGCGAATCACTGCCAGTCTGACTGCTTCCACCAGTTTTGCCGGCTCCACATCACGAGGGCAACGTTCTACACAGGCAAAGCAGGAAAGACATGTATATATTGATTTTGAAGACATTAATTTTTCAATATCGCCTTTCTCTACCATATATACAAACTGATGCGGATGATATTCCATTGCATCATATGATGGACAGGTAGCACTGCACTTTCCACAGCGCATACACTTGAGCGGATTAACGCCGCTCGCCGTCAAAACGAGCTCTTTATAATCTGCCATTTCCAATCCTCCTTATTTTAAACCGAGTGCTTCTGCCAGCAACTCAGTAAAGTATACTACCGGCAGATCTGATACGCCGGAATTCTTCTGGAGATTGTACAAGCAGAGCGGACATGCGGTGATAATCATTTCTGCCCCTGTGTCCTTTGCGCTGGTCATTACCTTATTGCTTCTGGATTCTGCTACTGACTTTTCGTCCAATGTCAGATATCCGCCACAGCACTCATTACGCATGGGATATAGCACAGGTGTAGCACCAATCGCACGGATAAAGTCCTCAAGGACCTTCGGATTCTCCGGATTGTCCATCTGCATCGTCTTACCCGGTCGAAGCAACAAGCATCCATAATACGCAGCGATCTTTTTGCCGGTCAGCGGATTAACCACCTTCTTTTTCAGCTCATCAAAACCGATTTTATCTCGCAGTACCTCCAAATAGTGAAGCACCTCAGACTCACCATGATATGGTTCATCCAGTTTCAAATAATTGTTTGCTTTTAAAACAATATTTTTATCTGTCTGCATATCATGATTGACTTGCTTAATGACATTGTGACATGCGGAACACAAGGTTACCAAAGGCTGCCCCAATTCTTTTGCCTTCGCAAGCGCACGGATAGACGAAAGCTTCGTTGCAATTTCATTTTTCGCCATCGGATACACGCCGCCGCAGCACTGCCAATCCGGAAGTTCTTCCAGTGTAAAGCCAAGCGCCTGTGCAGAAATCCGGGCATAATGATCCAAGTCTTTTGCCTTGGTCTTCAATGTACAGCCCGGAAAATAACTGTATGTCATAGAAAAACTACCTTTCCTTCCTAAATTTTTGCGCCCTAAGCGCACTCGTTCAGACCATTTGTTCCGGATGGAACACTTCGTCGAACCGCTCTGCCGTCAGGAAGCCCAGCTCAACACAAGCTTCCTTCAGCGAGATATTGTCATGGAACGCTTTTTTAGCCGTTTTTGCTGCGTTCTCATACCCAATATAGGGATTCAATGCCGTTACCAGCATCAATGAATTGTGCAAATTATGGTGCATCTTTTCACGATTTGCGCGGATGCCCACTGCACAGTTCTTGTTGAAAGAGATGATGGATTCTGCAAGCAAGCGTGCAGACTGCAAGAAATTATATGCGCAAACTGGCATGAATACATTCAGCTCGAAGTTGCCCTGCGATGCCGCCATGCCGACTGCAGTATCATTTCCCATAACCTGAACAGCTACCATTGTCACCTGTTCACATTGAGTTGGATTAACCTTGCCCGGCATAATGGAAGAGCCCGGTTCGTTTTCCGGAATCGTAATTTCGCCCAAACCATCTCTGGGACCACTTGCCAGCCAACGCACATCATTTGCAATCTTCATCATATCTGCAGCCAGTGCCTTCAATGCACCATGTGCAAATACAATCTCATCCTTACTTGTCAATGCATGAAACTTGTTTTCTGCTGTTACAAAATCCTTGCCTGTTAGTTCTGAAACCGCCTTTGCCACTTCTTCTGCAAAACCTTTTGGAGCATTCAGACCAGTACCCACTGCAGTACCACCAAGTGCCAGCGTTTTCAGATACGGCAGCGCAGAAACGAGCATCTCGCGATCACGCTCGAGTGATGTGCGCCATCCGCTGATTTCCTGTGAAAACTTGATTGGCGTAGCATCCTGCAGATGTGTTCTACCGCTCTTTACAATTCCTTCATGCTCTTCTTCCAGACGACGAAATGTTTTTACCAGTTCATCAATCGCCGGCAACACCCGATCCTCTACTGCAAGGACTGCTGAAATGTGCATTGCAGTCGGAAATGTATCATTAGAAGACTGACTCATATTGACATCATCATTTGGATGCAACAATTTCTTGCCAGCAATTTCATTTCCCCGATTTGCAATAACCTCGTTGGTATTCATATTAGACTGGGTGCCACTTCCGGTCTGCCATACTACCAACGGAAAATGGTCATTCAAGCTACCGGAAATCACTTCGTCACAAGCCTTAGTAATTGCACTGAGTTTTTCATCCGTCATGCGATCCGGACGTAGTGCATGATTGGCCATCGCAGCGGCTTTTTTCAGGATACCAAACGCATGTGTAATTTCTCTGGGCATGGTTTCGATGCCGACACCGATTAAAAAGTTCTCATGACTGCGTTCCGTCTGTGCAGCCCAGTACTTATCGGCCGGTACCTTAACCTCACCCATCGAGTCATGCTCAATGCGATACTCCATGTTCATCTCTCCTATTTTGATAATTTTTTACAATTGTGTCCGACAAAAAAACTGTTCCTGCGCCAACTATAGTTCATCCGTTCAGCCTGCTTGTCCGCAATCCGATTTTGTATAACACATCGAACTACAGCAAAGCACCGTATCATCAAACAATCTTGCTGCACTATGACACGTAAAAAACAGCAAGATCTCATCCTACACAAAAGGAACAATCTTTTCAACTGTTGCTCGCTCTATCCGAACGCAAATGTATGACAGAAGATCATCGTTCTCACGCAAAGTCTTTATGACTCGCCCCAAAATGACAACATGATATACTATCTATTACATTATAACATAACCCACCCTAATTTTCAAGATACAATCGCAAATTTTATATGAACAACCGCCAGAATATACTGGCACTTTTCACAAATTCTGTCATGTCCACCCACCATCTTACAACAGCAACAATTCAAATAAAACCATTTTTTACAAGTCAAATCAGTCTTTTCCAAACAAATTATATTAAATAACGACACCAGATATGAGAAGCGTCTTGCATAAATTATTTACTGCCAAAATCTTATTTTCCCCTTGCTTTTTCCACATTGGCATGGTATAATGCAGTTGACTATTTTACACTGTGGGAGGTCTTACTTTTGGATAATTTTACAAATCGGCTACGCATAGCAATGAAACAAGCAAATATGACACAATCTGAACTCTGTGCCAAAACTGGCATATCTCGTTCCACAATGAGTCAGTACTGTTCCGGTTCTTTCCGCCCCAAAAACACAAAGCTTAAACAAATTGCAAATGCCTTGCAGGTTAAAGAAACATGGCTGCTCGGATATGATGACATACCCAACAAGCCTATTCCCCTTAAAAATGATTCCGATTTACGCCCCATCCGTCTAAAGCAGTTTCCAGTTTTGGGAGAAATTGCGTGTGGTAAGCCCATTTTTGCTCAGGAGGACAGAGGAACTTTTATTACAGCAGATGCCGACATACATGCAGATTTTTGCCTAATTGCGCGTGGAGACAGCATGATCGGTGCCCGTATTTTCGATGGTGATACCGTCTTTATTCGTCAGCAGCCTATGGTAAACAACGGTGAGATTGCTGCTGTCATTATTGATGACGAAGCGACCTTAAAACGAGTATACTATGACCCAATTCACGCCCGTTTACAGCTAGTTGCTGAAAACCCGGCATATTCTCCGCTGGTTTACGTGGGGGAAGAACTACAATACATTCGCATTCTTGGCAAAGCAGTTGGATTTATGAGTATGTTTTGAAGTTTCATTTCCTATTATAGCAGAGGGCTGAATGTCCGCAAAATTGCTTGCCATAAACGGCTATGGCGCCTTTTCTTACAATCTCGAATAGTGACTCTTTTGCTCTTTTCAAAAGTAACAATATAATCCAGCTTGAGTTTCTCTAGGGCGCTACATTGTATCATCAACACTGCACATTCCATATGCAGATACAAACTACGATAATCCATGTTAATCGTGCCAACAACACCAATCGTATCATCAACCAAATAACTTTTGGCATGAATAAATCCAGGCGTATATTCGTAGATGCGCACACCCGCTCGAAGCAACGTCTCATAATAAGAACGGGTAAGAGAATACACTACTCTTTTATCCGGAATACCGGGCGTCACGATTCGTACATCTACTCCTCGTCTGGCTGCTGCACAAAGTGCATGCTGCATTTCATCATCAATTGCAAGATACGGCGTAAAAATATACACATAACGAGTTGCTTGCGCCAATAAATCTAAGTAGATCTCCTGTGCAAGCATTTCGTTTTCAAAAGGGGAATTGCAGTATGGCTGTACATATCCATCAGACGGAAACGGTTTCGGATGGTACCGATACGGCTGATAATCTTCACAGCGATCCTTTGTCTCTTGAAATGCATTCCACAATTCCAGACACATTAGCGTTAAATTATATACGCCTTCCCCATACAGTCGTACGCCGGTATCTTTCCAATGACCAAAACGCTTTAGCTGATTGATATATTCGTCTGCCAAGTTAAATCCACCTGTGTATCCAATATATCCATCAATTACTGTAATTTTACGGTGATTGCGATTATTCATTACTGCAGACAGTGCGGGACGAAACGGATTAAACCCCATCACATGAACGCCCGCCTCCCGCAATTCCTTTTGAAACCGTTTCGGCAAGCAGCCAACGCTGCCCAAATCATCATAAACAAAGCGTACTTCCACACCCTTTGCTGCCTTATTCTTTAAAATCTGTTTAATGGTTTCCCACATAATGCCATCAGAAATAATAAAGTATTCCATAAAAATATAATGTTTTGCACGGCGCAGATCTTCCACCATCTGCGGGAACGCTTCATCTGCAAGGGAATAGTATTGCACCTGTGTATGCTGATACATAGGAAAACCACATCGTTCCAGACATATTCCAGTTGCCGCATTCCGAGATGGCAACTGTTCCAATACGCTCTCTGTTGGCGGCCTCGGTCCAATCGCCCGTTTTCCATGATGCAAATGCCGTCGCATTCTTCTTGATGGACGCTTGTCACCAAACATCACATACAACATACCGCCCAATACCGGAAACGTACCGATAAACAGCAGCCACAAGATTTTATAAGAAGGATTTCCGTTTTTACTGATGATAAACAATTCGATAAAGAGGCTCAACACAACAAACCCTGCATTAATCCAACCTGCATATTGGATCAGACTAAAAAACAAAATTAAAAACCATGCAATTTGAAAAAGGATTAGCACGCCTATAATAACAAGACGGTTTGTCAACAGACTAATTACTTTTTTCATTTTTCGTCTCATGCGATGCCTCCTGACATTGTATTTCGCTATTTCAATACTTTTTCCACATCACTTCACACCACATTCGCAAAAAAGCAATATGCCGCATTGACATATGTGTGGCAGAACTATTTTGTCTTTAGTACTCTTGTTTGCATAAAGACATAACCGATAAATAATTTGGCAAAACGCAATTTCCAAACACAAAAATTCAGGAATACGTCGCACCCAATACAATTCTTTCGAAATACACCTTAAATTTCTTTTTATTTAGTATACCAAATTTTACGCTTCTTGACAAGTGCTTTTCTTCTTTAAAACTAGAGCACTTATCTTATTTAGGCTCATTCTGAACATTACCAAAATTCTTTTTCATTTTTTACAAAAGATTTTGAATACTTATTGTTTCCAAAGAAACAATAATTCTTAAGTTAAATGATACTTGCTGTATATTTCCAACACAGCGCAAAAGAAAATTTAATGAAAAACATATACGCAGAAATACTTTATTTCCATACCCTCTACTAAGATGATTTAAACAGTTTAGCATACCATAGACTTACATTCTTTCGTCAAATTTCTCAAAATGTCCTTAATATATGCCTTTATTTGTATCCATATTTTTATTTCATCAAACGATTTTTTAATGCAATCGTATACATTCCTTTTACATTATTGTATATTGCTTATTTTTCATGTATCTTTTTGTTCGTACAAAAAGAATTAAAAAAAAAAATATACAATTGATAGGATAATGTGTTATAATAACAATGTGTTGTAATAAACAGTACTGTGTAGGATACTGCATTGTTGTACACGATGTAACAACAATAAAAAAGCATGACGGTTTCTGTATGCCTAAGATACACATATTCACCGTTCCACTTTAGAGTATCCAATCTTACAAATAGTATAAGGTACTGTTTTACCATTTCTATTATTTTGTTAATTGACAAACTGGAGGAGATGCCATGCTACAGCTAGAACAACTTACATGGAATTTACCAGACGGTACCCCATTGATTCGGGGGATCGATCTTACGATTCCGGATGAAAAAATGGTGGTCATCACTGGGCCAAACGGCGGAGGAAAAACCACACTTGCCAAATTAATCGCCGGGATCCTCAAACCAACTTCTGGAAAAATCTTATTAAATGGGGAAAATATTACTGCATGTTCTGTCACAGAACGTGCTAGAAAAGGCATTTCTTATGCTTTTCAGCAGCCAGTTCGCTTTAAAGGTATGACCGTACAAGATATGATGGATCTTGCTAACGGCAGTACAATGAATGCTGATTCCATGTGCACATTGTTGGGCAAAGTTGGACTTTGTGCGGAAGAATATGCAGACCGTGAAATTAACACCGGACTTTCCGGCGGCGAAATGAAACGAATTGAAATAGCAAGTGTATTGGCACACGGTGGGAAATTTATTATTTTTGATGAACCAGAAGCTGGTATTGATTTATGGAGCTTTACCCGTCTGGTGGATACTTTTAAAGAAATGCAAAAACAAGAACAAACACTCCTGATTATTTCACACCAGGAACGCATTTTATCTATTGCCGACGAAATCATCGTTGTTGCCAATGGAAAAGTACGAACACAAGGAAGACGAGAGGAAATTTTGCCCACCCTACTGGAAGATGAACGTGTGGCACGCTGCCCTCTCGGAAAGGAGGAAACCCGATAATGGAGTCAAAACTCAAAGAATTATTAAAACTGGTTTCTGATTATGACGGTTCCTATGACGGTGCCGCATATAACATCCGCTCAAATGGACAATGTGCTGAAAGGAATTCCACAGAGCATATTCGAATTGAATCCAAAAAGGATGCTCCCGGACTGGAAGTGCATATTCTTCCGGGAACCAAAGGTGAAAAAGTATATATTCCTGCCTGTGTCACACAAACAGGATTTCATGATTTGGTATACAATGATTTCTACGTAGGGGAAGATGCAGATGTCGAAATTATCGCCGGCTGCGGTATCCATGCAGAGCACGGCGAAGAAACTTTGCACAATGGTATTCACCGATTTTTTATGGGCAAAAATTCTCATGTTGTATACAAAGAAAAACACATTGGCACAGGTGCGTCCAAAGCAAATCGTGTAATTGATCCAGTAACGGAAGCATACCTTAAAGAAGATTCCGTTTTAGAAATGGACACCGTACAAATGGGTGGTGTAGACCACTCTAAAAGAAAAACTGTTGCAGAACTGGATGCACGGGCAAAATTGCTGATACGAGAGCGAATTATGACGGACGGTGAAGAAATTGCTGAAACTGAATTTTCTGTTGTACTCAAAGGAGAAGATTCCGGTGCAGATTTAATTTCCCGTTCTGTTGCAAGAGGCAATTCCAAACAACATTTCATTTCTCAGATCCATGGAACCACACGATGCACTGGACATTCCGAATGTGATGCCATTCTGGCAGAAAATGGATGTGTTACAGCTGCACCGGCACTGGAAGCATCTTGCATTGATGCCGAACTAATTCACGAAGCAGCCATTGGTAAAATTGCAGGTGAACAAATTCTAAAACTCTGCACACTAGGTCTCACTGAACAAGAAGCGGAAGAACGGATCATTGCTGGATTCTTAAAATAACATTATTTAAGCCTTTTTAAAGAAATTTTCTTTAACAAGGCTTTATTCGCCTTTCTGAGCACTTGTAAACAAAGAGCGGCTTTTCCATGTCAAAAAGCCGCTCTTTATAATTAATCAAACCCACTATTTGCTTTAATCACTATATCCATTGGGATGATTCTTATGCCATTTCCATGCGCTTGCAATAATCTCTTCCAAACTAGCATGTTCCGGTTTCCATCCAAGAACTTGCCTTGCCTTCTCACTGGACGCCACCAATCTTGCCGGATCTCCTGCACGCCGTGGCGTCTCTACTGCCGGAATAGGGTGACCTGTTACCTTGCGTGCTGTATCGATGACTTCGCGAACGGAATAACCGACACCATTTCCCAAATTAAAAATATTGTTCTCACCGCCGTTCATCAAATAATGCACTGCCAAGATATGTGCCTGTGCCAGATCCGTCACATGGATATAGTCACGAATACAAGTACCATCATCTGTGTCATAGTCTACACCATAAATAGAAATAGCATCCCTCTTTCCATTCGGCACCTGCAAAATCAATGGAATCAAATGACTCTCTGGATTATGGGCTTCTCCAATCTTTCCACTTGCATCAGCACCACATGCGTTAAAATACCGCAGAGATACGTAACGCAATCCGTGTGCATTTGCAGTCCATTGAAACATTTTTTCCATTGCTAACTTGGTCTCACCATACGGATTCGTCGGACAAGTACGATCGGTTTCCAAAATGGGAATGTTTTCTGGTTCACCATATGTTGCCGCCGTGGATGAAAAGACAATCTTATCCACATGATGTTTTACCATTGCTTCGAGCAGCACTTTCGTACCACACAGGTTATTATCATAATATTTCAAAGGATTTGTAACACTCTCACCGACCAAAGAATATGCTGCAAAGTGAATTACCGCATCAATTTGTTCCTTTTGGAACAAAGTGTCCAGAAAGGCAAAATCATGGATATCTCCTTGATAAAATGTAGCATTTTCTGGAACTGCCCGACGATATCCAGTTACCAGATTGTCTACAACTATTACTTCTTCACCTGCCTTTACCAGTTCCAATGCCGTGTGAGAACCGATATAACCTGCACCGCCTAATACTAAAATTCGCATATCATTCACTCGCTTTCTGCTGTAACAGCTATTCCACCAACAGAACGGATCCGAAGAATATAACAACTTCCCTCTCCATACAGCCGGTTCATTTCTTCTGCATATTGTGAAATGTACTCCATCGGAACAAATGCTTGAATGGTACCTGCAAAACCGCCTCCATGCACACGAACCGCACCTTTGTCTTGCAGTATCCGCTTACTCATCAATATGCCCAAAGGAATTCCTTGCTCGTGCGGATTTGCACAGGAATACAGATTCTGCAATAAATTTGCAGAAGAATCACCAGACGCCCGCACTAGATGAAAGAAATCTTCTACCCTGCCGTCCTCAAGTGCTGCTGCTTCCTGTGTCGCACGCCGATTTTCACCAAAGAAATGTGCTGCACGCAAAATGGCACGATCCGAGCACCTTTCTTTCAGTTTTGGAATTGCATCATAAAATGCAGTCTCATCTACTTCACGCAGAACATCTTTACCTAATGCCGCAGCAATCTCCTTCATTTCTGTCGGAACCGCAATATAATCTGGTGTCAAATCCGCATGGCTCCCTTTCGTATCTGTGATGCAAAGACAGTAGCCTGCTTCAGCAAAATCGAAATTTTGCTTATGAATCTTGGGATGTTCGATATCAATAAAATCGATCCAAACAAATCCGCCAACAGAACTTACCATCTGATCCATCAAACCGCTTTTTTTTCCGAAATATACATTTTCTGCGTATTGTCCAATTTTAGCAATCTCTATTGCACCGGCATTACCATGATTATCATGAATATCAATGATTGTCCCCACCAGTACTTCAAATGCAGCAGATGAAGAAAGTCCACTACCGCTAAGAACTTCAGAAGTGGTATAGGCATCAAACCCACTGACAAGTACTCCCATATCTGAAAATTTTGCAGCAATTCCACGAATCAATGCCTTTGAAGTTCCAAATTCTTCCGTATGCACTTTTAAATCATTCAAATCCACAAAATCCTCCGGATACCCTTTGGACTTCAGACGTATTATTTTTTCATTATGAAATGCGACAACAGCAATTACATCTAAATTTACCGCTGCAGCCAGAACACAACCATGCTGATGATCGGTATGATTCCCACCGATTTCAGTTCTGCCCGGAGCAGAAAACAAAAAAACTTCCTGATGCTTCGGATAAAGCTCCGAAAATGCATTTAATGCATCAATATATCGTTTTCTCTGTTTTTCTAATTCTACAGGTTCATTTCCGTACAGCAACCGAAATGTTTGCTCTAACTTTCCGTCTGCAATCCTCTTTTTCCATTCTACAACATTCACAGACAATGCCTCCTTATACAATTTCTGTAAGATACATGGATACAGGTGTATAATCTCCCCATGCCTTTGGCAGTAATATACCACCGTTCATTAAAGCTGCACCAGTGTATACCATTTCGGTACCACTAAGCTGATACTTCTTTTTCGGCGAAAGTCCACGCAGACATACCATATGACGAACCATGTTCGGTTCTGTATGGAACAACATGCCCTGCACCAAAACTTCCGATGCATCCTTTGACACAAAACTCCATATCGCCTCTTTGTCAGTCATTGGATTAGTTAAACGATAATACTTGCCATTATGAATTAACGAGCCGTATGCCTTGAATTGTGCAATCTGTTTTTTGACTTCTTCCTTCTCTCCATGGGTAAGAACATTGAGATCCAACTCATAACCAAAGCTGCCCGCCATTGCTGTGACTGCGCGACTTTCAATCGGCGTAATCCTACCAGTTTGATGATTGGGTACAATCGAAACATGTGACCCTACGGTAGATATTGGATAAAAAAACGATGTGCCATACTGGATCTTAGTACGTTCATAGGCATCCGTATCATCACTGCACCAAATCTGAGGACAATAATACAACATGCCAGCATCAAATCGACCGCCACCGCCACTGCATCCTTCAAACAACACATCAGGAAATGCATTGGTCAAACGATCCAACAAATCATACAGCCCCAACATATAGCGATGAGGCATTTCTCCTTGCCTCTCTGGCGACAACGTTGCCGTATACCAATCGCAAATGCTGCGGTTCATATCCCACTTTACATAGGAAATGTCTGCACTGCTCAAAATATCACTCATCACTTGATATAAATAATCGATTACATCCGGATTTGTCATGTCCAGCAAAAGCTGAAAGCGAGAACGATTGGGATTTCTACCCGGAATGCGGATTGCCCAATCTGGATGTGACCGATACAAATTGCTGTCCTCAGAAACCATTTCCGGTTCAAACCAAATTCCAAACTGCAATCCCATTGCCTTAATTTTTTCGACCAGATTGCCAAGACCGCCGACGAGCTTATCTTCATTAACAAACCAGTCACCCAGCCCAGATACATCACCATCTCGTTTTCCAAACCAACCATCATCCAGCACCAACATGTCTACACCCAAACGTGACGCTTCTTGTGCAATGTGCAAAATCTTTTCAGTATTAAAATCGAAATAAGTTGCCTCCCAGTTATTGATGAGTATGGGGCGCTCTGCCAACTGATATTTACCACGACAAACATGCTCCCGTATAATTTTATGAAATTGGTGGGATAGCGTTTCCAACCCAGTATTGCTATAAGAAAGCATTACCTCCGGTGTTGTAAACACTTCACCAGGATATAATGTCCAACGAAACAGCTCTGGATGAATTCCCATGACAAGACGAATCTGTCCTAACTGGTCACATTCAATTTGGGTTTGAAAACTACCACTATAAACAAACGCTGCACCGATACATTCTCCCATCGTTTCCGTACAATCTGGTTTGCAAAGTAATACCGTAGGGTTTTGCTGATGACTAGAAGTGCCTCGTACACTAGAGCTTTCCTGAATTCCATGCAACAATGGCAAACGTTCTATCTGACGTTCCATTGTATGCCTGCCATAGAAATGCACCCACTCCCAATCGCCGTGCGGGATATCCAAACAAAGACTAGCTGCTTTTGTCAAAATTGCTGGTGTTTCTCCAATATTCCGTATCTCTGCACATCGTGTAATCAAATCCAAATCAGCTAAAACACCATACAATAATATTACTTCTATTCCAGTTGCTGTATCTTTTAAAACAATACGCAGTGTTTCCGCCTCATCTTCGGTTGCATATACTGCTGGAAGCCCAGTTATTGCGTACTTTCCTTTCCTAATTTCATAGTTTTTATATCGTAAATCCAACGCTTTGCTGCCATCTGCATGCACTACATCAATGGCTGAAATACGATAATCACCTATACCAGCTCCAGCATATTCCAACGGCAGTGTATCCAAGGAATACGTACGCTGATTTTCTGCCTCATAGATGTTGCCGGAAAACCCCACATCCGGATAATCCAGCAAATAACTCATATCACAATCAGTCTTTGCACCATACCATAGATGTTTCAGTACACCATAACCATCTGCCTGCATTTGGTACAGTGCGTTTTTGGTCTCGATACAAAATGTGGTTTTTTGATCATTCGTTGTTACATGAATTGCCATGATCAACACTCCTTTATTTTGGTATACAGCAAATCGCATGAAATGAAAATTCATGCGATTTTGCATATCTCATTATAGCTTCTTCATTTTCATTACAGCGAATCGATCGGAAGAATTTTTTCTCCGTCTTTAATTACAAATGCATATGTGGTTAGATCTGCGTCTAAGGTCAAAGTATGCATACCATCACTTCGTGTAATACAAAATCTATCTTCTTCTGCTACAATATGCATTGTACCATCTAGGGAAAATGCCGGATGTGAGTTCCTTAATTTCATCAATGCCTTCAATTTCTGTACAACTGGACGTTTCTGTTCTTCTGCTACTTCTTCTACAGTAAAATAATGACGATTGATATCACGACCGTTTTTTGTACGTTCCATCAATGCAATATCATTACTGCCTGCCAGCATACCTACATAATATACCTGTGGAATGCCCGGTGCAAAAAACTGAATTGCTCTTGCCAGAAGATACGCATCATCATGATTACCCAATGCAGAATAATAAGTGGTATTCACCTGATAAATATCCAAATTGTTATACGCCTCAGAACTGTAGATTTTTTTGACATTAGCGCCCTCTTTATACATCTGTTCCTTGACTTTTTCCACTTCTTCATCCGGCAAAAGATCTTTGACATCAACAATACCAATGCCATCATGGGTATCCAGTGTGGTAAACTGTTTCATGGGGCACATTTCCATCCAGCGTTTCAGATATTCTCCAGTGTGATTATACAAAGCATGCAAAGTCAGTACTGGAAGCGCAAAGTCATAAATCCAAAATCCCTTATCCGCAATTTTCATAGGAATCGTATAATGTTCGTGAATTTCCGGCAGTATCTCTGCACCCTTTGTTTTAACAATATCCTCAATTTGATACAGCAATTCCCAGATATCGGGTTCGATAAAGAAACAGCTTGTATCAGCTTTTTTTATGGCATATGCGAACGCATCCAGACGAATAACAGATGCACCGTGACTACACATTTGTGATAAGGTATCCTTGATAAATCGCTTTGTCACATCTTTTCGAACATCGAGATCGATCTGTTCTTCACAAAATGTACACCACACTTTTTCCTTGGTGCCATCTGCAAATTCTGCTTCAATATACGGTGCTCTCGGTTTTCTCTTATATATCAAATCAACCTGCTGTTTTGTTGGCTCACCGCCTTGCCAGAAATCGTGATAACGAATGAACATATCCTTATAAGGCGAAGCATCCTTATTTTTCAAAAAGTCTTGAAAGTATTCTGAGCTTGCGGAAATGTGATTGACCATAAAGTCAAACATCAGATAATATTCTTTGCCAATCGCTTCTACATCAGAAAAATCACCAAAAGCTGGGTCAACTTTATCATAACACATTGGCGCAAATCCCCGATCTGCCGAAGATGGGAAAAATGGGAGAATATGCACGCCACCAAT
The DNA here is from genome assembly GCA_949291345.1 of uncultured Ruminococcus sp. Classification (GTDB taxonomy): domain Bacteria; phylum Bacillota; class Clostridia; order Oscillospirales; family Ruminococcaceae; genus Ruminococcus_C. The sequence continues at coordinate 33,013 of CASEVP010000061.1, forward strand.
GGCATCTTTATAATACCGATTCAAAACACCATGCAATTCCTTCAGATTCTTGCCCATACTGTCTGCATAAGTAATGAGCATAATTTTATTTTCCAATTTCATACACAACACCTTATCCCTTTACTGCACCATTAGCAACACCACTGATAATCTGTTTTTGACAGAAAATATAGAAAATCAAAATTGGAATTAATGCCAACAAATAGGAAGCAAACGCTAAGTTATAATTTGTCCCAAACTGCGTCTGAAAGTTTAGCTGTGCCAACGGCAATGTGGTATTTTCTGTACCAGACATAATTACAAGCGGGGTCATGACGTCATTCCATGTCCCTAGTGCTGTCAATACTGCTACTGTTGCATGCATGGGTTTCATCATAGGGAAAATAATTGTCCAATAGGTTTTCCATGTGGATGCTCCGTCTATATTCGCCGCTTCTTCCATCGCAAGAGGTACATTTTTCAGATAGCCGCTATAAAGCATGACATTCATTGGCATATAAAACACCACATACAGAATAATAACACCAAGCTTATTATCCAGACCCAAAATAGCAGTTTGCTTTACCAAAGGCATCATCAAAATGGCAAACGGCACAAACATACCACTGACAATATAATAATAGATAAAGCGATAGCCTTTTTTATGTGCCATATTTCTGCCGATAGCATATCCTGCCATCGAATGCACTAAAATAGAAAGAATGATAGTCACAGCACAAATGACCAAACTGTTGAAAAGAGATCTCCAGAAATGTGTCACTTCCATTGCTTCAGAAAAGTTGGAAAAACTCCATGTACTAGGGAATGACAAAGCACCTGCAATATCATTTGTCATTTCTTGCGGTTGCTTGAGAGCAATAATGATTGTCATATAAAGTGGGAACAGTACTGTCAAGCAACCAATAAAAAGCAAAACTGTAAGAAATATATTGGCTTTTCCAATTTTTTTGGTTTTTACATTACTCATAACTGTTCCTCCCTCTTACTTGTGATTTTCTGCTGGAATACAGAAATCGCCACAATCAAAATAAAGAAGATGACGGCATTTGCACACTGAAATCCGAATTGACCGCCGTCCATACCGTTTTTGTAAATAAGGTACGAAATCGATTCTGTACTCTGAGAAGGACCGCCCTTTGTCAAGGACATAATCTGATCAAATACCATTAACATGTTCTTAGTACTTAAAATCAAATTGATGGATACAAACGGCATCAACATCGGAAAAGTCAGCTTCCAGAACTTTTGCCACCCATTTACGCCATCGATCATACCGGCTTCATAGATATCGCCCGGCACCGTCTGCAAACCGGAAATATAAATGATGGTGTTCATTGCGACTGCCTGCCATACCCCGACGATTAAAACACCGACCCATGCCCATGTTTCACTGGCCAGAATACTGTTTTCCAGAAATCCAATATGCATTGCCTTTGCAACTGCCGGAATAATATAGGTAAAAATAAAACTAAAAATATAACCTATAATAAGTCCGCCGAGGATGTTGGGAATAAAATAAATTCCACGCAGCAAACTTTTGCAGCGAATCTTGCTGTTTAATCCCATGGCGATCAACAAGCTTAGCACGTTAATCAAAATTGTACCCACAATTGCATACTTAAATGTAAACCAATAGGAATGCATGACACGTGAATCGGAAAACAGATCCACATAATTACGCAGACCTACAAAATCATAGCTGCCGTAACCTTTATAGTTTGTAAAACTGTAAAACGCACCAGTTAAAAGCGGCAATGTATTAAACAGGAAAAACAGTATCACGATAGGAATAGTCATTGCCAAAAAAGTGCGGTTATTACTAACTTTTGCTCTTCTCTGTCTCATTTTTGTTCCTCCTCATATTTTTTTACTTTTTGAATCAAATCACGATTATACCGTTTCCAGTCGCTGTCAAATTTCTTTAGGAACGTTTCTGTTGCATTGGCGCTATTATCCATCAAATAAGTCTGAATCATCGCATCTACACTCATTTCGCTAGGATAATGGTGATCTTGATAGTCTGCCATTCTACCAGATTCGATATAAGGTTTCATACTATCTAACATGGAGGGCAGTTCAAAATCGCCCTCTTTACATGGAATCGCATTCTGATTATCCAAATAGATTTGAATGGTCTCATCTTCATACAGGAACTTCAGAACCTCATACACAGCCTCCTTGTGATCCGTCTCCTTCATCACACAAAACTGCAAGTCTACACCGGAGTTAAGCACATTTTCCTCTTCACTCTCTCCTACGGGGAACACAAATGAATCTATATTCATATCCGGGTTGACAGACTGAATCTGCGGTACTGCATAGCTGCCAATCGGATACATTGCAGCTTCTCCCCTTGCAAATGCGGTGCATGCATCATTATAACTATATGCATAAGGATTGGATTCACAGTATTGTAAAAGCTGTTTCTGTTTCTCAGCAACTTCCGGATATGCTTCTAAAAATGTTGCATTTCCAGCATTGACTTGCGCACAGATATTTGGATCAACCAATCCTACTGCCAGTGCGTTCCAAGGTGCCAGACAAGTCCAAGTGTCCTTATACCCAAAATACAGCGGATAAATATCTGTGGTTTCCTGAATCAGATTACACAAGTCTACGAATTCATTCCAAGTTGTCGGAATTTTCCATCCATGTTCTTCGAACATATCTTTATTATACAGAATACCTGCAGCATTCGCAGCATACGGCAGTGCATACACCCCATCCACGGGAATGAATTCCAATGCTTCAACTATGTCCATATACGACTGTTTAATATTGCCAACCCCTTCAAAGTCAGACACATCCAAAAACATTTCTGCATCCAGAAAATTAGAATAGTTAATATCTCCACCGATACCGATGATATCCGGATAATCTTCTCGAATGAATCTTGTCTTTAAAACCGTCATTGCTTCATTCGGAGATTCAATTGTCAAATGAATATCATCATGAGAAGCATTGAACCGTTCTTCCATTTCTTCAAATGCATCAACCGCTTCTGGTTTGTACTGCAACATTGTTACCTCAATTTTGCCGTCTTTACTTGAATCACCGCAGCCCGGCATCAGAAGTGTTGTCAATGACACGCCTGCAAGTACCAAACCACATACTGCATTTCTTTTTTTCATGTCAATCTTCCTCCTTTTAAACACGCTGCAAATTTGTGACTTTATTATATCATACCATTATGCCATCTGTAAATAGCATAAATCAACAGTGTTTATACCATTTTGCAATATTATTTTGGATTTTGATGGATAGCCTTGCATTAGGGTATATTTCATGGTATAATGTTTTACATATCTACAATGCTTTTATTTTATGAGAGGGAGGGTAAAATATGCAAAACTATATTTTTTCAATTTTCCCAAACCAGAATTTTGTCGATCTGGGACTGTTTCAGTTTGGATGGGAAAAATGTGAGCCCTCCCATTCATTTGGACCTGCTGCCCGAAATCACTATCTGTTTCACTATATAATCTCAGGCACCGGTATCCTTATGGCGGATGATAGCAAAGGAAATACCAATCACTTACCGATTCGAAGTATGCAGGGATTCATGATTTTTCCGAACCAAGTTACGACGTATGTAGCAGACAAAGAACTACCTTGGGAATATGTCTGGGTAGAGTTTGACGGACTGCGTGTCAAATCTATTTTAGAGGCTGTCGGACTGACTGTTGATACACCCGTCTATCATGCAAGAAACAAAAGTCTCCGAGAAGAAATGATGAAAGAAATGCTTTATATTACCCAACACAAAGATGCTTCTCCTCTGCATCTCATTGGTCACCTTTATCTATTCCTGGACTATCTTGCCCGATCGGCAGCTGAGACACGACTTACAAGTGGCAGCAAGCTAAGAGATTTTTACATTCATGAAGCTCTCACCTACATCGAACATAATTTTCAAAATGAAATTTCCATTGAAGACATTGCTGCTGTCTGTGGACTAAACCGTACTTATTTTGGAAAAATATTTAAAGAAGCACTAGGCAAAACACCGCAGGAATTTCTTTTAAATTACCGTATGCTAAAGGCAGCAGAGCTTCTAAAATTAACTTCTCTTTCCATTAGTGATATTGGTCTGGCAGTTGGATACGCAAATGCACTTCATTTCTCCCGTGCATTTAAAAACATTTATGGCATTTCCCCACGAGAATGGCGAAACCAAAACAAATTTCCTGAACCAACGCAATTGTAACGAGCATATTTTATAACTATTGCGAAAAACGAAGCATTCTGCACTCTTCAAATGTAATAATACCATCATATACTAAAAGCCGCTGTTGCACGGTCAATTTGTGCAGCAGCGGCTTTGAATTGACATATGTTATTTAGCATTGTGCTGTAAGAGCAACTGTACCATTTCTTCTAACGATTTCTTCCCAAATGCTATGGGGGTTCCATTTGCTATGATACACGGAACACTCATGATATGATACTTCTCCCGCACTTTTGGAAACCGATTTACATCAATGATATCCGTACGAACAGTAGGATTACACATGGTGATTTGTCCTGCTGCGATAACTGTAGCAGGGCACATTGTACAAGACAATGTGACTGCAATTTCCAAATGAATATTGTTCAATTGTGCAATCTGTTCCTGTAACTCCTTTGCAATTTCTTTTTTCTTCCCAGCAGCATGATAAATGAGTGAAACAAATGAATTCAGTTCATGTCCTCCCGGTATTGCATAATACGACAATCCCATTTCCGTACCATCTTCTCTGCAAAAGGCAATTCTAGGTTTCACAGCATCCTGTTTCTGCTGAAACTGCAATTGATCAGACATCTCGCAAACTTCTTTCGTAAAGCGCGCCATTTCTTTAGAAAAACTAGAGTTGTCCCGCTCCACACGCAATATCAATGGACGTTCCAACTTCCCAAAAATTCGAATCATCTGTTCGCGCAATTCCTCAGAAAAATATACCATTTTTGTATGGGATGCCGCACCCCTTGATTCTGTGGATCTATTTTCCTTTTTTTCGGGTATACGTATTGGAAACGGTTCCACATGCAGTTTTTCATGTAACTGTGCCGCATATTTTTCCATAGAAACCGCTGCAACAGCACCATCTGATACTGCTGTAACAATCTGACGCAATACCTTGTCGCATACATCACCAGCACCATAGACACCTTCTACGGAAGTTTTCTGAGTAGCATCTACTTCCAAATACCCCTTTTTTGTCAACTGCAATTTTTCTTGAAAAAGTTCTGTCCTTGGCACATAACCTGCAAATACAAATACGCCAAACGTATCTCCTTCCGGTGCTGTATATTTCTTTATTGTATTTGTTTGGTTATCTTTCAACATTGCATACCGCAACATCGTATCTCCGCCAACTTCTACAATTTCTGTATGAAATAACACACGAATTTTCGGGTGTGCCATTACTTTATCCGAAATAGATTTCGCACAGGAAAATGTATCTCTTCGAATACACATTGTAACACGTTTTCCGTACTTTGTTAGAAACAGTGCTTCTTCTGCCGCTGCATATCCGCCACCAATTACAAAAATTTCCTTTCCCGTGAAAAACTCTCCGTCACAAGTAGCACAGTAAGCAACACCATGACCCTGAAATGCATCTTCACCACGAAATCCTGCCTTACGTGGTGATGCGCCCGTAGCAAATAGAACACAAAAACTTTTAAAGGTACCTTTTGTGGTATCTACACTCTTCCAATCTCCCTGCATTTCGACATGAGTAACATTTCCATACAAAAATTCCGCACCAAATTGTTTTGCCTGATGCTGCATTGTCTCTGTTAAGTTTGCGCCACTTGTATGCAAAATTCCCGGATAGTTGACTACTTCAGAAGTAATAGTGATTTGTCCACCGATCTTCTCCTTTTCAATTACCAATGTACGGTATTGTGCACGCGCCATGTAAATAGCAGCGGATAATCCTGCCGGTCCTCCACCTATAATAATACAATCATATCGATTTTCCATTATATCAACTCCACCAGATCTAAACTCGGTCTTAAAGTTATTCTCCGGCTCGTATTTCGCCGGACATACTTCATCTCCATGCTCCGGCAAAAATTAAGAAGTTTGCAAAAGATGTAACAATACCTTCGCATCTCTTCCCACGTTACCGACAATCACTCCATAAACCATAACTTTTTCACTAGGGTCTAGGGTTAAATATAAACGTTCCCCGCTCTGTAATACTTTTCAAAAAAATATACACATCAAAATATACACATCAAATTCTCTAGCAAGCAGTCTCATTGATTCAACCCACATCGAAAACTATATTTTTTGTATAGTTTCAAAGGCATCTGCCCATATTTTTTGCAGAAAATACATATCACAGGTTACTGCATATATCTCACAATTTCATTCATGTAATGCTTTTAATGATTTGACAAATACTCCAATTCCGAATAACACATAAACGTGAAATCGCTGGATAAAAGAAAAATATGCTCCATCTTCCCAGAACATCTAGCATGGTTACCTCTCCAAAAACACGATTTTGATATTTCTTTACACAAAAATCTCCTACTTCTTGATGCATAAATAAAATATCAATTCTTCTGCCTTACATAGAATGTCCATTCATATATTAGATATGCCTTCAACACAAATTTCGTCATCTTCATTTTCTGCCATTACCGCAAAAGTATTCCTGCATTTTCTTGGAATGCAAACCCCAAAAACATTCCTTTTTAGTGAATACTCCTATAAAAGATTTCAAAAGCCTAACCATATGGCAGAAGGGGAAACACAACATACAAATAAAAAACCATAGCAAAAATAAGGTCTTACAAACGTTTAAGGAAAAGCTGCATAACCATAAAGGTTATGCAGCTTTTCTTTCAATGGATAAAGCTTCTTTATGCGAAACTAACTTACAACTGAACAACCTTTTGTTCCACTAACTTCGATTATTCTGCAAGCACCGGAATACGAGAGAGAATAGCCACACCTTCAGCAGCCAACTTTTGCTTAAATGCCTCTGCTTTTTTCTGACCACAGCTGCCAATCATACAACCATTTTCCCTTGTGTTTATCAGTTCAACACCGACTTCTTCCGCTACACGTGCAAAAACCCCGCTGCCGCATGGTGATGTACGATAACACCGTGGGGCATAAAATTCACTTACAGGCGCAACAAAATCGTTTCCCTCTGCTGCAGGTTCCCAACTCTGTGAAAGCACCGTGTCCTTCTTCTTCACTTCATCAATAATATCACCCAACACTGCACTGGCAGTTGGAAGTTTTCCAGCGCCACGACCATAAAACATGGTCTTATCAATCCCGTCCCCCCATACCATTACAGCGTTAAATACACCATTGACATGAGACAACAAGCTGTCATTCAAAACTACCATTGGCATTACCGTCGGAAGAATTCTACCATCTTCCAAACGCTTTACTGCACCAATCAATTTCACTACACCGCCAAAATCACAAGCAAGTTTAACATCTTCCAGCGTCACATCACGAATGCCTCTGGTAAACACCTGATCCGGATACACATGTTTTCCAAAAACCAAAGAAGACAAGATACAAATTTTTCTGCATGCATCTCCTCCATCAACGTCTGCAGAAGGATCTTTCTCTGCATACCCCTTTTTTTGTGCCAGTTCAAGTGCATCAGCAAAAGACATATTGGCATGTATCATCTTTTCCAAAATAAAATTTGTTGTACCGTTCAAAATACCGGCTACAGCCGAAATATCATTTGCTGCCAGACAAGTATGCAACGGACGAATAATGGGAATTGCTCCTCCAACACTTGCCTCAAAAAAGAAATTAACATGGTGTTCTTTAGCTATTTGCAAAAGGATATCTCCTTTTTCTGCCACCAGTTGTTTATTAGAAGTTGCTACACTTTTACCTGCTTCCAAACAGCGGCGCACAAAATCAAACGCTGGATTAACACCACCCATACATTCTGCCACATAGCCAACTTCTGGATCATCCAAAATTACTTGAATATCATGGACTACCTTATCTGCATACGGGTCACCGGGAAAATCCCGTAAGTCAAGAATATATCCAACCTCCAAAGAAGTGCCTGTATTTTTCTCAATCTTTTTCTGATTACGGTAAAATAGTTCCACCACACCAGAACCGACTACACCATATCCTAACACTGCAATTTTTTTCATTGTGAAAACTCGCTTTCTATATCTTATTATTCACCGGACAACAGCCGTACATCTACTACACCATGTAACTCTGAGATCGCCCTCGTAATCGCAATCGGATTTGCCATACCTTCTCCCATCTTCAATGAAAGAGACACCTGTGCGACACCATCCACCGGAATATTTTGATTTAACGTTAGGATATTCGCATGCATCCCGTATAACGTTGTCAAAACATTGGATAGTACTCCCACCTGATCCCGCAGCGTTACAGATATATTAACAATTTGTTGTGTCATTTTATCATCATACGCAAAAACACAATCTCTATATTTGTAAAACGCACTCCGCGAAATGCCGATACGCTTGCAAGCAGAAGAGAAACTTCGCTCTGTTTTTTCAGCAACAAGTTTTTTTACTTCTAAAACCTTACTAAAGATCTCCGGCAACACCGCTGTATCTACCACAATATATCGTGTCCGTTTGTCCATTTTTTTGTCTGTACCCGCAAATGACCTTACGGCCGTACTTTTCCTCCTTATATTGTTCGTACCACTGTAATCCGTATACCATCATTTCGTATAAAAGACGTCCGCACACAAAAAACAATTGTACATAATATAACTATATTACTATACCATGATTTTTCTCCTTTGTCAAGTATTCTGCAAGGATTTTCCGAAAGTATACTGTTTTTCTTTCTATATTAAAATCAAAAATAACATAATAGTCAAAATTAACAAGCACTATATAAATTTTAAAAATTTGTGCTTTTTTCTTTTTTTCCATAGAAAAACCAAACAATTCTTTTTGAAAACAAGACAATTTCATTTTTTTCTGAAAATGACTTGACAAAGCTCTGAAATTCTTGTATGATAATAATGTCAATTGAATCGTTTAGGATAACTTTTTATTTTATTTAGATATAAATAAAAGACGTTATGCATAACGAACAATATTGACGAGTAAGATGATACGTGAAACAAAGGCGTTTCCAGATGTACCAAATGCAAAATGTTGAAATGTTTGTATGTAGGTCACTTCGGGAATGCTTTTTATTTTTAGGAGGTTTTTATCATGTCCAAAAATGTTGCTGATTTCTTTGCTTGCGATGTCTTTAATGACGAAGTAATGAAAGCAAGACTGCCAAAGCCGGTTTACAAGGCTATGACGAAAACTCGTAAAATGGGAACACCACTGGATCCCACTTATGCAGATGTTGTTGCAAATGCCATTAAAGACTGGGCCATTGAACATGGTGCAACTCACTACACACATTGGTTCCAGCCAATGACAGGGTCTACCGCTGAAAAGCATGACTCATTTATCAGCCCCACTGAGAACGGCATGGTAATCATGAATTTTTCGGGAAAAGAGTTGGTAAAAGGTGAACCGGATGCTTCATCTTTTCCATCCGGTGGCTTACGCCAGACTTGCTCAGCAAGAGGGTATACCGCATGGGATCCAACTTCATATTGCTTTGTAAAAGAAGGATCTCTGTATATTCCAACTGTATTTGTCTCCTACACGGGCGAAGCGTTGGATAAAAAAACACCTTTGCTGCGCTCAATGGATGCACTGAGTCAACAGGCAGTTCGTATTTTGCGTTTGTTTGGAAACACAACAACAACGAAAGTAACCTCTACCGTTGGTCCGGAACAGGAGTACTTCCTTATAGATAAAAAGATGTATGATCAGCGTGAAGACTTGATTATGACAGGTCGCACCTTGTTCGGTGCTATGCCGCCAAAAGGTCAGGAGTTGGAAGATCAATACTTTGCAAACTTAAAACCTCGTATTGCTGCATTTATGTCTGATCTGGATGAAACACTATGGAAAGTTGGCGTCTTTGCCACTACAAAACACAACGAAGTTGCACCAGCACAGCACGAAATGGCGCCTGTATTTACTACCACCAATATTTCAACCGACCAGAACGAACTAGCCATGGAAATCATGGAAAAAGTTGCCTTAAAGCATGATCTGGTTTGCCTGCTTCATGAAAAACCGTTTGATGGAGTCAATGGCTCTGGTAAACACAATAACTGGTCAATCGGTACAAACGATGGACAGAATCTTTTGGATCCAGGTTCTACACCGATGGAAAACATGCAATTTCTCACATTTTTATGTGCAGTTATTAAAGGCATCGACGAATATGCTGATCTGCTTCGTATCAGTGCTGCTTCTGCTGGTAATGATCACCGTCTAGGTGCAAACGAGGCTCCGCCGGCAATCATTTCTATTTTTATGGGTGAAGAATTACAAGGTGTTCTGGATGCCTTGGAAGCTGGCACGTCTTACAAGAGCGAATCTAAAGTATTTGAAATCGGTGTTGATGCTCTGCCAGCATTCCCAAAAGATTCTACTGACCGCAATCGTACTTCTCCATTTGCTTTCACTGGTAATCGTTTTGAATTTCGTATGGTTGGATCCTCAGATAACATCGGTTGTCCAAACTTCCAGCTTAATACGATCGTAGCCGGTGAGTTGTGTGAAATTGCTGATAAGATGGAAAATGTACCTGCAGATAAGTTTGATGAAGAATTGAAATCTCTACTGGTTTCTATTATTAAAGAACACAAACGCATTATCTTCAACGGCAATGGTTACTCTCAGGAATGGGTAGAAGAAGCTGAGAAACGTGGTCTGCCAAATTACAAGTCCACTGTAGACTGTGTACCACATTATGCAGATGCAAAAAATGTTGCACTTTTTGAAAAATTCGGTGTGCTTTCCAAAGCAGAAATTGATGCACGTGCTGAAATTCAGTTGGAAAACTATGCTAAGACAATCAATATTGAAGCATTGACTATGATTGATATGGCAAAAAAGAAGTATATTCCCACTTGCATTGCTTATTCAAAGGAATTGTGCGATACCATTAGTGCAAAGAAGGCACTTGATATCTGTACATCGGTTGAAACAGATATCGCAAAGAAAATTACTGCACTAACAAAACAGGCATATGAAGCAACTTCCAAATTGGAAGAAGTAACGGCAAAAGCTTCCGCAATAGAAACTTCTGCGGAAGATATGGCAAAATCTTATCGGTTCGATGTAATTCCAGTAATGGACGAACTTCGTGCCGCTGTAGATGCCTTAGAAGTAATCACACCTTCTGAAAAATGGCCGGTTCCAGCTTACAGCGATATTATTTTTAATGTTTAATTTCGTCTTTTAAGTTTTTACACTTAATTTATATTACCTCCAACCAAAACAGTCCGAATGGATATCCATTCGGACTGTTTTGGTTGGAGGTAATATAAATTAAGTGTAAAAACTTAAAAGACG
>CASEVP010000062.1 GCA_949291345.1 uncultured Ruminococcus sp.
TAATTTACCTTCTCAATTTTTGACAGAAATTGATCCCGCACTGATAATTCGAGAGAAAACGCCGGATAGAATAGGTACGATGTACAGCGGCAGAGAGAATAAGCCGGTACATTCGATGTCATTGCAAGAACAACTTGAAAAGCAAAAACGTTCTCGTTATCAGTCATCTCCAAAAAATTTTCAAGTGGGAGATAGGGTAAGTCATAGCATTTTTGGAGTAGGAACTGTGTTATCAGTGACGAAAATGGCGAATGATGCTTTGATTGAAGTCGGATTTGACCAGGTGGGAACCAAAAAACTTATGGCAAGTCACCCTAAAATTCGAAAAATGTAAAGTCAACAACAGAAAGTAATGCAAAAAACATTGTTTTTCAAAATAATATATTTTGTATCTTTTTGTTTATATAAAGGATCAAAAAGAAACTAAGATGGATATTTTGTTGAATTGGAGGAATCCTTTTTGAAGAACGGATATCGTGTTGTGGATGCACATGCCCATATTTTTCCTGATAAAATTGCTGAAAAAGCATCAGAAGGTATATCCACATTTTATCATTTACCTGTAGAATACCACGGTAAAGTGGCAGAAATGCTACAGAACGGAACACAAGCCGGAATAGATCGCTTTTTGATTTGTTCTCCTGCGACCGCAGTTTCACAGGTACATGCCATCAATACATTTCAGGCGTCCTGTGAAGCGGCGTATCAGATGTGTACAGCATTTGGTACATTGCACCCAAAATCAGTTACGTTAGAAGCGGATTTCGAAGAATTGATCAGATTGAAACTGCATGGTGTGAAGCTGCATCCGGATTTTCAGAAATATGCAATTGATTCTCCTATTGCATATCCAATGTATGAAATGATACAAAGTGCAGGTTTACCTGTCTTAATGCATATGGGGGATAAACGCACCGATTTTTCACATCCGGGGAGGCTTTCTGTAGTGTTGCGCCAGTTTCCAAAGCTGCGAGTCATTGCGGCACATTTGGGAGGATGGGGTTGCTGGAAAGAAGCCAGTGAGATATTACATCCAGATGAGAGATTACGGCTGGATACAAGTAGCAGTACCGCATTTATGCCACCGGAAATAGTTCGGCAGTTGATATATGGATATGGAGTGGAAAATTGCTTTTTTGGGGTGGATTATCCAATGTGGAAGTATGAAGATGAACTCAACCGCTTTTTTGCACTAGGATTGCGGGAAAATGAAAATCGAGCGATTTTGGCAGAAAATCTGGAAAGATGGCTAAATCTTGCAGTAATATAATACTGATATTATATTTCACATAATATTGTTGAAAAAATTTTCGAATTCAAAAAAAATTGGGATTTTTTTCTCTTAAAAATAACTTTCTATTTTGTGAAATTTATGGTATACTGAAAAAGAGCTTGTAAAAGTCTAAGAAAGAAAAAGGATGTGTGACTATTATGAGAAAAACAAAGATTGTATGTACCATTGGTCCGGCAACGGATGATGATTCCGTAATGAAACAGATTATGCTGTCCGGCATGAATGTAGCTCGGTTTAACTTTTCCCACGGTGATCATGATACGCATAAACGGCGCTTTGAGCAGATTACAAAATTGAGAGAAGAACTGCATTTGCCTATTGCTACACTAATGGATACAAAAGGTCCGGAGATACGTCTGGGTCGTTTTGTCGATGATAAACCTGTAACGATTGATACAGGTGACACGTATACGTTCACAACAGATGATGTTTTGTGCGATGAAAAAATCGGGAGCGTTTCTTTTAAAAATTTACCAAGAGATGTAAAACCTGGTGTACACATTTTGGTAAATGATGGTGTTATTGAAATGGTTGTGGAAAAGGTAACTGCTACAACTGTAGTATGTCATGTTATTCATGGAGGCGTTTTATCGAATAATAAGGGAATTAATGTTCCTGGTGTACAATTGTCTATGCCCTATTTAAGTGAAAGTGATAAGAATGACTTGGAATTTGCGGCAAAACTCGGATTCGATTTTATTGCGGCAAGCTTTGTGCGCACGTCAGCAGATATAGATTATCTGAGAAAATACACACAGAGTTTAGGATGGTTTGATGTCCGTATAATTGCGAAAATTGAAAACGTTGAGGGTGTACGAAATATTGATGAAATATTGGAAGCATCAGATGGCATTATGGTTGCCCGTGGAGATCTTGGAGTAGAGATCCCGTTTGAGCAAATTCCGTCTGTACAAAAACAACTCATTCGGAAGGGATATCAGGCAGGAAAGCAGGTTATTACAGCAACACAGATGTTAGAGTCTATGATTACTAATCCCCGTCCGACGAGAGCAGAGATCACCGATGTTGCCAATGCAATTTATGATGGTACAAGTGCTATTATGCTGTCTGGTGAAACTGCTGCAGGTGCATTCCCGGTAGAAGTGGTGAAAACAATGGATCTGATTGCACGCACGACAGAGGATGACATTGACTATAAAGGTATGCATATGATGAGCAGAACCAAAAAGAATGCAGACATTGCAAATGCCATTGCCCACGCAACAGTGACTACTGCACATGATCTGGATGCAGCAGCAATATTGACTGTCACTATGTCAGGTGTAACAGCGCGTGAAATTTCGAAATATCGCCCATGCTGTCCAATTATTAGTTGTACTGTACGAGAACGTGTACAGAGACAAATGAATTTGAGCTGGGGTGTATATCCGGTACTTGTTGAGGAAGTTTCTAACACTGATGCACTGTTTGATGCCGCAATTCATGCAGCATTGCAATCTGATCTTGTTAATCGTGGTGATATTGTTGTCATTACAGCCGGTGCTCCGGTAGGTGTATCCAATACTACAAACATGATGAAGGTAGAACGCGTTTAATATTGATATGATCCCTTTGTTTTGATATAATTGAAAACAAAGGGATTTTTGTGCATTGCATATTCATTTTTCTATCTTTTGCTTAAGGAAATGTTGCATAAATCGGCTTAACAATTATCTTTCTTGCATATTTTCCGCCATATTTCATAAAAATATTTGCGAATACAAAAAGTATTCAATTCGTTTTTTGATTCATATGACATAAAACTGACTGCATAAACTGCATGCTGGATTTAATCAGTATTTCCTTCAATATAAAAAGCACTGTCTTCCCAAAAGGAAAACAGTGCTTTTTCTTAATATATTAGAAAGTGATAATAAAAATATTTATAGAAAAACAATTGTTAGATTGATTGTATATTGAAGAATTTGGTATTTATATTGCAGCCCATTCATATAAGCGTATTTTATTCATCTTTTTCTGCGGAAGTAGAGGGTAATACTTCTAGTACAATGCAAGTGATATTGTCCATACCACCATTGCGAAGAGCAGCCTGCACGAGGACAGCAGCTTCATTAAAGAAGTTTTGTGACAGAAGACTAAATATCTCCTCATCAGAACACATATTTGATAAACCATCGGTACAAAGAATAAATTTATTGCCCATTTCGAGTGGAATAGGGGGTCTGCTGTCCGCATTAAGCCCCACTTTTTTCCGATCGGAACCTATATAAAGTGTTAGACGATGTTGATCCGGACTATTTTTTGCTTCTTCTTCTGTATAGATAGCCGCATCAACTTTTTGATTTGCTACCGTATGATCTTTGGTTAATCTTGTGATCTCAGATGGTGTCCAGCGGTAAATACGACTGTCACCTAAGTAATACAATTTGATTGCATCACCCAAAAAATACAGCATAGAAAATGTTGTTCCGCCGATTAGGCAGTGCTTTTCAGTCAACATATCGCAAATTGCATTATTCGCTTCTGTTGAGTAAGCAGAAATTAGTTGATCTAGCATTCGTGTTCCGTTTGCATTTTTTAAACGTTTTTCATACTTACGCAGAGTTTGTACAGCGATTTCCGAAGCGATTTCTCCGTAAGCAGCACCGCCCATACCATCAAACACAGCGAAACTCATTCCATCTGCATTCTGTATTGTGTAAGTTGCAGAAAAATCATTTCGAAAAATATCATTCATATAGAGCCCTTCGAGATAAAAATTATCTTCATGGTTTCCACGAACTTTTCCAATGTGTGTGGCAACAGAAACACGCAGGACGTAATCTGTAATACCCGAATGATAGAAAGTTTCTGATGATTCTCCGGAATAATTTCCGCCATAATAAAAATATTGATTCAAAATCTGTTTTGGATCTTCATTTGAATTTTTGCTGTTGAAGAACATTTCAGAATCTCCTTATGGAGAGAAATACAAATGCATTTCTCAAAAATAATTGCGGAGTGAGTAAAAACATTCCGAAAAATTGGAATGTTTCTCATGTTATCTTATCATATTTTTCTTCAAAAGTAAATACTTTTCTATGAAAATTGAGAAGATATAAGATATTTTTTCACATGGCACAGTTTATGGAAAAAAACTTGTGCAAAATCTCCAAAAAAACCAGGAATATTAAAGACCTGGCTTAATTAAAGCAAATATTAAAAATCAATCCTTTGCAAATGATTGGGAAACCACTTTTGGAATCACCATTTCTGTAAAAAGTTTTAATTGCAACCACAACAGCAGTTTAATAGCATATTTAAAAGCAGGTTTGCCGCACAGCAACGTAGACAACCAGAATCGTCAAAACCTCCAAAAGAGGTATAGGGTTGCTGCATTTGCTGATAAGAAAAGCCAGGATATTCCAATTGTTGAATAAGACGCTGATATTCCATGTTATTTGGTTCCATCTGCGCCGCAGTTTTAGCATATTGCATTGCAGTGGCGTTATTGCCGGCACCAGAGTGGGCGATAGCGGCAACATAATACCAATTGGCGTCTCGTTTAGAAATGCCGTCCAGAACGCGGATTGCCTCTGTAAAACGGCGATTCTGCATAAAATTGATGGCTGCCCGCATATGAATGCTGTTTTCATCACTTGTTTCAGAAGTATTTTTACGGTTGTAGAATCCCCCGAAACCATTGCTTGTAGTACGGTTATGGCGCTGATCCATAATCGTTTGATAAGCCTGTTGAATCTGTTTGAATTTTTCTTCATACATTTGTGGGTTGGGTTTGTTAACATTTGCATCAGGGTGATATTTTCTGCTTAATGCACGATATGCTTTTTTTACTTCTTGATCAGTAGCGTTGGGAGAGATACCGAGAACTTCATATGGATCCATTTTATTTACTCCTGTTTTATTATTATTGAGCCAATATCATTCATCATTCGAAGAACAATTGTATATTTGATATCCTATGGATATAAAGTCACACAGCATTTTCTTTACATGAGTGCTTTGGCACAACTTTGTTTAGGATTTGTTAAATCAGCAGATGCTGACAATTCATGCATCAGGACATTTTAATTATCAAAGGCATGTAAAAATATTAGATTCGTCAAAACAAATGTCATTTTGTCGAATGGCGTTTGATTTGATAAAATTGTGGCCAAACACCCGCATAAAGGATGTTTCGCAGGATTTCATCGTAGTGAACAATGGGAAGACGTTCATATGCTTCTGCGCATGATGCCATCATAATTTGCAATAAATTTTCACACGTTTTATCTAGATCGGAATTGCTTTGAGAAATAGTGAAAAGAGGATTGTAGCAGTTTTTTTTCTTGTCGTGTTCTATATCATCATAAGCATCCATCAAGTAAATAAATTTTCCGAGATAAAATCCGATCTCTCGAAGATCCTGTTCCCATATATCATTTTTCCAGGCGAAAATTTCGGATAATAAAGTGCCAAAACAGCCAGCTGGAATTTCTACATTTTGTTCATTTTCATTTTCAATTTGATGTAGCAGTCGCAATTGTTCTTGTATAGCATGCGCTTTTTCGGGATATTGTGCTGCTACTTTTTGATAGCCCCGATGTAGAAGTTGAGCAGCGGCTTTTTTAGAAAGCTTTTTTTCGTCCAGCCAGTCATCCATACATTTATCACGAAACAGCAAGATGCTCATATCAGCAGCATATTCAGTTATTATGCTGTAAAAATTTGTCTGTTTTCGAAAAGGGTGCGCAACACAGCGATGTTTTTCTTTGGTTTCTTGTGGTTCGTAAAGTCCTGTTAACAATAAAATCAGAAATGTCATATCATAACTGAGTGTCCATCGGGCAAAAATCCCATATTTGCGGTGTAGTGTCTCACACAATCCACAGTAACAAGCCCGGTATTCGTCAAATTCCCGAAAGCGCATTTCTGGTTTATAAACACGCACATATCCGTACATTGTGGTTAACTCCGTTTCGTAAATTCATGGCGGCATTTAGGGCAAGTAATCTGTATTTTCCCTCGTCCTTTTGGAACACGAACCTTTTGACCACATTGGGGGCATTGAAAAATACGGTGTGTTCGATCTTTGGCTCCATTGGCATTTTTAGTAAAGATATGGCGAATAGGTTGCGTCCATTCGTAGAACTTTTGGTTTTCCGCAGTACGTTTGGAGATGTTTCTTGAAAAAATACGAAAATAAGAATAAATAAGAGCTGCAATTGCCAATAAATTTAGTATTCCGCTTTCCAGAATTATAGCAAGCAGCAGAAAAATCAGAAAAGCCCCCAGCAGCCACTTGTTGAGGGTATCATTACCACCATATCTTCCTTCCATAAATTTAGATAATCGTTCTCTCCAATCAGACATAAATATTCCTTTCTCACGAAATCTGTGTGAACAAAACGGTAAAGATTTTTTGTAAACAACACTGCATAAAAGTAGTAGATACTTGATGTCTATTTTGATATTGTGTGCACATCATATGTAGCTTGTATATTAGTGCAACATAGAAGAATATGGAAGTAAGATAATGTGAATATCAAGTATACCTTTTGTGATGTTGCTTTCAAATATTATAGCATATATTTTACATGAATAAAAGTATTTTGGAGAAATTTTCATATAATTTTCAGAAAAGTAAAAAGAGGTAAGAAGATGTACTCATCATCAGTATGAACTTTGGGGATTTGGGTTAAAATTCAAAATGGAAGGATAAAACAGAAATATTTCTTGACGAAACGTTGCATTTCATGGTAAAATAAAAATGAATTGCAATATCGTAAGATAAATCATGGGAAAAACAGAAAAAGGGGGTATTTTATGGAATGGATGGATATTTACGATTTGCGAGGGAATTTGACTGGAAAAATTGCAAAAAGAGGAATGATCTTGCCAAAAGATACATTTTTTTTATGTACGCATGTGATTTTGGAAAATATGGACGGAATGTTTTTGATCCAAAAACGGTCGGTTTTTAAATCCACAAGACCGGGGGAATGGGATATCACTGCGGGAGCGGTTGATGCTGGAGAAACAAGTTTGGATGGCGCTATAAGGGAAACAAGAGAAGAAGTAGGTTTGGATTTGCCTCGCCAGAAAATGCAGTTTCTATTTCGTGATTGCCGAAAGAGCTGTTTTCATGATGTGTGGTATGTCAGAATACCATTTTCATTACAGGATTGTACAATGCAGGAATCAGAAGTGGCAGAACTGAAATTGGTGACTGCAAAGGAACTGTCCGAATTGGTGAAAAAAATGCCCCATCGTTCGGAGCATTATAAACAATCTTTGACGGCATTTTTGGATAATAAAATAAAAATGTAAAAATGAATTAGAGAATAGTTGATTCATATATATTTTTGATTTAAGAAAAAAATATCCGAATCTGGGTATTGTAAAGTGTAAAAAAAGGTGGTATAATAAAGAAAGCGTGTCGATTTTGTTGGAGGAACGGGAATCCTGCAGCGAAGGAAAACGAAATATTGCGACATATTGTAAGGGGTCGCAGGAATGGAAGGAAGACAATGGAAACAAAGAAGATATCGATTGTGGTACCTTGCTATAATGAGGAAGAGGTTCTCCCTTTATTTTATACTGAAATTACTAGGGTAATGGGGGAAATACAGAAAGAACATTCTGATACGGAATTTGAGCTGCTGTTTATTAATGATGGATCTCAGGATCGAACATTACTTCATTTGCGGGAATTGGCGCAGAAAGATACACGTGTGCGCTATGTTTCTTTTTCAAGGAATTTTGGAAAAGAAGCTGGTATGTATGCTGGTATGGAAAATGCAACAGGAGATTATGTGGTCATTATGGATGCAGATTTACAGCATCCTCCTGCTTTTTTGCCGCAGATGTACAATTATGTGCTAAGCGGCGAATATGATTGTGCAACAACAAGACGTATTAGTCGAAAGGGCGAACCGAAGTTACTTTCATGGTTTTCCAGAAAGTTCTATAAAATTATCAATAAGATTTCTCAGACGGAAATTGTAGACGGTGCACAGGATTTTCGCTTTATGACTCGAAAGATGGTAGATTCTATTTTATCGATGAAGGAGTATAACCGTTTTTCGAAGGGAATTTTTAGCTGGGTCGGATTTCGTACCAAATATATTGAATATGAAAATGTTGAACGTGCCGCTGGAACCAGTACTTGGTCTTTCTGGAAATTGTTTCGTTATGCGTTGGAAGGCTTTTTTGCCTTTTCTACTGCACCGCTGACGATATCTTCTGTATTGGGTTTTGTTAGTTGTATGGTTGCATTTATCATGATTATTGTGATTATTATCAAAAAACTTGTATTTGGAGATCCCGTACAGGGATTTGCAACATTGATATGTGCGATATTTCTCATGGGCGGGTTGCAGCTTTTTTGTACCGGTATTTCTGCGCAGTACTTGGCAAAGACGTATCTGGAGACGAAAAAACGTCCAATATATCTAGTACAGGAAACAGAAGAAGATGTAAGAAAAAAAGCTGAAAAACTACAAGCAGAATGATGCTGCAGGAGTGAGCCATGAATAAGCATACCAAGTTAGTGGTCGTCATACTGATCGTATTGTTGCTGCTGTTGGTAATTGCAACAGTGAGTTATTCATTGGATGTTACTAAGGATACACAATCAACAGCAACGTCTTCTAATTCATCAGTAAATTTAAACGGAAATAAGATCGTGCAGGATGAAAATCGGTTGTATGGCGTAGTGGATTCTGCGGGAAATCCGAGTATTGAAACTGAATGGGAACAGCTACAATTTATCAGTACAGAGTATCTTGCGGCAGCAAAAAAAGACGGTAATGAAAAGACAATTGGTGTGCTGGATTTGGATGGGAATATCATCGCGCCTTTTGTTTATACGGATGTACATGCATTGACATCGTCATATTTTCTAGCGACTCTTTGCGACACAGAACAGATTGTTTTATATGACAGTGATTTTCACGCAGTTGGATGTTGTATCTGGGATAGTTTTTCTTGGCAGAATCCGATTTTAACATTAAAGAAGGGCGACGATGTATATTCATTTTCTTTAGAGGAAGATGTGCTGACAATGCAGGATGCGGCATTAGTTCGCACGGTTGGCAACAATACTTTTACAATTGATTTGAGTGATGTGAACGTCACCGATCTGACACCGGAGGAATGGTCCGATACGGCGGATCTGGTACAGGAAACACTGACTGTTTATCAATCACAGAATTTTACGACACTTGAGATGATTACAGATCAGGAACACAATGATACTGTTTTGGTGGGAATGTCACAGTCGGATGGGATATTTCATGGTTTCAATGTACAAGGGTGTGTACTGTATGTGCAAATACAAACAAATAGTAGTAACGGTAAAAAATCTATTACGTGGCGGACAAATGGTCAGTTTATTAAGGGTGAAGAGAGTGTTCAGAAAACATTGGTAATTACAATGCAGAAAAATCAGCATGAAATATGGGTGGTAACGAATTTCGAAGTAGTATAAGTCGGAATTTGTTCACATAGAAGAATGTCAAATTGACTCAAAATGATAAACTGCTTGAATCAATTTGCAAAAACGATGAGCGTACGCTCTGATGCAGGAGGAATACGTATGGCGAAAAAAGTAGCGGTAATTATGGGCAGTGATAGTGATCTGCCAGTTGTAAAGGGTGCGTTGGACGAACTAAAGAAGTTGGGTATCCCCTATGAAGTACATGTTATGTCTGCACACCGTACACCGGCGTTGGCGGCAGATTTTGCAGAAAAGGCAAAGGAAAATGGATTTGGAGTAATATTATCCGCAGCTGGAAAAGCAGCGCATTTGGGTGGCGTTCTGGCAGCGCATACCACTCTTCCGGTAGTGGGCATTCCAGTAAAGTCATCTACGCTGGACGGATTGGATGCGCTTCTCGCAACTGTTCAGATGCCAAAGGGGATTCCTGTAGCCACTGTTGCAATTGACGGTGCTGCAAATGCTGCAATCCTGGCTGCACAGATGCTGGCGTTATCAGATCCCGAATTGGATGCGAAATTGGAACAGATGAAAGTTGATATGGAACAGGGTGTCAAGGAAAAGGATGCAAAAATCTTCGCAGAGTACAGCAATTGCTGAAAAATAAAAATGAATATCTCGATACATGGAGGAAATGAAAATGGCAAATTGGAAAAAAACAGAGCAGCTTTATGAAGGAAAGGCAAAGAAAGTTTATGCCACGGAAAATCCAGATGTTGTAATTGTTGATTATAAGGATGATGCAACAGCATTTAATGGGGAAAAAAAGGGTACAATTGTCGGAAAAGGCGTAATTAATAACCGGATGTCTAATTATGTAATGAAGCAACTCGAAAAGGAAGGCGTACCGACACATCTGGTAGAAGAATTAAGTGATAGGGAAACCGCAGTAAAGAAAGTTTCTATCGTACCGCTGGAAGTAATTGTTCGTAATGTTGCAGCGGGAAGCTTTTCAAAGCGCATGGGTGTGGAAGAAGGAAAAGAGTTGCTTTGCCCGATTCTGGAATTCAGTTATAAGTGCGATGAATTGAACGATCCGTTTATTAATGATGATTATGCTTTGGCATTGGGACTAGCAACACAGGAAGAAATTGATACCATTAAAAAATATACAAGAAAAGTAAATGAAGTGCTGAAAGCATTTTTCCTGAGTATTGGTATTCGTCTGATTGATTTTAAGATTGAATTCGGTCGTCTTGCAGATGGTACTATTATTCTGGCAGATGAAATTTCACCGGATACATGTCGTTTGTGGGATGTTAAGACAAATGAAAAGCTGGACAAGGATCGGTTCCGCAGAGATTTGGGTGGTACAGAAGAAGCGTATCAAGAAGTCATGAAACGGATTTTTGGAGAATAATTTATGGGCGGTTTTTTTGGTGCAGTATCGTCCAACGATTGTATATCGGACGTATTTTTTGGGACGGATTATCATTCTCATTTGGGGACAAGACGTGGCGGTATGACGGCATATTCGGATGCGTTGGGATTTCAGCGAAATATCCACAGCATTGAAAATTCGCCGTTTCGTACCAAATTTGAAAATGATGTAGTGAGAATGCGTGGGAATATTTGTATCGGCTGTATCAGTGATACAGATCCGCAGCCGATTATGGTGCGATCAAAACTCGGACTATATGCAATTTGTTCAATTGGTGTGATTCAAAACGCAAGGGCGCTATCTGATGAACTTCTGGAAAGCGGCTGTGCTAATTTTGAAACCATGAGCAGCGGAAATATTAATTCCGGCGGACTGATTGGTGCTATGATTGCACAGAGGTCTTCTTTTGTGGAAGGAATTCGCTATGCACAAGAAAAAATTGACGGAACTATGTCGCTTGCAATCATGACAGAAAATTTTATTATTTGTGCAAGAGATAAACGTGGTAGATTACCTATTTTGATCGGAAAGCGTTCGGATGGATATTGTTTTTCATTTGAATCGTTTGCATATCAGAAACTTGGTTATGAGACATGCCATGAAATGAAGGCGGGAGAAATCATAAAGCTGACAAAGGATGGGTATGAAATTTTGCAGGAAGGAACAGATGAGATGAAAATCTGTACGTTCTTGTGGACATACTATGGTTATCCGACGGCATGTTATGAAGGTGTCAATGTGGAGATGATGCGTACCAGAAATGGGGAAATCATGGCAGAGGCAGATATACACAATGGTAGTTTACCTGATGTGGATTATGTTTGTGGGATTCCGGATTCTGGTGTACCGCATGCGATAGGGTATGCAAATAAAAGCGGTATTCCGTTTGCAAGACCATTTATTAAATATACACCGACATGGCCAAGAAGCTTTATGCCGACAAACCAGTCGATGCGAAATCGAGTGGCAAAAATGAAACTAATTCCTGTTCCGGAATTGATCGAGGGTAAAAAGTTACTTTTTGTAGATGACAGCATTGTTAGAGGCACACAAATGCGGGAAACAGTAGAGTTTCTCTATGAAAATGGTGCGAAGGAAGTTCATATGCGTTCTGCCTGTCCACCAATCATGTATGGCTGTAAATATCTGAATTTTTCGAGAAGT
This sequence comes from uncultured Ruminococcus sp., assembly GCA_949291345.1. Classification (GTDB taxonomy): domain Bacteria; phylum Bacillota; class Clostridia; order Oscillospirales; family Ruminococcaceae; genus Ruminococcus_C. Next base: position 12,280 of record CASEVP010000062.1, read on the forward strand.
ACATCTGAAATGGAACTGATTGCAAGACAGATTATTGAGGAAAATGAAGGTGCAGCAGGCGTACAATACATTGACGAGTACAGCAACTCGCACACAGAAAGAGGTAAACTGCTTCGCAATGCAATTTGTCGTCATTTAAAATTGACGTCTCTGGAGTTTCAATCCCTGGAAGGTTCTATTCGGGCAGTTGGTAAACCTGCATGTCATCTGTGTACCTATTGCTGGAATGGAAGGGAATGATTGAATTGATGACGGGAGTGCACGAAGAATGTGGTGTGTTCGGTGTTTATTCACCACAGATCACGGATGTTGCAGCAATGACTTATGCTGCATTATATGCATTACAGCATAGAGGACAGGAAAGTTGTGGTATTGTTGTAAATGACAGAGGCATATTTTCATATCATAAGGATCTGGGATTGGTGCCGGATGTATTTCAGCGCAGCCATATGGAAAAGCTGGGACAAGGAAATATTTCTATCGGTCATGTACGGTATTCTACAACGGGAAAACCCAGTCGTGCGAATGCACAGCCGATTGTTGTGCGTCATGTAAAAGGTCCGATGTCGATTGCACATAATGGGAATTTGGTAAATGCTCATGAACTGCGACAAAAATATGAGATGCGCGGGGCAATATTCCATACAACCAATGATACGGAAGTAATCTCTTATGCTGTGACAGAGCAACGCCTGAAGCGTTCTTCGATTGAGGAAGCTGTTGAATACGCAATGTATGATTTGAAAGGTGCATATTCTTTGGTGATCATGTCACCGCAAAAACTGATAGCAGTACGGGATCCCAATGGCTTTCATCCTCTTTGTATGGGTCGTTGTAAGGATGGAAGCATTGTATTTGCGTCTGAAAGCTGTGCTTTGGACAGTGTAGAAGCAGAATTTGAGAGAGAAGTCGATCCCGGCGAAATTGTTATCGTTGATAATGATGGAGTTCGCTCGATTCGAACCCATTGTGGAGAAAAGCCGGCATTTTGTGTATTTGAATATGTCTATTTTGCACGACCGGATTCAATTATTCAAGGATGCTGTGTGCATGATGCACGTACCCGTGCAGGTAAACTACTGTGGAAAGCACATCCAGTAGAAGCTGACGTAGTTATTGGCGTACCTGACAGCGGATTGGATGCGGCTTTAGGATTGTCGCAGGAATCTGGAATTCCTTATGAGGTTGGATTCATTAAGAATCGATATGTTGGTAGAACATTTATACAGCCCAATCAAAAAATGCGTACCAATTCGGTGCGGATTAAGTTAAATGTGGTAAAAAGCGTTGTTGCCGGAAAGCGCGTTATTTTGGTAGATGATAGTATTGTACGTGGAACGACTTGCAAGAGAATTGTCAATCTATTGCGTGAAGCAGGGGCAAAAGAAGTGCATATGCGAATTTCTTGCCCTCCTTTTACCAATCCCTGTTATTTTGGTACGGATATTGACAGCAAAGAAAACCTCATTGCATGTCAGATGACCATTCCGGAGATCTGTGAACATATTGGTGCAGATACGCTGGGCTATCTGAGTGTTGATGATGTACAGTCTTTGACATCCGCTGATTTGACTCCGCAGGCGGGATTTTGTACAGCATGTTTTACCGGAGACTATCCGATTTCGGTGCCAAAAGAAATGCCGAAAGATAAGTTTGAAAAGAAGATTGGTGAATAAAGAGAAGACAAAATCAGTATAAAAGATACGGAGGTATAACATGGAAAGTTATTCGGAAAGCTATAAAAAAGCAGGCGTTGATGTGACTGCCGGATACAAAGCTGTTGCGTTAATGAAGTCGCATATTGCCAGAACCATGACAGAAAATGTACTGACGGATATTGGTGGATTCGGTGGACTGTATGCATTGGACGTGGCAGGGATGCAGCAGCCTGTATTGGTTTCCGGTACAGATGGTGTAGGCACAAAGTTAAAGATTGCCTTTCTAATGAATAAACACAACACGATTGGTATTGACTGTGTGGCAATGTGTGTTAATGATATTATTTGTTGCGGTGCAAAACCTCAATTTTTCTTGGATTATATTGCGCTGGGTAAGAATGTGCCTGAAAAAGTTGCAGATATTGTATCCGGTGTTGCGGAAGGGTGTGTTCAGGCAGGTTGTGCATTGGTAGGCGGTGAAACCGCTGAGATGCCTGGATTTTATCCGGAAGATGAATATGATGTAGCAGGATTTGCAGTGGGTGTGGTTGATAAAAGCAAGATCTTGAATCAGGATACACAAAATGAAGGGGATGTTCTCATTGCATTGCAGTCCAGCGGAGTGCATTCAAACGGATATTCTTTGATTCGCAATGTATTTACGGTAAATAGTCAAAATTTGGCTCGATATTTTCCGGATTTGGGTACTACATTGGGCGAATGTCTGCTAACGCCGACAAAGATCTATGTCAATGCGATTCATGCGTTGCTGCAGGAAGTGCCCGTAAAATCCATTGCGCATATTACAGGCGGTGGGTTCTATGAAAATATTCCCAGAGCACTGAAAAAGGGATTATCTGCAAGAATTTCCAAAAATGATGTACGTGTGTTGCCGATTTTTGATTTAATTGCGAAAACAGGAAAAATTCCGGAGCATGATATGTTTAACACCTTTAATATGGGTGTTGGCATGATTGTATGTGTGGCACAGGAAGATGCAGATAAGGCTGTACGTGTACTGCAAGGAGCTGGTGAAACAGCATATGTTTTAGGTGAATTAACCGCATCTGATGAAGGTGTGATATTAAAATAATATAGTAAGTAGAAAAGGGGGTTCGGAAATGAAAAATATTGTGGTACTGGTTTCCGGCGGTGGAACCAATTTACAGGCATTGATAGATGCACAGAAGCGTGGAGCGATTCCAAATGGTCGGATTACCTGTGTCATTTCCTCGAATCCGAATGCATATGCATTAAAACGCGCAAAAGAAAACGGTATTGGAACAAGAGTTATTGTGCCGAAAGATTTTCCGTCTGAAGAAGTATATACCAGAGTACTGTTGGAATCATTGTTTCAGGAGTATGCAGACTTGATTGTACTGGCTGGATTCATGAAGATTCTAGACGCATCTATCATTCGTGCGTATCATAATCAGATTATCAATGTGCATCCATCATTGATCCCCGCATTTTGCGGTGTTGGATATTATGGTCTGCGTGTTCATGAGGCAGCATTGGAACGTGGTGTAAGATATACGGGAGCAACAGTGCACTTTGTAAATGAAATTGCCGATGACGGACCAATCATTCTGCAAAAGCCAGTGGCAGTGCAATCAGGTGATACACCGGAAATACTACAGAAGCGGGTAATGGAAGAAGCAGAATGGAAGATACTGCCGGAAGCGGTTTGCCTATATTGTGACGACCGTTTGGAAGTGAAAGATAAAACAGTATATATTCGATAAATATAGGCTGTGAAAAACAGCAGGAGGAATAATATGAAGATTGTATCATTGCAGCAGGAATTGCAGCAGAATTCTTATCCAGGCAGAGGAATTGTGCTGGGGTGCTCTGCTGATGGGAAGTATGCTGTAGCGGCATATTTTATTATGGGACGAAGCGAAAACAGTCGTAATCGGGTATTTGTACAAGACGGTGTAGGCATACGGACACAGGCATTTGATCCGTCAAAGATGGTGGATCCAAGTCTGATTATTTATGCCCCGGTACGTGTATTAGGAGCATATACGATTGTAACAAATGGAGATCAGACGGATACTGTGTACGAACTGATGCGTGGAGGAAAAACTTTTGAAGAATCGCTGCGGACACGCGAATTTGAACCGGATGCTCCCAATTATACCCCAAGAATTTCTGGTATCATTGACCAGACTAATCATGGTTTCTCCTATGCACTTTCTATTCTAAAGAGTGCAGACGGCAATCCAGTTTCTTGTCAGCGTTATACGTTCAGCTATTCAAATCCTCTTGCTGGACAAGGTCATTTTATTCATACTTATGAAGGGGATGGTAACCCATTGCCGAGTTTTTCCGGAGAACCCCAGAAGGTAGCAATTGAGGGTGATATCGACGCTTTTGCACAGATGCTTTGGGACAGTTTAAACGAAGAAAATAAGGTTTCCCTGTTTGTACGGTATATTGACAAAGTAACTGGAGAGACAGAAACTAGAATTATTAATAAGAATCAATAAGGAGGATTTCACATATGTCGAAAGAGATGCAGTTAAAGTATGGATGCAATCCAAATCAGAAGCCGTCCAGAATCTATATGGCAGACGGCAGTGATTTGCCGATTTCTGTTTTGAACGGAAATCCGGGTTATATTAATTTGTTGGATGCATTTAATGGCTGGCAATTGGTTTCTGAACTAAAGAAAGCAACAGGAATGTGTGCTGCAACATCTTTTAAGCATGTTTCTCCGGCTGGTGCAGCTGTGGGAACACCACTTTCTGATACGTTGAAAAAAATCTACTTTGTTGATGATCTGGGTGAATTGTCGCCGCTTGCCTGTGCTTATGCACGTGCACGAGGGGCAGATCGTATGTCATCTTATGGTGATTTTATTGCATTGTCTGATGTGTGCGATGTTTCAACAGCCAAAATGATCCAGCGTGAAGTATCTGATGGCATTATTGCGCCGGGATATGAACCACAAGCTTTGGAAATTTTGAAATCCAAGCGAAAGGGAACATATAATATTATTCAAATTGAACCGTCATACAGTCCGGCAGAATTAGAACGCAAGGAAGTGTTTGGCGTTACTTTTGAACAGGGACATAACTTTTTAAAAATAGATGAACAGATGTTATCTCATGTGGTGACGGAGAATCAGGAAATTCCGGCAGAGTACAAAAGAGACTTGTTGATAGCATTGATTACGCTGAAGTATACACAGTCTAATTCTGTTTGCTATGTTAAGGATGGACAAGCAATTGGAATCGGTGCAGGACAGCAATCCAGAATTCATTGTACACGGCTGGCAGGGAATAAGGCAGACATTTGGTGGCTGCGGCAGCATCCTAAGGTAATGGGTCTGCAGTTTGTAGACGGTATTCGCCGTCCGGATCGTGATAATGCAATTGATGTGTATATTTCGGATGAATATATGGATGTATTGGCAGATGGTGAATGGGAAAAGATTTTTCAAGTAAAGCCGGAAGTGTTTACCAAGGCTGAGCAGAAAGCATGGTTGGAAGAAAACACCAATGTATGTTTGGGCTCTGATGCATTTTTCCCATTTGGTGATAACATTGAACGTGCGCATAAGAGCGGTGTGCAGTATATTGCGGAACCGGGCGGTTCTATTCGTGATGATCATGTGATTGCTACATGCAATAAATACAATATGGCAATGGCATTTACGGGCATTCGTCTGTTCCATCACTAATGTATCAGAGGAGGCAATTGCATGAAAATACTGGTTGTAGGCGGCGGTGGAAGAGAGCATGCTATCGTAATGAAGCTTGCAGAAAGTCCTAAGGTTGATGAATTGTATTGTGCTCCGGGGAATGGCGGCATTGCCAAGTATGCGAAATGTTATCCCGTAAAGGCGACAGATGTAAAAGGTATGGTAGCACTGGCAAAAGAGTTGGCAGTCGACCTGGTCTTTGTTGCGCCGGATGATCCTTTGGTAATGGGCATGGTTGATGCAATGCAGGCAGAAGGCTTTATGACATTTGGACCCAAAAAGGATGCAGCGATATTGGAAGGCAGTAAGGTGTTTTCCAAAGAACTGATGAAGAAATACCATATTCCGACGGCAGCGTATGAAGTATTTCGGGATCCAAAGGAAGCGGAAAAGTATTTGCGTCAACAAAATGTATATCCAACTGTAATTAAGGCAGATGGACTTGCACTCGGAAAGGGTGTCATCATTGCACAAAACGAAAATGAAGCACTTGCAGCAATTTCTTCCATCATGGAAGATAAGATTTTTGGGGAGAGTGGATCACAGATTGTGATCGAAGAATTTTTGACTGGTCCTGAAGTGTCTGTACTAAGTTTTACAGATGGTAAAACAATAAAGCCTATGGTGTCTTCTATGGATCATAAGAGGGCACTTGATGGCGATCAAGGACTAAATACTGGCGGTATGGGTACTGTGGCACCAAATCCGTATTATACAGAAGAAGTTGCAGAACAATGTATGGAAACCATTTTTTTGCCAACGATTCGTGCAATGGAGGCAGAAGGAAGAACGTTTCAGGGATGTCTGTATTTCGGACTTATGTTGACTCCAAATGGTCCAAAAGTTATTGAATACAATTGTCGTTTTGGAGATCCGGAGACACAGGTGGTGTTACCGCTTCTCGAAACAGATCTGGTGGATATTATTTTGGCAATTTGGAATGGAACGCTGGAAACATTGCCGATTCAATGGAAGAATGGCTGTGCAGCATGTGTTGTCATGGCAAGCGGTGGATATCCAAAGAAGTATGTAACTGGATTGCCAATTACAGGGTTAGATGCAAACGGTCAAATTGCTGATTGCTTTGTGTACCATGCAGGGACAAAACTGGAAGATGGTGAGATGCTGACATCCGGCGGTCGTGTGCTGGGTGTGACAGCAACAGCTGATACGCTTCAAAAAGCGTTGGATACGGCATATAAGGGCGTAAAAAAAATTAATTTTCAAGATGTGCACTATCGGAAGGATATCGGTCAGCGTGCACTGCAAGCTAAATTATAAGAAATATACTAAAAAATAACACCCGGAGGCGTTATATGAATTGTCGTTTATCTTTTTTGAGGGAGAAAACTGCGAAACTAACAACGTCTCCGGGCGTTTATTTGATGAAAAATCAGAAGTCAGAGATCATTTATGTGGGGAAAGCCAAAAATCTGAAAAACCGCGTAACTAGTTATTTTCGGGAATCAGCCGATCATACACCGAAAGTAGCGAGTATGGTAGAGCATGTATATGACTATGATTTTATTGTAACTGACTCTGAGTATGAAGCGTTAGTATTGGAATGCAGTTTAATCAAACAGCATCAGCCAAAATATAATATTTTGTTAAAAGATGACAAAGGATATAGCTATCTTTGCTTTTCAGATGAGCCTTACCCAAGATTGACAGCAGAAAAGAATAAATCGAAAAAAGGCGAATATCTAGGACCCTATATGAGCGGATATATAACGAGAGAAACTGCACGGGAGACCAATCGAGTGTTCCGATTGCCTACTTGTCATAAGAGATTTCCGGAAGACTTTAAGAAAACACGTCCTTGTTTAAATTACCATATTCATCAGTGTATGGGTGTTTGTCGAGGAAATATAAGCCAAGCTGCATATGCGGAACAGATTCGTCAGGCAAAAGAATATATTCAGATGGGAAGTGTAGATTCTGTTAAGCGAATGCGGGAAGAAATGGAGAAAGCTGCGGAGCAATTGGATTTTGAGCGGGCAGCAATATTGCGTGACCGGATCGCTGCGGTGAAAAAAGCCGGAGAAACCCAGAAAATTTTGGATGCTACACTTGATGAGGCTGATGTTATTGCGATGGCGGAACATGGTGGAATGCAGTGTATTTCAATTTTGCGATACCGGGGCAGAAGACTTTTTGACAAAGAAGTATTTTTTTTCCAAGAAAAAAATACGACAAGAGAAGAATTGATGGAATCATATTTGGCACAATATTATGAACAGCATCGTACAGAAATTCCTAGAACAGTCATAATGGAATTTTTTCTTACGGATGCAGAAATGTATGAAAAACTGCTGCAAACTTATGCAGAGCGTAAGGTGAAGATTATAGTGCCGCAACGGGGAAATTTGTGTCAATATGTACAGTTGTCTAAAAACAATGCAAATGAAGAACTGGCGTTAAAATTTGGAAGAACCGGGAAAGAAGTACAAGCTCTGGAAGAATTGGGACAAGTGCTTGGACTGCAGAAGGCGCCGCAGTACATTGAGGCGTATGATATTTCAAATCTTTCTTCGACATCTATGGTTTGTGGTATGGTTGTATTTGAAAATGGACGACCTTTGAAAAAAGCGTATAAAAGATTTCGTATGAAAGAATACCTCACACAGGATGACTATGGATGTATGCGGGAAGCAATTACACGCCGTCTACAGCATTATGTGGCGCAGGATGAAGAGGGATTTTCTAGATTACCGGATCTAATCCTGTTGGATGGCGGACAAGGGCACGTTAATACGATTGCACCGATTGTGACACAGTTTGGCCTGCATATACCGTTGTTTGGCATGGTCAAAGATCAGAAACATCGTACAAGAGCAATATCTGGAAGCGGAGGAGAAATCTCACTTTCTGCTAATCGAGCTGCTTTTCATCTTTTAACGCAGATACAGGATGAAGTGCATCGGTTCTCAGTGGCATATATGCATAGTTTACACTCTAAATCTTCCTATCAGTTGGCATTGACGAAAGTGCATGGTATTGGAGAAAAAAAAGCTCAGAAATTATTGCTGCATTATAAAACACTAGCAAATATGAAAAATGCTTCTGTTCAGGAGCTTGCGAAAATTGCAGGTGTAAAAAAGGAAATTGCTGAGGAATTGCATGCGATGATACAGGAAATAGCAGTGGAAAGAGTAACAGAGGATACTTGAGGCAATACCATATAAATAATAACTTATGCCTTTTTGGATATCTATACGATGAAAAAATAATTGGTATCTGTATATCAAAATTATGCTGTAATACCTCGTTAAGGGCAATTTGGGATAGAAAGAAATATTTTTTACGATAATACTAGACATTTTTTGTTTTTCGTTGTATAATGAGTATTGTACTAAAGAAAAGAAGGAGAATAAAACATGCGAGTGATTGCAGGCAGTGCAAGGGGAAGAAAGCTGAAGACGTTGGAAGGAAAGGATGTACGTCCTACAACGGATAAAGTCAAAGAGGCGATCTTTTCATCGATTCAATTTGAATTGCCGAATGCAATCGTTTTGGATTTGTTTGCCGGAAGCGGACAAATGGGGATTGAGGCAATTAGCCGGGGTGCAAAGCAGGCAGTCTTTATTGATCGATCTGCTCGTTCGCTGCAAGTGGTACGTGAAAACCTAATTACACTTGGAATGGAGCGTCAGGCACAATTGCATCAGATGGAAGCAACTTCCTTTTTGCAAGGTACAGAAAAAAGATTTCATATTGCTATATTAGACCCACCCTATCGAATGCAAATCTTGGAACAAGTGTTACCATTGCTGGCACCGCATATGGAAGAAGATGCCATTGTCGTATGTGAACACGAGGAAAATCTTGCATTGCCGGAACGAGTGGAAAAACTTGTGCGGTTTAAAGTAAAGAAATATGGCTCGATCGCGGTGACAATGTATCAATGCAAGAGGAGTGAGACATAAAATGGAACGAATTGCAGTTTGCCCAGGAAGTTTTGATCCAGTGACGCTAGGACATTTGGATATTATTACGAGGGCATCCAAATTGTTCGATAGAGTGATTGTGTTGGTTTCCAAAAATATTATGAAAAAAGGCGAGAGTTTTACGCCGCAAGAACGAAAAGAAATGATTCAATGTGTGACTAAAGATCTGCAAAATGTCGCTGTGGATATATCAGATGGGCTGCTTGCAAATTATGTCAAAGAGGCAGGTGCAATTGCCATTGTTAAGGGATTGCGGGCAGTGAGTGATTTTGAATATGAATTTCAAATGGCACTGGCGAATCGGAAGCTTTACGAAGGAGCAGAAACTGTTTTTTTGACAACCACTGCTGAAAATATGTACTTGAGTTCCAGTGTTGTAAAACAGATTGCAGCGTTTGGGGGCGATATAAGTCATTTTGTTCCCCCGGAAATATTGGGCGTGATTGAAAAGCGACTGATAAAGGAGAGATGATCATGAATATAGAAGAAATATTGGATGATATGGATGATTTGTTGGAGAATTCTAGAACCATTCCCTTTGCGCCGCATAAGTCCATTATTGATGCAGAACGGATGCGAGAGTTACTGAATTCTGCACATCTAAATATCCCGGCAGAGATTAAACGTGCAAAACTTATTGATTCAGATTGTGATCGGATTATAAATGAGGCGAGACAAAAGGCTGAGGCAATCATTCAGGATGCAGAAACAAGAGCAAAACGAATGCTGTCAGAAGAAACGATTTTGCAGGAGGCAAAGAAACGTGCATTGGATATGCTGACAAAAGCACAGAATGGCTCGAATGATATTAAAGAAGCAGCCGAAAAGTATGTACAAAACTTGTTGACAGATGCACTAGAGTATTTTCAGAATGGTTTAAAAGAAGTTCAACAAACGAAAAGTAGGATAGATGGACTAAAAAAGTAATAAAAATAAGTTAAAACGAAAAATTTATATTTTATACAAATAGTATACATACATATTTGCTATAATAAAAAAAGCAAAGTTGTGATTGAAAAAAATAGGAGTGTTATAGAGATTTAATTTTGTTTTTGAAGAATAGCTTTTGTGGAAATCTTTGCTTTGAAAATTGCTGAAGGAAAAGAAAATGAAATTGTTTATACCAATGAGCAGACG
>CASEVP010000063.1 GCA_949291345.1 uncultured Ruminococcus sp.
TTTTTGTATTGTTCTGCCACAGATAATCTCTTCCAATGATGTGTTTTCTTGATTTTCATAAGTTTCACCCTTCTCAAAAAACACCCGTTCAACAGTTAACAATTGTTTTACCTGCATATCTAGAGCATAGTTTTACAATAACAAATTAGTACATATGTTACCGTGATGAAATATCAGCATAACCATATTCATAAAGACCAATACAAATGTTAGGCATATCATCACAGGGATTCTTATTGCACTCACCCATGAGATAGTCTCTATTCTTTTCAAAACGGTTTTCCAATTACCTGAAGAAACATATATAGAAACCAATAATATTAAAATTACTTGACGAAGTATTATTCCATCTATTTCCACAGGTGCTATGTGAGATATTCTAAACATTGCTTGAAGGTATGACCATGCAGAAGACCAGTCTGTCTGTGATAAAAGCATTGCTTCTACTGATAGGATCAAAACGGTTATTACATAATGCAGTTTTATACTATGATTTTGTTTTAATAATGTATATTCCATCCAGATAAAGATGCCAATAGACAATCCAAAGATAAGCGAAGAAAAGTGGAATCCGTACCACAAACCAATACATCCCCAGGTTGCAGTAACAGCAAATAAATGAAAAAAGCGATTATTCCCATGAAAATGGGTTCCGATATAATGAGAAAACCATTGTACAACTGTACGGTTCCACTGATCTGCAAATCTAGAAATTGAGTAAAAAAATACACTCTTTCCATAACTTTCCGGTAATTGAAAACCATAACACATACCTAATCCAATTGCCATATCTGCATATCCGGAGAATTCTAAAAATAAAGTAATAAGTTGCGAAAATGCACCAATCCATACCACGAAAAGTGAATATACTGATGGATCAGTTTGGTTAATTGTTTGAAACAACAAACCGATCCAGTCTGCAAGCAAAAGTTTTTTTGACAGTCCTATAACAAAACGTACTATTCCTTTTCCAACTAGTTCAGCAGAAAAACGATTTGTTAGCCGACATTTACGCATAGATGCATATGAGATGAAAGGACCCATAATTAACTTTGGATAAAATAGCATATAATTTGCAAAATGTAAAAAATTTCGTTCTGGTTTTTCCTTTCCCCGTTCAATGTCAATACAATAGGCAATACCACTTAAAGAAAAAAAAGCAAAACCAAGTGGGAATAATTGGATTCCATGTAACAAAGAATTTTCAAATTGATGCAACATATCACTGCGCAGAAAAATAAGAAGCAGGATGTATACCATAATTATTCCGAACAATACTGCTTTTCTAATCATTTTTCGTTCTCTCAGACGAAAAATAAACCAACCTATGCCGTATGTACCCAATGTGAGTAAAATCTCAATTACTGCCGCAGCAAAACCACCACATACAACAAAAAAAAGATTGGTGACAAACATTACTCTTTTTTTCCAATGAAACGGAACAAAATAATATAGACTTAGTGAAAGGGGGAAAAAAAGAAATAGAAATGTAAAGGATGCAAATTGCATATCAAATTCTCCTGTTACTATAATGGCAACACTGATCCATCATGCTGTGCAGCTTGACATGAGTTGATATTACGTATTTATAATATAAATACATCATAGTCAATCTGACAGTATTTATTCTTGTTTTATGTCGAAACATATCATTTTCTTTGCTAAATCCTCAAATTCTTGTTTCGTCATCATAGTATTCAGTACTTCTAACAACGAAGATGCAGACAATAAATCAGGCAATCCTAAATGTTTTTGCAAATTTTTGCGTAATAAACTGCTGTTTGAACCACCAATAAATCCCAATGTATATAAATCAAACTTTGTGATTTTCTCTTTTTTTTCAAGTGATTCACTTAGCAATATTCCTGCATTATGAAAAGCATTCACTAGTTTTTGTTTATCCATTCCTTCTACACCCAATTTGCCTTCGGCGGAAGGTTTGTCTTTTCTTTTTTCCTTTCCATATATATCAGGAATATATACATGATACACTTTTCCATTTTGAACAGCACCTTTAATGTAATTGCGAATCTTAAATCCTGCTGAATCAGAATCAGTCAAAATGATAATCCCCATAGTATTTGCGTAATATCGTATTAATGCCATTTTTTCTGGATCACGAAATATATGAAATCCATTTGTTACAATAATCACCGCATCAATCAAAGAAGAAAGCTTGATTTTATCATACTTTCCCTCTACGATAATCGCCTGGTCGATATGTATCATAATTTCCTCCCGCAATCGCCAACATTTTTGTAATTGCTGTTTCTAACATTATTCTTTCATTACACGATCCAGAATTCATGTTTTCTTCCAGATCACGTAAAATTTTTATACATATTCTTAAATGAGAAGTTGATATCTTTCTACAATCACGGAATGCATTTTGCACAACAAAATCATAAGAATAATGAAAGTCTCCTTTTACATCAAGAGCCTGTTTTCCATGGTGTAAGGCGACAGATGCACGATATAAATCAACAAAGGCAGATGCAATTGCATGAAGGATTGCTGTTCGTTGTATACGCATTGCAAATAATTTATCCAGTTCTTCCAATGCTGCTTTTGGGCGTTGTGAAACAACCGCTTTTGCTAACTGAAACGTTGTGGACTCTAACTGTGGTGTTGTCATGTCATGGATCAATTCTTTTGTGATGGTTCCACCATTTTCTACATATGCACACAGTTTTTCCACTTCACTTCGCAAGATCAATGTGTTTCCCATACAAAGTTGCACCAACTCTTCAGCACCATCTATTGTCATTTTGCGTTTCTGTCGTTCTGCCAAAGCGATCATTTCTTTTGCCAAGACTAGTGTTGTCCTCTGCACCGCTTCACAAACAGCACCATGCTTTGCAATACAATCTATAAATTTCTTTGTTTTTCCTTGTGCCAATTTTTTACCTTTTTTGGGGTCAAATCCAGTTATATCAAATATCAGTATTGTAGCATCTGCGATACTTTTAATAATAGAAGTTAAAAATTGAAACTGACCATCTGTTAAAGTTTCCACTTGAAAATCATGAACTTGAATGCAGTTGCAGGGAGAAAACATAGAAAATTGCTGAGCTGCTTCAGCAAGTGTTTTTAATTCCAGATTTTGACCATCAAATTTTGTCAAACCCATTTCAATATTACCTGCTGTAGCCTTTCGTGTTATTAATGTTGTTAATTGTTCTACTTGAACATGATCAGCACCATATAAGTAATACACATGTTCCAAATCACCTTTTCTTGTTTTAGAAAAAAGTTGTTTTGGTTCATAATATGGCATCTATGGTTTCTCCTTTCCAATTTCTCGTATAGTACATATACCATTTGGGGCAATTTTAATCTGAATTGGTTTTTCCTTCTGATAAACAGAAACAGATGTTGGCTCTTTTCTTGATTGTATCTGATTACATATCAAAATATTTGTTTTACTATCCCATATTTCTATTCCTTCAAATTGATCTACCACTAAAATTTGATAGGTCCCATACGAAATCTGAAGACACTCTTCTTTATAAGAAAGTGTATATTTCTCATGTTCAAGCTTCCATTCTGAAGAATATGTCAACTTTCCATTAATTGGCGTTCGATTGGAACTAAACTGACAATTCAAAGGAATGATATATTCATTAATTGGCATCCATTGAAATGATTTCTGATATTTTGAATACATTTGCAGAGCTCGTGCTGTTATTGCAACATGATTTAAAACAGAAATACCATTTTCAGAAACATATGCTTTTACATATTCTGGATTTTTA
>CASEVP010000064.1 GCA_949291345.1 uncultured Ruminococcus sp.
ATTGTGATGGAATGATTACTGGAGTTGAAATACTATCTATCGATGAAACTGTTGGACTTGGTATGAATGCCCAAGATGAAGAATTCCGAAATCAGTATGTTGGTAAAAAAGTTGACTCATTTACAGTTACAAAATCAGGAAGTCAAAAAGATAATGAAATCGATGCCCTTTCTGGTGCCACAATCACGTCTAAGGCAATGACTGATGGTGTCAATGGTGCTTTAGATTTCTATAATATCTATATTGTTAATGAAGGGAGATAAAGTTATGAAAAAATATTTAACACCTTTATTTAATGGTATCGTTAAAGAAAATCCTACATTTGTTTTGATGTTAGGTATGTGTCCTACCCTTGCCGTCACAAGTTCAGCAATTAATGGTATGGGAATGGGATTAACAACAATGATCGTATTGATCATGTCTAATTTTATGATTTCATTACTTAGAAAAATTATACCTGATCGTGTAAGAATCCCTGCTTACATTGTTATTGTTGCTTCAATGGTTACAATTGTTCAGTTACTGTTGCAAGGATATATTCCCGGTCTATATGATACTTTAGGTATCTATATTCCTTTGATTGTTGTCAATTGTATTATTTTAGGTCGTGCAGAAGCTTTTGCTTCCAAAAACAATCCAATTTTGTCAATTATGGATGGTATTGGTATGGGGCTCGGATTTACTTTAGCTCTAACCTGTATCGGTCTGGTGAGAGAATTACTCGGAGCTGGCACAGCATTTGATATTGCAGTTTTACCAGCAAGCTACGAACCAATAACTATTTTTGTAATGGCTCCTGGTGCCTTCTTTGTTTTGGCTATGCTTTCTGCCTTACAAAACAAATTCAAACTGCCAAGCGCTACAAACACAAATCATAAGTCAAAATTAAAATGTGGTGGCGACTGCATCCATTGTCATGGTTTAACATGTGCCACTAACAAATTGGCCTTAAAAAAGGAGGATAAATAATTATGGAGCAATTGCTTTTAACACTCATTAGTGTATCATTAGTCAATAATGTTGTATTATCTCAATTTTTAGGTTTATGTCCTTTTTTAGGTGTTTCTCGCAAAATGGAAACCGCTGCAGGAATGGGTGCTGCAGTTATATTTGTTATTACGATTGCTTCTGCAGTAACAAGTCTGTTATACAAGCTTCTTATACTATTTCATGTTGAATATCTTGAAACTGTTGCATTCATCCTCATTATTGCCGCTCTCGTTCAACTGGTTGAATTATTTCTAAAGAAATTTTCCAAAGGATTATATAACGCCTTAGGAGTATACTTACCATTAATTACAACAAATTGTGCGGTTTTAGGTGTTGCCTTAACCAATGTTCAAAATGGATTTGATTTTATTACAAGTGTTGTTGCTGGTTTTGGAACCGCATTAGGATTTACAATTTCTATTATTATCTTAGCTGGTATCAGAGAAAAAATCGAAGATAATGATATTCCCCATACTTTCCAGGGATCACCGATAGTACTTATTACTGCAGGATTAATGGCAATAGCTTTTATTGGCTTTTCAGGATTAATATAAGGAGGGAATCTTATGAATGGAATACTGATAGCTGCATTAGTAGTAGGTATAATAGGCTTAGTGATAGGCATTGTTTTAGGCGTTGCCAGTGAAAAATTTAAAGTTGAAGTCGATGAAAACGAAGAAAAAATCAGGTCATTATTACCTGGAAATAATTGTGGAGCTTGTGGATTTGCAGGTTGTGATGGTTTAGCAGCAGCAATCGCTAAAAAACAAGCCCCAGTGAATCAGTGTCCTGTCGGTGGCGCTGAAGTTGCAAAATTAATTGGTGAAGTCATGGGCGAAAAAGCTCAGGAAACAATCCATATGACTGCATATGTCAAATGCAATGGAACATGTGATAAGGTGAAGACGCAATATCAATACTTTGGTATTCAGGATTGCCAAAGTGCTTCTGTTGTCCCCGGTTCAGGAGATAAAAAATGCAGCTATGGCTGTATGGGATATGGTAGCTGTGTCAAAGTGTGTCCATTCGATGCAATCCATATCATCGATGGTGTTGCTGTTGTAGATAAAGATCAATGTAAAGCTTGTCAAAAATGCATAGATGTCTGTCCGAACCATTTGATTGAAATGGTTCCATATCACTCATTGCATCGTGTACAGTGCAATTCTCATGATAAAGGAGCTAAAGTAACCAAAGCATGTAATGTAGGATGTATAGGTTGTACTTTGTGCACGAAAGTCTGCCCAACTGGTGCAATTACAGTTACAGATTTTTTAGCACATATTGATTATACAAAATGTACAAATTGTGGTGCCTGTGTTGAAAAGTGTCCTCGCAAAATCATAGAATAGCAACTCTTAATAAAGATAACAAGGCCATTATGACAACTCATGAAATATTATTATCATAACTACATCCAAATTGAAAATCAATAAAATGATGTTTTTATTCATTTTATAATACTGTTAATTTGTTCCAATTATCATAATTCATTGTTCCAATTATTTGGCTTTAAAACGATTATTCTGACACTTCCTATCAATAAAATTATTTATATTGA
>CASEVP010000065.1 GCA_949291345.1 uncultured Ruminococcus sp.
GAAACCGTGCTAGTGAATTACAGGGGATCTTTTTCGGAAAAAGACGGAAAGAATCTGAGGCAATACCGCAAAATTTGCGCCTTTGTCTGAATACGTACCTTGCCGTTTTTGCTTGATATAGAAAAGTTCCTCCTTGCAATACATCAAGTATTGCTTCGTTGTCACTTTCCTATCTAAAACAAAAATTGCTGCGCAATCTACGCATTCGAATTGTGCGGTATTGCCTTAAAAAGTTTCGGTTTGTACAATGGAACAGAGGATCGGATGAGCAGGCATTCTGTCTGTGGAAAGGAACCGAAAATGGAAAAAAATGATTTAAAAAGGCAGTGCGTTGCTGTCAGCGGAAAATTAACCGCCGTGCAGTATCGGAAACAGCGTATGAGAAAAGGCGTATGTATGGTGCTGCGTGTCTTGTTGGTAATTGGTACTGTTTTGTGCTGTCTGATTGTCAATGTGGGCTGTGCCACGGGGTGGATTTCGAGTGCGAGAGCCGGCAGCAACTGGCCGATGGAATATGTAGCCTATGGACAAATGATGTTGGTTTCTTCGGGGCTGTTGGTACTTAGTGCAGTGCTTGTCCTGCTATCTCGAAAAAATTGGGTGAACTGGGCGGCAGTTCTCTCAGGATCTGTGGGTATGACGCTGTGTATGATTGCACTGTACCGGGTGGCGGATTATGCGGCAGACAGCGGTTTTTACAGCAAACTTATGGATATGCCGGTGGATTCGCTTTACCGGCTGGAAATTCTTCCGACTTGGATTCCCTTTGTCTGTATGGTGGCGTTGGCACTGCTGCAGTATTTTTCACCGGAGGCGAGAACCACTCGATTTCGGCGAAAATATCGGGATACTGCCAAAACGCCATCGATTTTGGATAGCATAGAAAGAGAGTAGAAAAGATGCGGCATTCATACGAAAATCCCGTATTTTCTGGAAAAAGTCTGTATTTTCCACGTCGTAAAAGACGTAAAGTTTGCTTTCACGGCGCTTTCTCTTCCGTTATCTTGAAAAAAATTGGCAAAATCTTAAAATTCGACAGTTTTCTGTCTTGAAATGCATTCACAAATATGGTACAATAATATGGTAGAACAAAAACAGGAGGTAACAAAATGGACAACAGAAAAATAAAAGTCCTGATTGGAGATGACAGTGCCGAATATGGTGTCACTTGTGCCAATGCACTGCGTTCTCAGGGTCTTTACGTTGTGACAAGACGTAAAGATGGCAGAGTTTTATTCGATGCCATTCGAAATGATAAACCGGATGTGGTGGTAATGGATGCTATACTGCCCAACATGGATGCCATAGAAGTTCTGGAGAAATCACAGACATTGGAGAAAAAACCAGCATTCATTATCACATCTGCATATGAAAACGAGTTTATCGAACGTCAAGTGATGGAAAAAGGTGCATCGTACTTTATGCTCAAGCCTTTTGACATCAGTACATTGGGCAACCGTATCGAAGGATTGGTGCTGCGCAAGACTTCGTCATCCAGACAGGATGGTCAGCCTGATCTAGAAGTGGTAGTAACAGAAATGATCCATCAGCTGGGCGTGCCAGCACACATCAAAGGGTATCATTATCTGCGTGCGGCAATTTTGGCATCTATTCAAGATCAATCGCTGATGGATAGCGTGACGAAGATGCTGTATCCAGCAGTGGCAAAGCAGTTTGAAACCACTTCTTCCCGAGTAGAACGTGCAATTCGACATGCTATTGAGATTGCATGGGATCGCGGCGATCTGGATACAATTAATTCCTTTTTCGGATATACGGTCAATAACTGCAAGGGAAAACCGACGAATTCGGAATTTATTGCATTATTGACAGATAAGCTTCGTCTGCAATATGGCAGAGGCGAACAGTATCGGCATCGTGCGTAGTTTTTTTGTGGCAGAATCGGCAGTTTGTCCGTTTGCGGAATAATCAGGGCGTTTTTCTGTAAGAAAACATCAAAAACAATGCACACGTGCTGCCAAGTGGGCATGTGTGCAGGGAAGACACAAAGAACCCATATTATCTTATGCAGCACGACTGCATTTTATGACAGATCGGCTGAGTAAATATATCAAATTTTTATCAGGTTTATGAAAGGCACACAGCAGGATATGCTTAATGTCAGTGATATCGGAAGGGATTGTGGGCAAGAGAAAGAAAGTGCACCACTGACCGTTCTCCTGGATGATGCAGTTGCATTTGCATATTCCGCTCGGAAAAGTGCGTGGGAGTTTATAGGAATCATTATTTTTTGTCGGCGTAGGCGAACGCTGTGCAAGAGTGAGAAAACTGTTACATCGTGAGGGAGCGGTGTAGCAGTTTTTTTCGCATAATATTTGCATAATAAAAAAATGTAATGTTTTTTTACATAAAATACTTATGGTACCGAAAAGCACTTTTTCAAAAAAGTGTATTTTTTCCATTATAAAATGAAAATATGCATGAAAAATGTAAAATATTCAATTTATAATGCATAATATGCACTATTATGTTAGAAAAAGAAAAAAAATCGTATATTTATGCAGAAAAGCACTTGACAAAGGCGGAAAAAAGTGTATAATAAAAAACAGAGCATTTACAGCGAAGAAGAACGCTGTTTGAGAGATGCAATATAATGGATAAGCGGATGGAGGAATATGCATCATGGCAAAGGAAAAAAAAGACATTAAAAAAGTTGTACTGGCGTATTCGGGCGGTCTGGATACTTCAATTATCATTCCGTGGCTGAAGGAAAATTATAATAACTGTGAAGTTATTGCTGTTTCTGCGGATGTCGGACAGGGTACAGAACTGGATGGATTGGAAGAAAAAGCAATTAAGACCGGCGCTTCAAAACTCATCATACTGGATCTAAAAAAAGTTTTCGTAGAAGAATATATTTTCCCCACTGTACAGGCGGGTGCTGTATATGAAAACCGCTATTTGCTGGGTACATCGTTTGCTCGTCCGATTATTGGTAAGGAACTGGCACGGATTGCTTTAGAAGAGGGTGCAGATGCTATTTGTCATGGTGCTACGGGAAAAGGCAATGACCAGGTTCGTTTTGAATTGGCAATCAAGGCATATGCACCGGATATGACGATCATCGCACCATGGAGAGAATGGGACATCAAGAGCCGTGATGAAGAGATCGACTATGCAGAAGCGCATCATATTCCGCTGAAGATTAGCCGTGAGACCAATTATTCTAAGGATAAGAATCTGTGGCATTTATCTCATGAGGGTCTGGATCTGGAGGATCCGGCAAATGAGCCGCAGTATGAAAAAGAAGGCTTTTTGGAATTGGGCGTTTCTCCGATGCAAGCACCGGATAAGCCCACCTATGTGACCATTCATTTTGAAAAGGGAATTCCGACTGCGATTGATGGTAAGGAAATGGGCGCAGTCGAGATTGTAGAAACATTGAATAAGCTGGGCGGTGAAAATGGCATCGGTCTGGCAGATTTGGTAGAAAATCGTCTGGTCGGCATGAAGTCCAGAGGCGTGTATGAAACACCGGGCGGTACCATTTTGTACCACGCACATGATGTACTGGAGACCATTACGCTTGATAAGGAAACAGCTCGTACAAAACAGTACCTGAGTATTAAGTTTGCTGATATCGTTTATAACGGTCAGTGGTATACACCGCTGCGGGAAGCGTTGACGGCTTTTGTTAATGAAACTCAGAAGACGGTAACGGGAGATGTCAAGTTGAAACTGTACAAAGGCAACATCATTAATGCTGGTGTAACTTCCCCGTATACCTTGTATGATGAAGAGGTTGCAACCTTTGATGCAGAGGAAGTATACAACCAGAAGGATGCAGAGGGCTTTATCAACTTGTTTGGTTTGCCGATCCACGTAAAGGCAAAGCTGGATCAGAAACGTGGCAAGTAAGAAAAAATAGAACACCGGTATCCTGCCGGAAAGTGAAAGGCGGCTTTGATGGTCGCCTTTCGCTGTTAGAGGCGGGATTTTGCGGTAAAAGCAAGAAAAGGACGCTTTTGGCAGTGCAGGTAGTGTGCATTTGTTGTAAAAAACCGTTTGCGGAAGTGTCCAAATGAAAACGGCGGCGCCGCTTGGAATTGCGTGGCACCGGAAAGGGAGTTCATATTATGGCACTTTGGGCAGGAAGATTTTCTAAAGAAATTGACGCCGGTGTAAATGCGTTTAACTCTTCTATCGCATTTGATGCACGGATGTATCGGCAGGATATTCGAGGCAGCATCGCTCATGCCACCATGTTGGGGGACTGCGGCATTATCACAAAGGAAGATAGCTTACAAATTGTTGCAGGTTTGCAAGAGATTTTATCAGATATTGACAGCGGGAAGCTGGAATTTGACCCGAATGCAGAAGATATTCATATGTTTGTTGAGGCAGAATTGACCAAGCGTCTGGGTGATGTGGGAAAGCGTCTGCATACCTCACGATCCCGGAATGACCAAGTGGCAGTTGATTTGCGGCTGTATTTGCGTGATGAAATCGCAGAAATTCGCAAACTGACAAAAAAACTTTGCTGTGTGCTGGTAAAAACCGCAGAAAATCATACTGAAACGGTATTGCCGGGGTATACCCATTTACAGCGTGCTCAGCCGGTGACATTTGCACACCATATGCTGGCATATGTGCAGATGTTTTTGCGTGACCTAGGCAGGCTGGACGATACGACGAAACGGATGAACGAATGTCCTCTGGGCAGCGGCGCGCTGGCAGGGACGACTTATCATATTGATCGGCAGCAAACTGCAGCTCTTCTGGAATTTGATGCACCGATGGCAAATAGCCTAGACGGTGTTTCGGACCGAGACTACTGTATTGAACTGGCAAATACGCTGTCCATAATTATGATGCACCTGTCTCGATTCTCAGAGGAGATTATTTTGTGGTGTTCGTGGGAATTCAAGTTCATCGAATTGGATGATGCATTTGCAACAGGGTCGTCAATTATGCCGCAGAAGAAGAATCCGGATATTACAGAACTGATTCGGGGGAAGACGGCAAGAGTGTATGGCGATTTGCAGACATTGCTTACAATGATGAAGGGTCTTCCCTTGGCGTATAATAAGGATATGCAGGAAGATAAGGAAGCCATTTTTGACGCTGTAGATAATGTGAAACTGTGTTTGGAAACATTTATTCCTATGCTGGAGACCATGCATGTAAACAAGGAAAATATGCGTGCGGCAGCGGCGAAGGGTTTTATTAATGCGACGGATTGTGCAGACTATCTGGTAAAGAAGGGTATGCCGTTTCGGGATGCATATAAAATTTCTGGTACATTAGTGGCACAGTGCATTGAAAAGGGATTGACGCTGGAAACGCTTCCTTTGGAGGAATATCAGAAGATGACACCTTTGTTTGCCGAGGATGTATATGAAGCGATTAGTCTGGAAACCTGTGTAAAAGGCAGGGTTTCTGAGGGCGGACCGTCGCCGAAGGCTGTGAAAAAGCAGCTCGAGCTGGTCAAAGCAAAGTTGGGAATGGACTGAGATGAAAAAGCGGCAGATCAAATTTATTGCGGCACTGTGTGTTGTGGCAGTGATAATCTGGATTGTGGGGGAAATTCTGATTGGTCTGGTTTGGGATCTGGGGCTGACTGTGTCCCGCATCTGGGCAATCATCATGATTATAGTGACTTGTGCATTCAGTTTGTGGAAATGTCCGAGAGAATAAATTCCATTTCTCATTTATACAGGCAAAAAAGGAGAAAACAGAATGAAAATAACAGCAATTTTTATGGTACTTTTAATGGGGTTGTGCCTTTTTTCTGCCTGTGGCACAGAGCAGAAGACGTCATCTGACTCTGCCACAGAGCCGGTTTCTACCATGGAAACGGAAAAAGTTGGCGCTGAATCGGCGGCAAAGACGACAACAAAGGCATTGGCAAAGAAAAATACAAGTGTATCATTTCGCGGCACAGTTGTTACTTTGCCTGAACCCGAGATCACAGCGGTATCCCTAACATACAGTGGTGATTCGCCTATCACTTTAGATTTGGAAGAAAAAAGCGGAACATTTGCTGCCCATGTAGAGGCTTCCGGGTATGTGAAAAAAGAGCATATCCGTATTTATGCAGAAGATGCGTCTTTGGTGGAAATCAGTGATATTACTATAAAAGAAGACGGTCTAATCAATTTCTATCTGACGGGAAAGAAAGCCGGGAGCAGCAATTTATACATTGCCACAACAGACGGTAAGTTGGTTTCGGAACCTCAGGCATTTTACGTGCGCAGTGAAACAGAACGAGAAAAAGCGGAACGACCTGTTTATTATTGTGTCTTAGGAGATTATTGGCATTTTTCTGAAGAATGCGCCAAAACAGACGTTCCCGATACTGGGTATGACATGAACAGGCGAAGAATTTCGAGGGAAAAATGGGGTTTTCCGATTATAGAGGTATCTCAGCAGATGATTCCCAGCAGAATTTCTCCCTGTCCAAAATGTGCGGCTGAGCAAGCAGCTCAGCAGGATGGAGAATAAACCATGGCGACGAAAATTTTTATTGATGGACAGGCTGGTACCACCGGCCTGCGGATACATGAACGTCTGGCCAATCGGTCAGATCTAGAATTGATTACTCTGCCGGAGGAACGCAGAAAAGATCCGAAGGCAAGACAGGCGGCAATTCAAGAAAGTGACATCACGTTTTTGTGCTTGCCGGATGCTGCGGCAAGAGAAGCGGTAGCACTGGCTGGAAATGCTGATGTACGGATCATTGATGCTTCTACAGCACACCGTACCAATCCCGACTGGGCGTATGGATTTCCTGAATTGTCACCCGTACACCGGGAAAAAATCCGCCTTTCCAAACGGGTAGCGGTTCCGGGGTGTTATGCGAGTGGTTTTGCATCACTGGTGTATCCTATGGTGCAAAGCGGCATCTTGCCGAAGGATTATCCCGTACAGTGCTTTGCGATGTCGGGTTACAGCGGCGGCGGTAAGAGTATGATCGCTGAGATTGAGTCGCCGGAACGGGCCCCCGAATTGTACAGTCCCCGATTCTATGGGCTTGCTAATAATCATAAGCATTTGCCGGAAATGCAGAAAATTTCCGGCTTGGAAAAGAAACCAATGTTTACGCCCATTGTGGATGATTACTATAACGGCATGCTGGTTTGTGTGCCGGTACAGGCAGCCATCATTGGAAAAGCATTTTCAATTCAGAAAGTGCATGAAATGTTTGCTCAGCACTATGACGGGTCGAACTTTGTCCATGTGATGGCGTTAGAAACGGCAGAAGAAATGACCAAGACAAAGTTGTCCTGCAATGACTTGCGCGATACCAATCAGATGGAAATTTTCATTTTTGGTGATGACTCCCAGATGCTGTTGTGTTCCAGACTGGACAATCTGGGAAAAGGTGCCTCTGGTGCGGCAGTACAGTGCATGAATATTATGCTAGGGTTGGACGAAACCACGGGTTTGGTATAACCATAAGGAGAGAGAGTCATGGAAAAAGTAGCAGTAAAGGGTTTTACTTTTGTAGACGGCGGGATATGTGCGGCGAAGGGATTTCGTGCTGGCGGCGTTTACTGCGGTATTAAAAAGGCAATGATGCCCGATGGTAATGAGAGTCCACTAGAGAATCAGAAAAACGATCTGACGGTTGTTGCGGCAGAAGTGCCCTGCAATACTGCAGCCGTATACACCCAAAACAAAGTCAAGGGGGCTCCGATA
>CASEVP010000066.1 GCA_949291345.1 uncultured Ruminococcus sp.
AAAATTTAGTGGACGAAGCACAAGAATTATTAAAATCATTACAAGAATCTGATAGAGAAGTCCAAAATGTTTTGAAACAAATAGATAACATTGTTTATAAGCTCTATGGACTGACTGATAACGAGATTTCATGTGTAGAAAATTTACAGAGGTGAACGTATGGAGATTGAAGTAATTGCAAAAGGAAGAAATATGCGCTATGATGCCGTTGGCATGTACGATGGAAAAGGACTGACTGTATTAAAAGGCAGTAGAATATCAGCTACTGTGGCAAGTAAAATGAATCCAGTTGCTGTGAAGTTAAGGGCGAGAAAAGATACAGTCGATGATGGTTTTGTTTTACAAAGAGATGTGACATTTAGAAGTGCTTCTACAGCAGCGTCATTTGTTACAGGAAGCATAGCCAATGGTATGAGAGTTTGGAAATTAAAAGACGGAAAACCATTGAGTAATCTGCAGGAAAAATAAGATACATAAATGACCAAGCCAAAGGCGATCAACCGTAAAAAGTTGGTCGCTTTTGTTTTGCTCATTTGAAAAATAAATTACCATGGCAATTTATAAATCGAGTATGCAGGTACCGGCATATGAGAACAGGCGGTGATGGTTCACGATGTATGTGAATGCACATCGCCTGAATCTTTCTAAGAAGGCTCCGGTGAAGCGTTCTTAGAAAACGGAGAAGCTGTGAGAACCAACTGCAGAGGTTTGAAACAGATTATCCGGCAGGAGTACAGAGGGTGCAACCCTTTGTGCAAGGGTACAGGGAATGCAATATCCCTGTGCGGGTCAAGGGCAGCAGCCTTGCCCAGTCAGTGGCGTTTCGCCACTTAGTACTGGGTATTACCTGCGCATAAATGAAGCAGGACAGCAGCAAAGCTGCTTCGTTTTCCTTGGCAACACTCAAAAAGAAATGGAGGAAAAGCCTTTGAGGTTGACACGACACAATGGTCGTTTCGGTAAAAATGGCACTTACAATCCAAAGCATAATGACCGTAGGTTTGATTTGGAAAACAGCGAACACATTGATGCGGAGCGAGCCAAAAGAAATATTTATTGGGACTGTTATCGTGGAATCACAACTTCCGATAACTGTAATGCAGATGCCGAACAGGATTTTTCTTTTGAAAAAGTAGAGCAGATGTATTACGCATCTCAATATAGTGATTTTATCTTCTTTCAAAACGAGAGAAATATTAAGAACCGACATCCGGAAAGAAACAGAACCGTGGAGGACTTGCTGAAAAACAAAAAGACCTGTCCGGAAGAAACCATTTATCAGATCGGAACAGTAGAAGAATGCGTATCGCCGGAGATTTTATTGCAGGTGGCAAATGATTTTTTCGGAGAAATGGAAAATAGGTTTGGCACTCATGTTCATATTCTGAACTGGGCATTGCATCTGGATGAGGGGACACCCCACATTCAGGAACGCCATGTATTTGATTGCAAAAATCAATATGGCGAGCTTTGTCCCCAACAGGAAAAGGCATTGGAGGAATTAGGAATACCGCTTCCTGATCCGAGCAAGCCGAAGGGCAGACACAACAATCGCAAGCAGACTTTCGATGCCATGTGCAGAGAAATGTTGTTTGAGATTTGTGAACGTTATGGTCTGCAACTGGATCGTGAGCCAATCTACGGTGGAAAGTCCTATCTGGAGAAAAATGATTTCATTATTGAAAAGCAGAAACAGGTCATGGCAGAAAAGGAACAGGCACTTTCGGAAATTACAATGAAGCTGGAGGATGCAAAATCTTTGGTAGAAGAAATTGCGGATACTGCCTATGAAAAAGCTTGTGAAGTAATTGCAGAAACAGTTTTTGCAGAAACTCAGAAACAGGATTTGGAGGTTGTAGCAAATTATCAGAAGTGGATCACAGAAGAAAGTAATGTTCCGGCTG
>CASEVP010000067.1 GCA_949291345.1 uncultured Ruminococcus sp.
ATCACATAGGCACACACTGCAATAGTTGGTTTTTGAAGAAAATGGTAATCTATGGTACACAATACAAGCATGATAACCAATCCTAAAACAGCATTTTTCAACTGACTATATGCATAATACGTACCGCTTTCTCCTTCTGCAATCGCCCATGCATAACTAGCTGAAAACATCATAATGATCCCGATCACCAACAAAGCTATCACTATGAGGAAAAATGCCAAATCCACTTCTCCATACCGCACATTTCTCTGCCAAAGCGGCAGATTAAACCGACGCTTTTTTCGCATTTTTCCAACAGTCTGTTCCGCCATATGTGCGCCTCCTTTCCATATTTCCCATCATTTCACGCCGCAAGAGCACAGTCAAACAGATATGCTCTTTTCAGCACCGTCTGAAAATCATATCAGCATCCAAACAATACCAGTAACAAACCACCTATACCTGCCACTGCACCAAACACGGAAAAAATGATTACAATCTTATATTCGCTGCAGCCGCTCATTTCAAAATGATGATGAATTGGTGTCATTTTGAAGATTCGACGACCCTCTCCATATTTCCTTTTCGTATACTTAAAATAAGTGACTTGAATCATCACCGACAATGCCTCTAGAATATACACCAATGCAACAAGAAGCATTGCCAAATGCTGATGGGTTGCCAACCCGACGGAAGCCACTGCCGCACCCAGATACATTGAACCGGTGTCACCCATAAAGCACTTTGCCGGATGCAAATTCCACACCAGAAATCCAAGACATCCTCCTGCCAGTGCCATAGTAAACAGCGTATATGTTTCCATTTGCAACTTGCTACAGATCAATGAAAAAATCAGCATAGCAACCAAAGTAACCGTACCGCAAAGCCCGTCAACACCGTCTGTCAAATTGACTGCGTTCGTTAAATATAAAATGACCAGCACCATAATGGGATAATAGAAAAAATGTACATCAAAGCTGACAAAGCCTAGATATATACTCGTATTCGTATCACCCAACCAATACATTGCCCCCAACCAAAGCAAAGCAGCTATCACTTGCAGCACAATCTTCTGCATCGGCTTGAGGCCTTCATTCTGTTTCTTCGCCACTTTAGCAAAATCATCAATAAATCCAATTACGCCAAACAGCAGACAAAAAAGCATACAACTCAGCACACGAAGTGCCTCACGGTTTGTGCCAATGAAAACCGCATCAGTTGTATCAAAAAAACGAAACAGAGCATACCCCGCACATGTTGCCACTATACTGCCAACGATAAACAAAATGCCGCCCATTGTCGGTGTACCCTGTTTATTGGCGTGCCACTTGGGTCCAAAATCTACCTTAATTGGCTGTCCAAATTTAATTTTATGCAACCATGGCAACAGCAATTTGCCCCCCAGTGCCGCAATCGCAAATGCAAGAAGTCCAACAAATATATTAATCCAGAACGGCATTTTGCACTTCCTCCTCCTGCTCAAAAATCACATCAATACAATCCTCTAAATGCATACCACGACTCGCCTTAAATAAAATGACATCCCGAGGCCGCATATACTGCCGCATAACACGGCACAGTTCTTTAGGATCCTCGGTATGGAAAACAGATATCTTCTGCATGGCTGCACGCTGGGCAATATAAAATGATTCTTTTCCATAGCAGAACAGTGCATCTACATCACATTTTGCAACCATCTCTCCTACCAAAGTGTGCAGCTGTCTGGATATTTCTCCAAGTTCCAACATATCTCCAAGCACTGCTATCCGCCGTCCCTTACATGGCATATCGTGCAGCACTGTCAATGCTGCCTTCATGGAATCGGGGCTGGCATTATAGCAGTCTGCAATAATGGTATATGCGCCTCTGGAATAAATATTCTGCCGCAGTCCCACTGTTTGATATCGTCCCAGTGCTTCACAGATCTTCTCCGGTGCAATATTCGCCAATCTGCCTACACAAAATGCCGCCAGTGCATTCATTACATTATGATCACCTGCACAGGGCAACGATACAGGATATGTATTGCCTTTTTTATCTATAATAGAAAAGGTGGTACTCTGTGCCTTGCGCTTTATTTCCACTGCCCGCACATCTGCCCTTTCCGACCGCATACCATAGGTAAACACCGGTCTAGACAAATTGCGTTTAAGCGGTTCCAACAACAGATCATCACCATTGACAATCAATGGTGCATCTTCTGTCATTCCGTCCAAAATTTCCAGCTTTGCCTGCAAAATACCCTCTTGGGTCTTCAAATTTTCAATATGTGAATAACCGATATTGGTGATTACTCCAACGGTAGGGCGTGCCGTTCGAGACAAACGACTAATCTCTCCAAAATGGGACATTCCCATTTCAATCACTGCTGCCTCGTAGCAATCTGCAAGTCCAAATAATGTCTTTGGCAATCCAATTTCATTATTGAGATTTCCTTGGGTCTTGAGTGTACAAAACTGGGATTCCAAAACACAAGCAATCATTTCTTTTGTCGTTGTCTTTCCCACACTTCCGGTCACTCCAACCAAAAAAGGCGTGAATTTTTGACGATAAAATGCGCCTATCTGCAACAGTGCACGACCCGTATGTTCTACCACCAAACAAGGACAATCTTCTATCTGTTCTTCCGTCACAGCCGCCACCGCACCTGCCTCTATGGCTTGCCGCACAAAATGGTGACCATCAAATCTTTCACCACGCAGCGCCACAAACAAGCAACCCTTAGGCAGCTCTCTCGTGTCCGTACTGACACAAGTAATCTCTGCTTCACAGGGCACCGCACAGTGTAACACAGTCTTCAATTCCGACAACATCCAAGGCTTCATTGCACCCATCTCCCCAGTCCAGTTCTTTTTGCATTATTTGATACTGCCATATGCATTTTACAATATTTGTCTTATCGTTTCGGCACCAGCGGCAGACATTCTTTTACGATTTCTCGTTCATCCATATGAATATGCACACCGCCTTTTAAAATCTGATAATCTTCATGTCCTTTTCCTGCCAGAACGATGACATCACCCGGCTGTGCCATCTGCATGGTACGCAAAATTGCTTCCTTTCGATCTACAACTACTTCATAGGGTACATCCGACCCTTCCAAACCAGTCAAAATATCGGCAATGATTGCCTTCGGTTCTTCGTCTCTCGGATTATCCGATGTAATCATCAAAAAATCGGCATATTTCGCTGCTGCCTTAGCCATCTTTGGACGTTTTGCAGCATCTCGATTGCCGCCGCATCCAAACAGACAGATCAACCGTCCTTTGGTATATTCTTTCACACTGCTCAAGATATTCTCTATCGCATCGGGTGTATGGGCATAATCACACAGTACAGTAAAATCCCTATCAATGGGGATTACTTCACATCTGCCACGTACACCGGTACAGCTTTCCAAAGCTTTTCGTATTTTCCCCAGCGGCATACCGATTGCCTGACAAGCTGCCACTGCTGCCAATGCGTTGGATACATTAAACATTCCAGTCAAATGCAAATCAACCGGATAAGATTTGTCACCGCAGCACAGCCAAAAACTCGTACCATCAGCATGCAGTTTAATGGCATCGGCATAATAATCCGCATTATCATGGTTGCCATAAGAAATTTTATGGCAGGTAATCTCTGTATACAGACGTTTTCCATAGCTGTCATCCACATCGATTACCGCATGATCACATCGGGAGAACAGTAGTTTCTTTGCCTGATAATAATTTTCCATTGTCCCGTGGTAGTCCAGATGATCCTGTGTCAAATTGGTAAATACCGCCACATCAAAATGCGTCTCACCAATCCGCTGCTGCACCAGCCCAAAAGAAGAGACCTCCATAACCACATAATCACAGCCGGCTTTTGCCATATCACTATACAGTCTCATCAGATCATAGACAAACGGCGTGGTATTATCCGTATGCACTACACGATTACCAATTTCATTCTGAATCGTGCCAACCAATCCGACTATATGTCCGTTTTCTGTCAAGATATGCTTGATCAAATTTGTTATTGTCGTTTTTCCATTGGTTCCGGTCACACCGATAAAATGCATTTTTCGCTCCGGATGATCAAACCATGCTGCACAAAGCTTACCGTACAACGCTCGTGTATCGTTTGTTATAATCTGACGTGCGCCAAGTCCCATATCATGGTCTACCAGCACTGCCGCAGCACCCTGTTCCAGCACTTGTGCCGCCACGCTATGCCCGTCAAACCGTTCACCACGAATACAGACAAACAACATTCCCGGCTGCACTTTGCGAGAATCATCGGTTAGTCCTGTGATCTCCATATCCGGCAACTGTGTCTTTGCATTTTCTTCCAACAGTGCATACAATCGCATTGCTATCATCCTTTCCGACTTGTGGATGTCTTTCTATATGTGCTATTTCCCCTTAGTCGTTTACCTCTCCGGCAACTAACGTCAATGTTACCGATGTCCCCTTTTGTACCTGTGTTCCCTCTCCAATAGACTGATACTGCACCACTGCACCCGCACTGCTTGCTGAAGCACCCATGATTGCATAGTTCAGATCATAGTACGCCAAAGTCTCATTTGCCTGAGAAGCAGTCAATCCAATCAGATTCGGCATAGATACCAAATCTCTAGACAAAGCATTTTCTGTATATAACAATACTTTTCCGCCCTTTGCGACGCTTGTGCCCGTTGTTGGTGACTGTTCAACTACTGTACTGCCTTCGCCGATTACTTCACAAGTCAATCCCAATTGCTCCAGCGTTGCTTTTGCACTCTCAATTGATGCGTCCTGCACCAGTGGCACCGTTACATTCATTTCTGCTGCTTCTTCCTCACTATACTCCGGATAGAATCCCAAATAAGGAAGAATCTCAGACATCACTTCTCTTGCAAATGGTGTAACGACAGTAGATCCATAATAACCAATTTCCGGATTAGGATAATCTGCCTGAATTAGTAAAATAATTTCAGGATCATCTGCCGGCGCAAAACAGCAGTAAGAAGACACATAATCATCTTCCACTTCCCTTGTAGTACGAATTTCTGCTGTACCAGACTTACCGCCAATCTTATACCCTTGAAGATATGCATTATGTGATGGATTATTATCGACAACTGCTTGCAGTTGTTCCCGCACTTCTTTGGAAGTCTCTTCAGAAATCACCTGCCGCTTAACCGAAGTTTCATTCTGCAATACGGTATTTCCGTTGCTGTCTACAATATGATCCACTACATACGGTGTCACCAATTCCCCTCCGTTAATAGCGGCAGAATATGCGGTAATCAATTCCAGAGTCGACAATTCATTGGTCTGACCGAACGCACTGGATGCTAGGTCAACCAAGGACATATTCTCTTCCTGAACGCAGACACCGGAAACTTCTCCGGGCAGATCGATGCCCGTTTTCTCCGAAAGTCCAAATCCCTGCAAATAATAACTAAACTTTTCCACGCCAAGTCGAAGACCAATCTCCATAAATGCGGGGTTACAAGAATTGGTTAATGCTTGAGTAAAAGTTTGCAGTCCATGTCCGCTCGTTTTAGAACATTTGATTTGAAGATCCTGCACTTGCAGTGCACCCGTACAATTGAATGTATCACTCTCCAGATCAACTGCCTTTTCTTCCAAAGCTGCCGCTGTTGTTACAATTTTAAAAGTGGAACCCGGCGGGTTTATCTCACTGATTGCCTTATTACGCCACTGTTTTTCTCTTGCTTCCAAATATGCGTCTTCATATTCTTCTTTCGAAAGTTCTGCCAGCTGCTGCTGCACAACAGGATCGGAGATCTTTGAAGGATTATTTGGATCATATGACGGGTAAGTTGCCATGGCATAAATTGCACCCGTTTTTGGATTCATTAACACGCCGGTGGCTCTATCATTTACTTCATATTTTTGTACCATTTCCTCCAGACTTTTTTCCAGATAGTACTGCATAGTGGAATCAATTGTCAAGTACAGAGATGCCCCATCCTCTGCCTCATATGTAGTAGAATATCGATAGGGCATTTCTTCTCCGTTTGCCGCCTGCGCAGAGATCACTCTGCCGTCCACGCCTGCCAAGTAATCATCATACTGATATTCCAAACCATATTGTCCATCACCGTCGCCGTTGGTAAATCCAATCACCGTTGCCGCAAGTTCATTTTGGGGATAATACCGTTTAGTCGTTGCCTCTGTTCCTATAAAAGTAAGCTTTAAATCGTCAAAATATTCTATAATCTCATCTGCAATATTTTTTTCAACCTGTGACTGCAGTACATAATATCTGCCATCTTTCTCAAACGCTTCTTCCACATCCGATGCGGCTATCTCCAATTTATTGGACAAAAACTCCACAATTGAGGTTCGCAGCTGTTCCAGATCGACCAGATTCTCCACGGTTTCTCCGTTTTTCTGTGCTGTTTCTAATTTCTTTTGATTGGCTTCCTCTATAGACTCCATCTCATCACGATACAACTGCGGATCCATATATACATTATACACTGTGGCACTCCATGCCAATGCATTTCCTGTGGCATCATAAATCGCTCCGCGATTGGCCTCCAGCGTCATTGTTCCAAAATGATAATTATTTGCCATAGTCTCATACTTATCATTATCGATTACCGACACTTTAAACAAGTTTCCCGTAACACCTACACCAAATACCAGCAAGATCGTCAGACATATTGTCGACCGCCGACGCATTTTCGACGATACAGAACGTGGCGGCTTTGTTATTTCCGTTTCCTGTTTTCCCATATGCATCTTTCCACACCTCCGTGATCTGCGGATATTGCCATTTTTTCATTTCTCCATCCTTTGGGAGCGGTCTGTTCTCGTTTTCCGCACCTCACTGCACATCGGATTTTACATGCTTTTTCAAAATCGTCCCGTCCTAAAAGAATCAGGCAGGGAATTTCACTGTTACCCCACCTGTTTGAACCGTAAATCCCCTTCATTGTACCATTAACCCCTCCTATGGGGTCTCAGCCTATAGCCAACATCTTAATCCGCAGGTATACAAAAATGGAACAACCTCTCCATCTCACTATTATGAACTGTCTGCGGTTTATTTTATGCAGCTTATCCTCGCAAGTATGCTAAAAAGTCCTCAAACTTATGTTTTATTTTCACAAAGATATTTCCATCTTCTTCATCTATGATTACCGCATCCTCCTTTTGAATCTGCACATACTGAATCTGTGACTTATCCAACTTTTGTAATCCCAGATGTTGTTCAGCATAATCCTTGATATTACTAATTGATGCTTTCCCCTCAAGTTCTGTTTGCATCCGCACATTTTCACTGCGCAAAATATTTAATTCGGCATTCGCTTCTGATATTGAGGAATACACCTCATTGAGTTCTACATAGCTATTGATCACCACGCTGAACATCAATAGTGCCAACGCACCGGCAATAAAGATCCGTATAGCTGCACCACGTTTGCTAGAATCAAACTGAAAAACAAAAAAACGGATTTTTCGTTCTTCCATTCCACGAGATACAGATGATTTTCTTCTTGCCATATCCGCTCAGCGGCTCCTTTCTATGACTCTTAATTTTGCGCTGCGGCTTCGATTATTCATTAACAGTTCCTGATCACTAGGCATAATCGGTTTTCTGGTAATCAGTTTTGCCTCCGGTGTCCTGCCACAGACACACTGTGGAAAATCCGGCGGACAAACACAGCCTTGACACCATGCAGCAAACTGTCGTTTCACCATTCGATCTTCAAGCGAATGAAAAGTAATCACTGCCAATCGACCGCCTGGACGCAACACAGAAAAGGCTGCTCTAAGTCCTGCCTCTAAATGTTCAAATTCTCTATTCACGGCAATCCGTATCGCCTGAAATGTTTTTTTACAAGGATTTTTCATTCGCCGAACTCGAGGCGGTACACTATTCTTTACCAATTCTGCCAGTTCATTTGTGGTATGAATTGGGTTGGTTTCTCGAATGCGCACAATATTACGTGCGATCGTACGGGCAAAATTCTCTTCCCCATAAGTATACAATATTCTTGACAATTCTTCTTCACTTGCCGTATTTACGAATTCTTCGGCGGTCATTCCCGTCTGGCTCATACGCATATCCAGCGGTGCATCATTACGGTATGAAAATCCTCTGGAAGTTTCATCTAACTGATAAGATGAAACACCAAGATCAAGCAAAACACCATCGACCGTCTTAATGCCCATTTCGGCCAAAACGTGTGACATCTCATCATAATTATAATGCACCACGGTTGCAGGATATCCCTGTAATCGTTCTTTGGCAGTACGCACGGCATCAGGATCTCGATCAAATCCAATCAGTCTGCCGCCTTGCGTCAAACGCTTTGCGATTTCCCGTGCATGACCGGCTCCGCCAACTGTACCGTCTACATAAATCCCATCCGGACAAACTGCCAAGCCCTCCAGCACTTCGTCCAGCAAAACCGGGATATGCATAAATTCCATAGATGCCTCCCTTTATATTTAGAAACCCAGTTCATCCAATGTTTCCAGCATTTGCTGTACGTCGAAAGATGCATTCAACGATTCCCATCGACTTTTATCCCAGATTTCCGCTTTATTATCGGCACCGATGACAACTACATCTTTTTCCAAACCTGCAAATGTACGCAAATCTTGTGGTATTACCACTCGTCCCTGTTTATCCGGCACTAACATACCAGCTCCGGAGAACAACCAGCGGCGCAACTGACCTCCTTTTGCTTCGGGAAGATTTGCAATCTTTTTCGATAGCTTTTCCCATTCCAATTCTGAATATATCGTCAGGCATGGCTGATCCAGTCCCTTTGTTACATAAAATGTACTGCCCAATATTTCTCTTAGTTTTGTGGGAAAATTCAAGCGCCCTTTCACATCAATATTATGATAGAATGTTCCCATCATAGATGCCATTTCCGACGCCGCCTTTCCGCATATTTTCTCAATTTGTCCCCACTTTCAGGGAATTCGCTCCACTTTTCACCGCTATGTTATTATTATACCGTATCTCCAATTAAATTGCAAGAATCATACTCTTGATTCTTCTCAAAAATATAGCAAAAGTTTCTTGGCATTTTTAGATATGTTGCACAATTAATGTAAAAATAATAATAAAATAAAAAGGACAAGCCTTTGACAGCTTGTCCTTTTGAAATCAAAATCATTCACTTTATTATGAATTTTATTCGTTAATTGCAGTTACTACGCCAGAGCCTACAGTTCTACCGCCTTCACGAATAGCGAAACGCAAACCTTCCTCGATAGCGATCGGAGAGATCAGTTCCACATTCATCTCAACGTTATCGCCAGGTGTGCACATTTCAACATCAGCCGGCAGTGTAATAATACCCGTTACATCTGTTGTTCTAAAATAAAACTGCGGTCTGTAGTTGTTAAAGAACGGTGTATGACGACCGCCTTCTTCCTTCTTCAGAACATAAACCTGACCCTTAAACTTGGTGTGCGGATGGATAGAACCCGGCTTGCACAATACCTGACCACGCTCAACCTGGTCACGAGTAATACCACGCAACAGTGCGCCAATATTATCACCAGCTTCAGCAAAGTCCAGAGTCTTACGGAACATTTCAATACCAGTTACAACGGTATTCAACTTTTCGTCAGACAGACCAACGATTTCAACCGGTTCATTGATATTCAACTTACCACGCTCTACACGACCAGTAACAACAGTACCACGACCAGAAATTGTCATAGTATCTTCGATTGGCATCAAGAACGGCTTTGCATCATCACGTTCCGGAGTCGGAATATATTCATCAACTGCATCCATCAAATCCAAAATCGGCTTGTATGCCGGATCACTCAGATCATCCGGAGCTTCCAGAGCAGCCAGGGCAGAGCCAACAATAATCGGTGTTTCATCACCCGGGAAGTCATATTCGCTCAGAGTATCACGAATATCCATTTCAACCAATTCCAGCAATTCCGGATCGTCTACCTGGTCAGCCTTGTTCATAAATACAACAATTGCCGGTACACCAACCTGACGAGCCAACAGAATGTGCTCCTTTGTCTGTGCCATCGGGCCATCAGAAGCAGCTACTACCAGGATTGCGCCATCCATCTGTGCCGCACCAGTAATCATGTTCTTAACATAGTCAGCATGTCCCGGGCAGTCAACGTGTGCATAGTGACGCTTGTCAGTCTCGTATTCAACGTGAGCAGTGTTAATTGTGATACCACGTTCTCTTTCTTCCGGAGCCTTATCGATCATATCGTAAGCTTCGTACTGAGCCTGACCCTTCAATGCCAGAGTCTTTGTGATAGCAGCAGTCAAAGTGGTCTTACCATGGTCAACGTGACCAATTGTACCAATGTTAACATGCGGTTTGTTTCTTTCAAATTTAGCCTTTGCCATTGGAATAATCCTCCTCAATGATAAATTTACAGCATAACGCACTTCACGAGAAGCGTTACACATATTATACTAGATTTCAAGTCAAATTGCAAGTGTTTTTTTGAAAATCCTAGAAATTTTCAAAATTGCCTTACTTCTGTCTGGAAGCCATAATCTTTTCTGCGATATTCTTCGGTACTTCCTGATAGCTGTGCGGTTCCATTGCATATTGACCACGACCCTGTGTGTTCGAACGCAAATCACTGGTATAGCCAAACATTTCAGACAACGGCACCAGCGCATCGATCTGTACAGAACCTGTGCGTGCTTCCTGCCCTTGGATCTGACCACGGCGAGAACTCAAGTCACCGATAACCGTACCAGTATAATCATCCGGTACTGTAACTGAAACCTTCATAATCGGTTCCATCAAAACCGGCTGTGCCTGACGCATTGCCTCCTTGAACGCAATAGAACCGGCAATTTTGAATGCCATTTCAGAAGAGTCCACTTCGTGATAAGAACCATCGTAGAGTTCTACCTTTACGTCTACCACTTCATAGCCTGCCAGTATACCAGCCTGCATTGCACCGCGAATACCTGCGTCAACAGCTGGAATATATTCCTTCGGAATTGCACCGCCGACAACCTTATTGATAAATTCATAGCCCTTGCCTGATTCATTCGGTTCAACACGAATTTTAACATGACCATACTGACCGGAACCACCAGACTGTTTCTTATACTTGTAGTCCACATCGGCCTTACCCTTAATGGTTTCCTTGTATGATACCTGGGGTGCGCCAACATTTGCTTCTACCTTAAATTCACGAAGCAAACGGTCTACAATGATATCCAGATGCAATTCACCCATACCAGCGATAATCGTCTGACCAGTTTCTTCGTCAGTCCATGTACGGAATGTCGGATCTTCTTCTGCCAGCTTTGCCAAAGCAATACCCATCTTATCCTGACCTGCCTTGGTCTTCGGCTCAATTGCCAGCTGAATAACCGGTTCCGGAAATTCCATGGATTCCAAAATTACCGGATGCTTTTCATCGCACAGTGTATCACCAGTCGTCGTGTTCTTCAAACCTACAACAGCAGCAATATCACCAGCATAAACCGTTTCGATATCTTTTCTGTGATTCGAGTGCATCTGCACAATACGACCCATACGTTCCTTGGTATCCTTTGTTGCGTTGAGAACCGTATCGCCGGCATTAACAGTACCCGAGTATACACGGAAGAAACAAAGCTTACCTACGAACGGGTCTGTAGCAATTTTAAATGCAAGTGCCGAGAATGGCTCATCATCCGAAGAATGGCGAAGAATTTCTTCACCGGTATCCGGATCTGTACCCTTGATAGACGGTACATCCAACGGAGACGGCATATAATCTACGATTGCATCCAGCAGCTTCTGTACGCCCTTATTACGATAAGAAGTACCACACACTACCGGAACCATGGTATTGGCAATAGTAGACTTACGAATACAAGCTTTGATTTCATCGATGGTAATCTCTTCGTCAGCGAAGTATTTTTCCATCAAATCATCATCCATTTCAGCTACATGCTCCATCAAATTGTTCCGATATTCCTCAGCCTTTTCCTTCATGTCTTCCGGAATTTCTTCCACACGGATATCCTTGCCAAGGTCATCATAGTATACATAAGCCTTCATTTCAACCAGGTCAATGATACCTCTGAATTCATCCTCAGCACCAATCGGCAACTGAATCGGAACTGCATTACACTTCAGTCTCTCGTGCATCATATCTACAACACGATAGAAATCGGCGCCCATAATGTCCATCTTATTCACATAAGCCATACGGGGAACCTGATACTTATCGGCCTGACGCCATACCGTTTCGGACTGCGGTTCTACACCGCCCTTTGCGCAAAATACAGTGACAGAGCCATCCAGCACACGCAAGGAACGTTCAACTTCTACTGTAAAGTCAACGTGTCCCGGTGTGTCGATAATGTTAATTCTGTGACCGCCCCAGTATGCGGTAGTTGCAGCGGAAGTAATCGTGATACCACGTTCCTGTTCCTGCTCCATCCAGTCCATGGTAGCTGCACCTTCGTGCACTTCACCGATCTTATAGTTTACACCGGTGTAGAACAAGATACGCTCTGTTGTTGTGGTTTTACCGGCATCAATGTGCGCCATGATACCGATATTTCTTGTATTTTCCAGAGAACAATCTCTAGCCATAGATGTTCCTCCTTATTCAAATACGCAGTATGCTTACCAGCGGTAATGTGCAAACGCTTTGTTTGCCTCTGCCATCTTATGTGTATCGTCACGCTTCTTGCAGGCGCCGCCAGTGTTGTTCAGCGCATCGAGAATTTCTCCTGCCAGACGTTCTTTCATTGTCTTTTCGTTACGAAGTCTGGAATACTTTGTAATCCAACGCAAACCTAATGTCTGACGGCGTTCCGGACGAACTTCCATCGGCACCTGATAGGTGGCACCGCCCATACGGCGAGCCTTTACTTCCAGAACCGGCATAACATTTTCCATTGCCTGCTGGAACATTTCCAGTGCATCCTTGCCTGTCTTTTCAGCAACGATATCAAATGCACCATAAACAATCTTCTGGGCTACGCCCTTTTTACCGTCAATCATAACATTGTTGATCAGACGGGTTACGAGCTTGGATTTATAAATCGGATCCTCCAGCACGTCACGTTTTGCGATTTTACCTCTTCTTGGCATTTTCGCTTCCCTCCTTCACATAATTCATGAATTCACAGGTACTCAATCGGGCGGTATCTTGTCCGCCGACCGTAGGGCCAATGGAGAGGAATACGCCGTGCAGCTGATACGCCGCACAATCTATATTCAAATCTCCACAGTTCCCGTGGTGATCTCTGTTTTCCTGTTTTGCCGGAACAATGCCTTGCATCATTCCTCATGTGTTCATTCTTTATTGTTGGCAGTTTTTACTTTTTACCAGCCTTTGGTCTCTTAGCGCCATACTTGGAACGAGCCTGCATTCTATTTGCAACACCCTGTGCATCCAATGTACCACGAATGATGTGATAACGCACACCAGGCAGATCCTTTACACGGCCGCCACGAATCAGAACAACACTGTGTTCCTGCAGATTATGACCGATGCCCGGAATATAAGAAGTTACCTCATAGCCGTTTGTCAGCTTAACTCTGGCAATCTTTCTCATAGCAGAGTTCGGCTTCTTCGGTGTTGCAGTACGAACTGCGGTGCAGACGCCTCTCTTCTGAGGAGAACTCTGATTTGTGGTCACTTTCTTCTTGGCATTATAGCCTTTCTGCAGTGCCGGAGCGGTAGACTTGTACTGCTGTACCTTTCTGCCCTTCCGAACCAACTGATTAAACGTAGGCATAATTTTCCTCCTTTACAAAAAAATATCTTTCACACGAAAAGAATACCTATCGCATGCCTTTTCAGTATATCACAAATCCGTGAACGTGTCAACTTGTTCTAAAAAAATTTACATTTTCTCTCGCCATGCTCCATTTTATTACCGCAACGGCACATATTATCTTGTAGTTTTCCCCCATTATTTTGTCCAAACTTCCAGAATAACCACAAAATCACCACATATACTCCAGCACCGGACATCACTGCTAACAGCGCATTACTCACGCCACTTCCTAAAATGCCGCAAGTTTGACAAAACCATGCTGCGGCTGTACACGCTAAGCTCCCCACAGCAGCGGGTATCATCCCTTTCCAAAGATGCAGTGGTACTCCAACAATACGGCGAAGGCTATATACTATTAATACGTATAATACACCGTAACAAAGCGAAGTCGAAATGCCAGCACCAGTGATGCAAAATGACGGATCAGGAATCAAAATAAGGTTACCTGCCAATTTGATTGCCACACCAATCAGCATACATTGCACTGGAACAGCCGCCCGTCCCACGCCCTGCAAAATGCTGCACAATGGAAACGACAGACAAAGAAACACCATGCCAGGCAGCAATGCCTGCAATGCCTGCGCAGCAAGTGCGGCTTCTTCAGGGCGACTGTGATAAAGAATCTCCATCACAGGGTCTGCCAAAACCCACAATCCACCTGCAGCCGGCAGCGCCAAAATCGCCGCTGCAGACACAACCGACTGTGTATGACGAGCAATGCCTTCCATATCCTGTCTTGCCCAAAGTGCCGATGCACACGGCAATGCACTTTTACCAAGCATATTGGTCACTGAGGGTACCAGATTGAAAATAGTCACCGACATACCCGTGAATACCCCGTACACACACGCCGGAAAATCAGCGGAATCTGCAATTTCTCCCAAATTTTTAGAAAGTGCATCCGGGTGCAAAAGCTGCACTCTGCCTAAGCACCGCATCATAGTCATCAAGTCGATCCAAGATGTCAGATTTGTTACCAGCGATCCGGCTGCAACCGGGATCATTACATACAGCAACCGCCTTACGATTTGTCCTACGGGAGGTGCCGACTCTGCCGAACTGGGCAATTTTGTTCTGGTTGCAGTACCGTGCACAAAAAAATACAGCCATCCAACGCATGTAGAAAGTGTAACACCGAGTACGGCTCCTGCCGCAGCCAATGCAGCAAGTGGTACTTCCGGAGGAACCCATTGGCAAACCGTTTCCGGGTGAGACAATACCCACTGACAAAGCAACAGTCCAAATCCCAATTTCGCAACCGCTTCCACAGCTTGTGACACCGCCGTTGGGATCATATTCTGCAATCCTTCCCAATAGCCCCGTTCCACAGCAGTAAGACATCCAAACAATGCTGCCGGTGCAATTGCAGCAAGAGCATACACCGCCTGTGGCTGTCCTGCAGCCCACTGTGCAAAAGGTGCTGCCAACAACAGCATTAGTAACATTAACACTATACCTAGTCCGCCGCAGGCAAAGCGTGCTACCCAGCGGATTCGACGCACTTCTGCCCAGCGTTCCAGCGCCGCAGACCTGGAAACCGTTTGCGCCACTGCCGCTGAAAGTCCAGTCACAGAAAGTGCATATACCGGCAAAAGCAGTCCATAAGCACTGCTAAAATAGCCCATACCCGTTCCGCCAAGTACATTGGTTAACGGAATCTTAAAACACGCCCCCAGTATTTTCGCCACCATTGCTGATGCCACAAGTACGACGGATCCCTTCCAAAAGGATTGCTTTTTCCACATAATGATGCCTCCCGCTATTATCGAATATTCCAAAACATGCATTTCAAATTGCATTTTTCACTGATTATTTATGTTGTTTCTAGTCTACAAACACTTTTTCTTTTTTCGTTACATAATACAAAAGCAATATATCAGTACATCAGCAACAAGTTCTTATTTTAATCAGAAATTACATTACCGATACTGTAAAAAAGCGCAAGAAACTCGTTTTGTAATACCGTCCTATCAAAAATTCACAAAAAACCGTATTGAATATCAAAATTTATGTTGCCGAAATCAAAAATATGTGTTATAATAAATATACATTGCCGAAACAAGCCTGCAATGGCATCGGCGTGATTTTCAATTTGGAAAAGAGGAAGCTGACTATGCAATATCAATTTGCGAAAAATGTAGACGATCTGCAGCCGTCTGCCATTCGTGAAATATTAAAATTTACAGGTATGCCCGGTGTCATTTCTTTTGCAGCCGGCAGTCCGGCCCCGGAAGCATTTCCAGTTGACAGCATTCAGGAAATTTCGAAAGAACTTCTGGAAAAGGAACCTGCCCTCGCACTGCAGTACAATATTACCGAAGGATACCCCAAACTTCGTGAACAACTCAAAGCATGGATGCGTGAAAAACAATGCTTTAACGAATCCATGGATGAGCTTATCACCACTTCGGGCGCACAGCAGGCGAACGAACTATCCTGCAAGGTACTCCTAGACAGAGGTGACACTTTGTTCTGCGAGGCGCCAAGTTTTATCGGTTCTCTGAATGCATTTCGCTCCTACGGCGTAAATCTTGTAGGCGTACCTTTAGAAAAAGACGGCATGGATCTTGCAGCTCTGGAAAAAGCAATCCAGCAAAATCCAAACCCAAAAATGGTTTATGTTATACCTAACTTTCAGAATCCCACTGGTCGTGTCATGTCTCTGGAAAAGCGAAAAGGTCTGTACAAGCTGGCCTGCCAGTATAATCTGATAATTTTGGAAGATAATCCTTATGGTGATTTGCGCTTCGCCGGTAAAAATGTTCCATCCATTAAGAGTTTGGACACCGAAGGCCGTGTAATTTATACCGGCAGTTTTTCCAAAATTCTTGCTCCGGGTTTGCGTGTCGGATATGTCAGCGCACCTAAAGAAATCGTCTCCAAAATCACCGTCTGCAAGCAAGTGTCTGATGTGCATACCAACATCTGGGCACAAGCGGTTTGTTCAGAATTTCTGGAGCGCACTGACATGACACCCTATTTGAAAAAACTGCAGGCAGTATATCGTAGAAAATGTCACCTGATGACAGACGGCATTCAACAACATTTTTCCAGCAAGGTAACATACGAAATGCCTGAAGGTGGTTTGTTCCTATGGTGTACGCTGCCGGAAGATTGTGATATGCCTGCATTCTGTAAAAAGGCAGTGGAAGAATATGCTGTTGCAGTTGTCCCCGGAAACGCTTTTCTGGTAGATGAATCTGCAAAGACATCTTCATTCCGCCTAAATTATTCCACACCTTCCGACGATCAAATCGTTCAAGGCATCGAAATTCTCGGCAAAATGACAAAAGAAATTTTAGGGGCATAACCCCTTTTAGAAAGGAATTGGATCTCAAATGAAGCAAAAAAACAATCCTGTGCTGACACATTATATTGTAACAGAATCATATTTAATGACAAGAAGTGCAGCACTACATTTCCCGGCAAAGCAATTTGCTGATATGCTCCATAACGAAAACAGTGTATATGGCATTGTCATAGATATGCCTGTCGATCCCAAAACACTCTGTACCTTAGTTGTTTATATTAACGGTGCCGCAAACCTCTATTTTAATAACGGCGGATCGTATACAGGCGCATCGCAGCGATATCAAACAGTTGTACAGGCTGGACGAATTCTCGTTGCAAATGCTTCTCGCATTCTCTCTGAATGCCAGAAAACCACTTCATTTGCACTACCAACTGCACAGCCCCATAACATCTTCCTGCTGACCAAAAGCGGCATTTATGAAAAACGTGTCATGCCCTCTGCAATACAATCGGAAAGCAATGACATGAAAGCAGTATATTTCCTATATCAACAGCTTATGCGTGAATTACGCTCTTCACAACTAAAAGACAGAGCAAATGCGCAGGCGCACAAAAAAAATCAGAAATAATGTTCGTCGAACTGATTGGATGAATACCCCTTTTTAATACATGTCGCTTTCTTTTCTCGTCAGTTTGACAATTTCAATACGCAAAAACGTTTTTCATCTATACAGCACTGTGATACCAGCGATGCTTATGGATATATATGAATTTTGAGGTATGCTATGATTCCGTATGAAATGAAAGAACACTATACCATTGCCGATCTCGTACAGATCGTTTCATTGCTGCGCAGCAATGAGGGCTGTCCTTGG
This sequence comes from uncultured Ruminococcus sp., assembly GCA_949291345.1. Lineage (GTDB taxonomy): Bacteria > Bacillota > Clostridia > Oscillospirales > Ruminococcaceae > Ruminococcus_C. The sequence goes on from CASEVP010000067.1 coordinate 17,847, forward strand.
GACAAAGAACAAACCCATAAATCAATTCGCACCGATCTGATTGAAGAAACATATGAAGTAATTGAAGCAATTGATCAAGAAAATCCTGCGATGTTACAGGAAGAATTAGGCGATCTGCTGCTCCAAGTAGTTTTTCATACTCAAATTGAACACGAAAAGCAGCACTTTTCGCTGGATGACGTATGCACAGATATTTGTAAAAAAATGATCATTCGCCACCCACATGTGTTCAGTACTACGAAAGTGGATTCTACGGAAGAAGTTCTAAAAAACTGGGATGCTATCAAGCAAAAAACCAAACACCAATCGACCTATACCGAAACTCTTGAAGCTGTTTCCAAAACACTGCCAGCTTTGATGCGTGCACAAAAAGTCTGCAAGCGTGCAGTAAAAGATAACCATAGATTTCTTTCAAATGAATCGGCTCTTGCAAATGTCACTGAATGCAAGCATACACTTGAACACGCTATGCACATGGAGGACAAGTTCCAGATCGAACGAGCCATGGGCGAACTGTTGTTTTGCTGTGCCGGCATGGCACAGGTTCTAGGCGTAGAAGCAGAGCAGGTACTGACCGATACCACGAACCGTTTTATCACCTGTTTTCATGCCATGGAACAAGCATGCATGAAGCAAAATCGTTCTATGGATTCGCTTTCTCACGGAGAATGGAATGCTCTTTGGGAACATATAAACCATACTATGGAGGAATCACAAAAAGATGAGACTTGATAAATATCTGAAAGTTTCCCGCTTAATCAAACGACGTACTATCGCCAACGAAGCCTGCGACGCCGGAAAAATCCTAGTCAATGGTAAAATCGCCAGAGCTTCTTATGATGTCAAAACTGGTGATATTCTTGAAATCCAGATGGGGCAAAAAGTATTAAAAGTTCGCGTGGAACAAGTAACAGACGTAGTGCGAAAAGAAGACGCCGTCTCCTTATACACTGTACTGGATGCATAATAGAACACAAAGCAATATCGTCCGCAGTGCAAAACCGCAGGTTCAAAAAAACTGTGTTTTTATGTACTACGGACGAATTTTTATAAAACTTCTTCCAAACATAACAGGAATGAGAAAAAATGTCGATTTTTTCCATTTTCTATCAATAGATTGCATAAATCCGACAAGAAAACGATGCTTTTCTTGTTAGAATAGTATATTGACATTTCTACAAAAAGAATGTTATAATTTGAATAAACTTTGACAAATGCATAAGGGGGTATTTGTCAAACTTTATATCAATTGAATTTGTTTTATAATTTATTATCACTCAAAACCATTGATTTTTTATCATGAATTATCATAAGAAATCCGCTTTGCAATGTTTTATCCGAGAATGGAGGATTTTTATGGAAAACCTAGGATATTTGCTACAGAATGAGGACATTCCGCAGGCAAGAAAACGGCAAAAAGAATATGATATTTCTTTGCAAATCGAAAACGTTTCAAAAACATATTTGACAACAAAACGTCTGATAGATATTGTGGTATCTTGTTTCGCAATCATTGTTTTTGCTATACCAATGCTGTTAATTTGTTTGGGAATTTTTTTACAGGATTTTCACAGTCCCATTTTCAAGCAAATTCGTGTCACCAAAGACGGCAGATTTTTCACAATGTACAAGTTTCGCACAATGTGTGTGAATGCAGAACAACAATTGCAAGCACTTCGTGCTGTCAACGAAGCAGACGGGCCTGTTTTTAAAATGAAAAACGATCCTCGTGTTACGCCGTTTGGTCGCTTTTTACGACGTACTAGTCTGGATGAATTGACGCAGTTTTTCAACGTACTTAACGGCACTATGAGTTTGGTCGGGCCTCGTCCTCCTCTCCCGCGTGAGGTGGAGCTCTACACACCTTATCAAATGCATCGTCTGGATGTAAAAGGTGGCATTACTTGTTACTGGCAATGTTCAGGAAGAAGCAATATCATGTTTGATGAATGGGTTGAATTAGATTTAAAATACATACGTGATCGTTCCATTTCTACCGATACAAAAATTTTAATACAAACAGTGGGTGCCGTACTGCGTCGTGACGGTGCCGCATAATTAAAATGTGCAAAAAAATAGCTGACAACATAAGCAATTACAATTAAAAAAGTTACATGGCAATAAATTTGCCATGTAACTTTTTTTGCAAACAAATATAAATCCAATAATTGAGGGAAAAACGCTGATCTTTTTAGCTACATGTTACGATTCTTTGCGGGGAAGTTTCTTTATCATTTGCTGATATCCCATATTACTGTATCCCAAGCGCTCATATAACACCCTTGCACGAGTATTTTCTGGTTCCGTCTCCAGCCGAATTGCAGCTGCTTTTCCCTGCAATTTTGTTTCCAACCACCGCAGAAAAAAACTGCCTAATCCTTTTCCTTGGTAGGAGGGACGAATATACAATTCCTCCACCCACACCACAATGCCGCCCATTTCATGCTGCATCATGCGATTGGTCACTGCAAATCCCACCGCCTGGTCTTTGTCTTCAAAAATGTACCCTTCTAAATAATGGTGTGATCGCATCATTTCTGAAAATGCAATCGAATGATACAGAGACGGAACCGGATGTAGTACTGCAGGAGAATGATAGAATTCTTCTGCCATGTTAAAAAATATTTTTGCATCCTTTTCTGATATTTCTCGAAATGTCACTTTTTGTTCAGTCATCGATGATTTCCACCTCCGCCGTGATTTCCGCCAAAAGAGCTGCTATGGCTGCTTCCACCGCCTGCAATGCTGCTATTGTTATTGGAGGAAATCTTCGTTTTGCTTTGATATCGCCTTAGAAATTGGTCTGTTCTAACCGTATATTGCACAGATTGATCTTGAAGATAGTTATCCATCGCAAAAGCCTTTTTGAATCGGTAATGCATTCGTATGTTAAAAAATATGAACACACCTGCAACTACACCTATCAGCAAAGCGATCAAAGTTATGGTTTTCCAGCTGCATACCCCAGTGTATTCTGCTGGCAGTTTTGATACATTTCGCAAAACACCATCATCCAAAATTGTATACAAATTTGTATCACCATTGTACACATAATAGGTTTCACTCGGAGTTCCCTTTTCTGCATAATATTGAACTTTTCCAAAAAACTGATCTAATGCCTCAGGAATATATTCCTCACCCATTGACAGATATGGGTTCATTGCATCAAACATATCCTGCATCCGATTACAGTCCTCTCCGTTGGAATAATAAAACTGACCCATTCCACTTGTAGAAATATGATCATACAGATTGGATTCTCCGGATAAATCCAGATACAGAAATATACCGTCCGTATTGATACCAAAATGATCGTCATATGTATTATCACAGAATTCAACTGTAGCGTTTTGTCCCATTGGCGTACTGCCAATCCACACACCAATATGCATTCCTGTTTCCTGTGCCGTTTCCTGTAGCGATGACCATACAATATCGTATTCTTCCGCAGTTAATTTTTCCCCCTCATCGCATAAATATGCAATTTCCGTATCCGATTCCCGTCCATAAGCTGCACGATTTTCTGCATAAACGGTATTAATATGGGACATCGGTATGGAAAAAAGCCCGCTCGCTATGCATAAAACCATCCCCAACATCGCTGCCCCTGCCAGCATTTTATCCATCCATTTCATCGAAACAGTATCCCTCCAATTAGCAATACCAGCAAAAACACAACTACCATTCCGGTGGCGCTGGCAATCAATGCTTTCAGCACACTAAAAGGAGGCGTACCAGCCTGTGCACCAGTCTGCCCATTCATCGCAAAATGATATTCTTTCCCCCGATATTGAAAATTCATAAACCACACTGGCAAAAGAGCATATTCATGGTGCATATGTTTCAACGAGACATTCTTCTTCGTCGTTACAAATGAACTATACCCTACAACCCCATTTCTTAAAATTTGTATACTCTTTTCCTCTATCCGCTGATGGATCCGAGGCAGTATATCTTCATATTGTACATCATATTTTTGTGCCATAAAACCGCTGAGATACTGCATAGAAAAGGGTTTCATCTGCTCATACCGAAATGGCTCGATCGCATCCATCAATGCATCTTCTATTTTTACTGACCCATCCGCCGGCACACCGACAAAGGGAATCAATGCACCACGTTCTACACGCCACTCTTCTGTCTCCGTAATACAATATTCCCCAGAAGTCCAAGAACGCACTTTTTTCCCTAAACCACTTATATAAGAATCTGCATCACAATCGGTCAGCCAAAAAGGCACATACACTCCTGTCATTGTTTGAAGTTGTTTTTCTGATGTAAATGCTTTCGGCAAAAACCAGTGTTTTTTACACCATTTCTGCATTCGCTCCAATGCCTCTTCTCGATGAATGAAAAAAGGAAGCACATATGCGGGACAATACTTGCCTGACAGCCTTCCCGCCAGTACGACAGGCGTATGGCAATAATAACAAAATGTTGCACTTGTTTCTGCCTCGGCAATGATCTGTGCCCCGCAATTCTGACAGGTATACAATCTTGCGCCTTCTTCAAACGCTTTCGTATCCTTTTCATTTTTCAGTGTCTCTGCCTCTGCATCCGCATTTTTCTGCGCCTGCTGTTCCATTTCCCGATACATTTGCTGCATCTCTGCTTCAGTATACCGACTGTTACAAAAATCACAGGCAAAATCTTGATGTGCCGGATCAAATTGCAGCTCTGCACCACAGCTGGGACATTTATACTGTACTGTATTCAACCAATTCACCTCATGTTCTTATCCTTGTCGGCTGTTTTATTGTTGGAGTTCCTATAAAAATTTTCTCCTCATTTCAAGTTCAACCGAATTAACTGCGTTTTTTTCCGCACTGGTTGCAAAAATTGCCGGTATTCCTTGTGCCGCACGAACAAATCCATGTTCCTTGTTCTTTTGGCTTTGAACTGCCGCAATTGGAACAGAAATTCCCTGTATTTACCATACCGCACGAACAAGTCCAAGTTGCCTGTTCCGTCAATTTCGGTCTACCGCAGTTGGTACAAAATTTTCCCGTATTCGACATACCACAAGAACAGATCCAGTTATCTGCCGATGACTGCTGTGGCATAATGTTCTGTCCATTCTGCTGCATTTGCTGCATATTGGTTTGAGATGCACTTGCCATAAAATTTCCTGCACCTTGCATTCCCATTCCCATTGCCATAAACGCCTGACCTGCACCGGCAGTGTTCGAACCAGCATTCTGCAAGCCCTTGGCAATTGCGCCCTGTACATATCCTTCTCGTATCGTCGGATCAGACATCATCGCCCCCTGATTTCGCATATTGATAAGCGCCTTACTCTCTTCATCGTAACTCAGACTGGCAATAGCTGCCGATACTATCTCCATCCCACGGGACTGGTTCCACGCATCGTCCAGCACTTTGGACATATGTGTAGACAATTCCATGGTTTTAGATGGCAAAGCAGAAATCCGTACTCCCTCTACTGCCATTTCACCGATTGCCGTTTGGAGCGCTGTCAGAAATTCTGCATTAAACTGCTCATCCAAATCTGCAAAATCCACCTTTACCGCATTTCTTGGAACCACTTCCATAAAAAATTTCAGCGGATCGGTAATCTTAACGGAATATGTGCCGTGGCATCGCACAAACAATTCTGCATTATAAAATCCGTCAAAGTACTGCAGCGGATTTCGCGTACCAAATCGGATGCCACGAATCTCCTGTAAATTGATAAAATACACCTGCTGTGATTTACCCGGCTGTCCCCCAAATCGAAAACGCGCAAACGTTTCCTGAATAGACTCTTTGAGTTCCCCATTGAACATAGACGGTGCCGTAGAAAGATATACCTCATAACACCCTTCCTCTGCTGTATAGTCCATAATCTGACCGCTATCCATCAGTATCATCATCTGATTAGGACCCACCTCTATCCGGGATCCATTGGTAATGATATCCGGTGTACCCTTTCGATTACTTCCGCGTTTACCTCTCGTTACCTGAATTCCTTTTGTAACAACGGTTGTAGGACCCATGTCTCCTGCCGTAATATACTCCAACCAAGAATCTGCCAAAACACCGCCCACTGCACCTGCTGCTGCTCGAACCAATCCCATAATATACCTCCATTTATTGCATAATGCAGTTTTATTTCCACAAAATGCATATCTGTTTCATATTGATCCATTTCATAATTTCTGCTTTTACTATCATTTTGAATATAAAAAGCGATGTATGATTAACGTAATTATATCATAAACTACAATTTTATGCAAGAGTCACACACCTAAAATGAAAGCAACACCATATAGATATTCAACATCGAAAATATAGTTTTTGATCGTATAAAGCCAATTATATGCCTTTATGGATTGTGTTTGAAGTCATTTGGCATATGGAAAGAATTATACCTGCATTCGCGCAAAAATCACTCGGTATAAAAAAAGACTGCCGCACCTTTCGTACAACAGTCTCTTTTTTGTTAAGCAATTATTCAAACAAAAATTTACTTCGTCGTCTCATCCGTCTGATCATCGGGTTCTTCCAAATGAGTTGGCATCTGGATCTCCATCGGCTGATCTGTTTCATCATCCGATTCAAGGGAGCATACACCGTCGGCACAGTGCATCACTGGTGTATCATCAGATGCTTTATCTGCATCTGTACCGCAGCAGCACATCTCATCTTCATCATCCAGTGCATCGTCCAAAGCGCATCCGCCCTCCGGCAAATCGTCACAGTTGCAAACAGCTTCCATTTTCTTGTCATGCGCTTTCTTTAACGCATATATAGTTGCCGCCGAAGCAGCAACTGCAGAAACGATCATTGCAGCAACAATACTTCCTTTCATTTTGATACCTCTTTTCTCCGAAGCCAATTTTATTGTATCTTTGTTTCACATTCCATTCTTTTCGAGGCTCGGGGTTCAAAAAAAACGGCATTTCTCTACCAATTTTATTTTGGTTAGAATATATTTAGTATACCATATTTCAAAAAAAAATACAACCCCTATCACAAGCTTATTTTTCCGATTCTAAATTAGCTCAAAATATTCATACAAAATTCATAAAAATGCTATCTATCGCTAAACAATCGTTCTTCAAACAAATTTTAATGCCTGTTGAAGATCCGAAATAAGATCATCTACATTTTCCAGACCAACAGAAATCCGAATCAAACCGCCATCAATACCGGCTGCAGCCAGCTGTTCTTCCGTCAGCTGCCTGTGTGTTGCTGATGCCGGATGCAGTACACAGGTACGGATATCCGCCACATGCACTTCGATGGATGCAAGTTGCAGTGCGTCCATAAATCGAACCGCTGCTGCTCTGCCGCCTTTAATAGAAATTGAAATTACACCACTAGTTCCGTCAGGCAGGTACTTCTGCGCCATTGCGTGATATGGATCGTCCGGCAATCCCGGATAAGTAACCGACGCTATTTTATCCGAAGTCTTGAGCATTTTCGCCACTTGCAGTGCATTGGCGCAATACTGCCGCATTCTTACCGGCAATGTTTCCAATCCCATATTCAGAAGAAAAGCCGAATGTGCAGAAGGATAACAGCCGAAATCGCGCATTAATTGCATCCTTGCCTTAATGATATAAGCCATATCACCGAAGTCACGGGTATATACGACACCATGATAAGATTCGTCAGGTTCTGTAAAATCAGGAAATTTTCCGCTTGCAGCCCAGTCAAACTTGCCGCTGTCAACAATGACGCCGCCGCCCTGCACTGCATGACCATCCATATACTTTGTGGTGGAATGGATGACAATATCTGCCCCAAATTCAATTGGACGGCACAATACAGGTGTTGCAAACGTATTGTCGACAATCAAAGGAATTCCATTTTCGTGTGCCACTTTGGCAAATTTTTCAATATCAAACACCGTCAATGCCGGATTGGCGATGGTTTCACCAAATACAACTTTGGTATTAGGCTGAATTGCCGCCTGAATTTCCGCCTCGCTTGCCAGCGGATCCACCCAGATCACATCAATACCAAAACGCTTTAATGTTACGCCAAATAAATTAATAGTGCCGCCATAAATTGTTGAAACGGACAAAATGCTGTCACCGGCACTGCACAGATTCAGCACCGAAAGCAACGACGCCGCTTGTCCGCTTGTAGTAAGCATCGCCCCGACACCGCCTTCTAATGCAGCAATTTTCTTTTCTACGGCATCACAGGTTGGATTGGCAAAACGAGAATACATGGGTTCTGTGGGCATGTCAAATAATTCTGCCACTTTTTCCGTAGAATCAAACCGGTATGTCGTACTAAGCACAATTGGAATCGTACCTGGTCCGCCATTTTCCGGCGTATACCCTGCATGTAAACATTTGGTCTCTATTTTCGCATTTTCATTGCATGGCTGCATAATTAATTCCTCCTCTTATACAATACCCGTTACAAAATGTAAAATTTTGTTCTCATAAAAAAGATTTATGCATTTTCAAGCTTTCTTTAAATAGATCAAAATCAAATCCAATAGGAGAACATGTTTGAATACACATATTATACCACAAATCCTGTATCTTGTACAGACCCTTCTTTTTGATGTCCTGTCATAGATTTTACGTATAGGGTATTGGCATATCTTACGCAATTTGAGTTTTTCAAATGCATGCACAACATTTAATTCATGAATCAATTTACTGGAAGTACAAGAATTTTTCCAAAAAACATGGCATCATGATTTCTCACAATGCCATGCTGGTTCATGCAATTCTTAAGCTAAAAACATTTTTTGCATGCAAAAGAATCACCTTACGATTTTTCCTTTTTTTCTGCTTTTTTCTTTTCAATCTCTGCTTTTTTGGATGCGAATTCCGTATCGGTCAAAATCCCCTGTCGGTGCAGCGCCTCCAGATTCTTCAGCAAATCTTGTACTTCATCTTTTTGTGGTGTACTGGTCGCAGCATTTTTGGAACTCAGTTTGATACGCTTCTTCGCTTCTTCCTCTTTGCGTCTCTTTTCATTCGCAATCTCAACTAGCATTGCCGCATACCGTTTACGGTCACCAAACCAGAAGAATACCATCAATACAACACCACCGCACAAGAGTGCTATACCGATCCACCATCCCGGAGGCGTGTAGGTCATAGTGACAGTATGCGTTCCAGCCGGTAAACGAACGGCAAGCAGTGCGTTTACCGCAACAATTTGTCCGGTATCACCTTCCTGGTTTTCCAATTTAATGGTACCATCTTCCTGTTCCACTTCCTGCACCAAATTATCGACCTTTTTGCCATCAATTTTAACAGTCCATCCCGGCTCATACGGAATACTTGTCAGCATCAGCTGCCCTTCTTCTGCCGTAATGGTACCGGTCAGTTTCCGGTCATTACATTTGTCTTCATCCAATTGCCACTGATTCTGCTTTAAAATATCAATATCCTGTTGGAATAAATCGGGATGATAGGTGTAGAACAGTGCATTATTAAAGATGGTAAACTTTTCACTGTTGGCAACCGTCATACGGAACGTAATCTTCGTACCTGGTTCAAAAGATCCCAGACGAATTGCAACATAGTTATCGTTTTCAAAATACTGTCCTCTGCCCTCAAAACCACCGTTAGAAGTAGCATATTTATCCGCTTCACTCCAAGTAAATTCACCGCTGTTCGTTTCTTTCCACGCCGTTTCATCCGCAGCCCATTCTGCCTCATTCCAGGTAGCCATCCACAGATTTACTTCTCTCTGGAATTCCGTTTTGATGTAAATATAAATTGGATCGCTCGAATCAGCCACAAGATGGAAATCAATAGTCGGATCACCATCTCCGGTCACTTCATACTTCTTGCCAGCGCCATACGGGCTTTCTGTCAAAGCCGGGCTGACAATTGGCTCTTCTGCCAGATTAAGCGGTGTATAGTATTCATGCCATGATGCAAAATTTCCTGACTCATCAAACGTGGTATTGCCGCTCAGTGTACTCATAAAGATATTTTGGCTATTGAAAGGATTGTCATTTCCTAGATGATCTATTTTCAACATATCCTCATCTACCATATAACCAATGGATAAGGCATTCGTATTTTCATATGCTGTAATGGTTTTTTCCAAATCATTTTCGTTCGTATAGTCATATGTCCACTTTGCCGCATAGTCCTCATTTAAACGGCGCTGCTGATCGAAAGAATCGCCTCTATCCAGCACATATTTAATACCCAGCAATGAATCTGCTAATTCAGAGTTGCCATCATAGCGGCTATAGTAACTCTTGGTAGAATAACCCAGTGTCTCCAAAAAAGTGAGAATTCTTGCATTCATAACGGAACTGGAGTGGGAAATTCCCTTTAATCCAAAAGCTGCGTTATCGTTTACACAACGATAGAATGTCTTTTCCGCACGGTAAAAACCCGGATCCTCTTCTTCCATCTTTTCTGTTGCAGCCCGTCCATTCTGGATATAATTCTGGTAAGATGCGCGGGTGGAATATGCCACCTCTTCGTCGATATCATTCATGGAATCCACTGCATTATATGTTGCTTCACCGCATACCATCACTAACAATAAAGATGTCATAAAGATATTGGCACCCTTTTTATTAGACACAATTTTTCCGCCCATCATAAAGTACAGCAATATCAAATAGACTGCCATTAATGCGGCAGAAATCCAAACAGCACCCTTAGCCATCTGCTCAAACTTCATGCCGGCAACAACTGCAATAACAACAGCCATGCAGACCGCCGAACCTAAAAGATGTTTCTTCTGCAGTCCTTTCAAGTTGGCAAATGCAGTTGCCGCCATTGTCAAGAATATAAAAGATAACAAGAATGAATAACGGAACGGAAGCCAGTTCGGTACTTGTCCGCCGTGCCACATCATGTCCACCGGTGTAATAAGCATACACATCAGCATCACGAAGAGCAACAGGCTATAGCCCACTTTTTTCTTACGCGAAATACCCTTATTCATATAAAACAATGGGAGTAGCACGACCGTCAGAAGGCCACAATAAATCTCTGGTTTTCCCTGTACATTGACCGAATCATACTGTGCCGGCAGCAACTGCGGAAACAGGTCAAGAATATCACAAAGCAATACTAACAGTGGAGAATCCTGTCCGTTTTCCAAGAGTTTTTGGCTAAGCGGGAAAGACTGGAACCGAAAACTGTAATCAGGATCTGTAAAGTCAAACTTACCTAATTTCAATGCATTGTATACCGGAAGCAACATAAACGCCGCACAAGCCAATGCAATGGCACTGGAATACGCCATTCTAATTAATGCAGTGACATAATCATAACCCTTTCTCTTTTTGTCACTGCCTGCAAATAAGTAGAAAAAGAAGTACAATGCAACAAAAATACAGATCATATAACCGATGTAAAAATTTGCTACACACATCAAAGCAAGCGGAATGATCAGATTCAATCTTCTGCCGTCATCCACTAGGTACTCAATTCCCAGCATGATCAGCGGCAAAAACACCAATCCATCCAGCCACATGGGGTCAATCAGCTGAATGACTGCGTATGCCATCATTGCATACATCGTCGAAAATATCAAAGACGGATATGCACTGACATTTTTACTCTTTTGCAAAAAGTAATTGAATGTCACGCCTGCTGCGCCAAGTTTGCACAACTGCATGATCAAAAGACTGCTCAACATGAATTTTTCCGGAAGCAGCAGAACAATCAGCGTAAAAGGACTTGCGAGGTAATAGCCGATAATGCCCATAAACTCACCGGACAGATTTCGGGACCAATTGTAAAAAATACTGCCGTCGCCCCAAAACGCATCACGCAACGTTTCAAAATAGTAGACATACTGTCCATTTAGATCCAGACACAATACCGACTCTTCACCAAACGGATACAAGCCGAATATTGCATATGCCAAATACGTCAAAATTGCCGGAATTGCGAACGCAATCAAATAAACACGATTACGGCTAACCCACTGCGCAAACAAAGACAATATATTGCCAGTACGGGCAGGCTTTTTTGCAGTAATCGTTTTTGCGGCTTTGGTGTTGGTTGTTGCCATGAAATTCCTCCTTAAAAATGCAAGCCTCTTCCGGCATTGCGTATTTCCCATTGTATCCTGCGTTTCCCCTAACGACAGGACAACACATACCATCATTATAGCATAGTCTTAACACTTTGGCAAGTACTTTTCCACCAAATTGTCATTTTTTTGAGAAAATACCTATTATATGCATTCTACTGTCAGATTTTCTTTTCTACGACTTTTTTTCGCCATCTCAGTAAAAAAAATCTTGACAACATTTCAGAATTATGCTATACTATACAAGACGCCGTAAAAAACCAGCATATTGGTTTTTTATAGTTGCTGTAAAACAATCATTACATTTTTCGTACGGTTCTTGATGAACTGAAATTGGGGTATAGCCAAGTGGTAAGGCAACGGACTTTGACTCCGTCATTCCGCTGGTTCGAATCCAGCTACTCCAACCAAAGGCTTTTTTTGAAAAAACCACCCAATTCGCGATTGGGTGGTTTTTGATTTTCCCTTATGAAAGGATTGACTTCTAATGTTACAAAACCCTTTAGCTATCACAATCCTTGCAGTCAGTATTCTGTATTTGATTGTTATTGCTATCATTTTTTGGCGGTTTCGCATATCACTGCGACATCTGAACGAAAAAATAGAAGAATGCCATCAAGAAGAAAAAGAGAAAAAAATAGAGGCAGCACATCAAAAAACATATTTTGAACAAAGAAATATTATTTATCAAAAGCAAACTTGTACCGCTTCTATTGCAGACGAAAGCCCATATCCGAAAACCGCAGACGAAAGCACAAAAAAAGATGTGCACAAAGGCACATCTTCCTTGCAATAGGATTTTAGAGCATATATATAATACCTTAACATCAACCAAAGCAATTCCAAAATTTCTGTTATGCACAAACATAGTATGCATCATCCAAACATAGCAAATATACCGTTATTTCATCGCAAAATACCGTATCAGTATCGTTAGAAAGTACCAACGTTAATGTCAATGTCTTACAACTTTGCATATGATCCGTACAGTAATTTTCATCACCTTTTAATGTATTGAGCATCTCTATCAATCTACTGGCTTCCGATCCGGCATCATCTTGATCAAGACAACCTGTGATTTGTACCTGTGAAATGGTATATGTCCCGTCGATTTCCTCTCCAAGTTTTTCGTGTTGCTGGGCAACAAAGGCACGATCATCTAACAGTCCGCCATATACATTTTCATACAAATAATCCATGTACTCCCGCACCGTACAAGTCTGTAAAAGTTCGGCATCCTGATTTTGGATCGCCGCATAATAATTTGCCAGCGCATCCAGTTCGTCAGCATTTTCAAAAAAACGCTTATCATACTCCAGAGGCACAGCATGGCTATCATCATCCCGCATAGTTGAACCATATGCCAGATCTTCCATTGCCACATTTACTCCAGATTCCGTATCCGATTCGTTGCCGGAACAGCCCATACCACCGAATGCCAGCAGCAATACCATTGCACAAACGGCAATTCCCTGCAATGTCCGCTTTTTTTGCATCATTGAAAACCCTTCCTTTCAGAGTATTCGCCCCTAACAATCTGTCTTGGCAGCAATACACACAATACAGACAACACTGCAGACAATGTTGCACGGAAAAAATTTTCATCCGGCAAAATTGTTGTGCCATGCTACTTCTATTACTTTATCATATTTTATTCCGCTTGTCAACCAAGTAATCTTTTTTCAGGAGGTATTATCATGCCACGCTTTTTTCTAGAAAAACTGGATGAATCTGATATTTGCATTACAGGTCCAGATGCTAGGCACATCGGTCTCTCCCTGCGCATGAAGATAGGAGATCCCCTCACCGTCTGTGCCTACGGCAGAGACTATCAGTGCAGAATTCGCTCTATTTCTCCCGAGGAAGTACATCTGGAAATGCTCTCTGTCTCTCTTTGCGCTGCAGAACCATCCATTTCTGTCACCCTATACCAGGCGATGCCCAAATTCGACAAACTTGAACAAATCATTCAAAAATCCGTTGAACTTGGAGCAGTACGCATTGTTCCAGTTCTGACTAGACGCTGTATCTCCAGACCAAAGCCGCAAGAATTTGAAAAAAAACGAAGCCGCCTGCAAAAAATTGCTGCATCTGCTGCCAAACAAGCTGGCAGAGGTATGGTTCCAGATGTGGAGAATCTATACACCTTTTCTCAAATGTGTGAAGAAATAAAACAGGCAGACTGTGCCATTCTCCTCTACGAAAGCGGCGGAATCCGATTTGACGCCGTACCGCTCCAAGGAGCTCGTTCTATTGCTCTAATCATTGGCAGCGAGGGAGGATTTGATCCGGAAGAAGCACAGTCTCTTCAAGCATACGGCGCATCCGCCGTATGGCTGGGAAAACGAATCCTGCGATGTGAAACAGCCCCTCTTGCCGCACTGTCTATTTTGATGCATCGGACAGGGAATCTTTGAGGATATACTTTAGGCAATACCGCACAATTCGAATGCGTAGATTGCGCAGCAATTTTTGTTTTAGATAGGAAAGTGACAACGAAGCAATACTTGATGTATTGCAAGGAGGAACTTTTCTATATCAAGCAAAAACGGCAAGCTAGATACGTATTCAGACGAAGACGGGAATTGTGCGGTGTTGCCTTTATAAATAAGTGCATTTCTCAAAACAGATATGCTTTTTTACGCCCATATTTAACTAATAACACTTTATCCCTCTTTATATGTCAATGAATGCATCAATATATCAAAAAACATGATGCATACTTATTTCTCCACAATAAAACTTTTTTTGTAAACCCCCTTGCATTCTCCTTTTGTTTATGGTATGATTAAACCAATACAGATGACCACTTGTTGTCTGTTTGTTGTACCAATATTCTAAAAAAATATAGTTTCATCCAAAGCGTACAACTTTATTTTGAAATATACAGCAAAGGAGAATTTTACTCATGCAGTATGGCCGTTTTGATCTAGAAAACAAAGAATATATCATTGACCGTCCAGATACTCCAGCTCCCTGGGTCAACTACTTAGGTTCCCCGGAATACGGCGCGATGATCTCTAACAACGCTGCCGGTTACAGTTTTGTCAAATCCGGCGCAAACGGCAGAATCATCCGTTTTCGCTTTAATTCCATGATGGCACTTCCAGGACGTTACATCTATCTACGGGATAATGATACCACAGACTATTGGTCCACTTCTTGGCAGCCGGTCGGTAAACCTCTGGACACCTACAAAAGTGTCTGCCGTCACGGCACTGCTTACACAATAATTTCTGCAGAATATGCAGGTATTTCTTCTGAAGTAACCTACTATGTTCCTATCGGCGCGACTTATGAAGTATGGCGTGCTGTCATTACCAACAACAGTGACAAGCCCAGAAACCTGTCCTCCTTTGGTTTTGTAGAATTCACCAATGACAACAACTACGAGCAAGATCAGGTCAATCTTCAATATACACTATTTATCACCAGAACCAGCTTTGAAGGGAATAAGATTCTCCAGCATATTAATGAAAACAGCGGCAAAGATGAAACTGGTTCTAATCATAAAGAACGGTTTTTCGGTATGGTTGGTGCTCCCATTTCCGGCTATTGCGGTAATCCTGATAGTTTCTTCGGTCCATATCGCACCTATTCCAACCCTATTGCAGTGGAAAAGGGAAAATGCTCCGGCGAAATGAACTACAATTCCAATGCTTGCGGCGCCCTTCAGAGCAACTTTGTTCTTCAGCCGGGTGAATCCCAAGAATTGATCTATGTTGTAGGACAAAAAGACAACGCACAGGCAAACGAAATCTTGAAAATATATGAAACACCGGGCAAGGTAGAAGAGGAAGTGGCAGCCCTAAAAGCCTACTGGCATGGAAAGCTAAATAACTTCCAAGTCAATACCCCTTCTCCGGAATTTAACAACATGATAAACGTATGGAACGCTTATCAGTGTTTCATTACTTTCATCTGGTCCAGAGCCGCTTCTTTCGTATACTGCGGTCTGAGAAATGGTTATGGTTATCGGGATACGGTACAGGATATCCAAGGCATTATCCATCTTGATCCGGAAATGGCTGCGGAAAAAATTCGTTTCATGCTTTCTGCCCAAGTAGATAACGGCGGTGGATTGCCGCTGGTAAAATTCGACCACAAAGCCGGTCACGAAAACACGCCGGACGATCCGGAATATGTCAAGGAGACTGGTCACCCATCTTATCGTGCCGATGATGCGCTGTGGCTGTTCCCTACTATTGCAAAATATGTAGGCGAATCCGGCAATAAGGGATTCTATGACGAAGTCATTGTTTATGCAAACGGCGGCGAAGATACTGTTTACGATCATTTAAAGCGTGCGATCCGTTTTTCCATGGAACGACTGGGTGATCATAATATGCCTGCTGGTCTGCATGCCGATTGGAACGACTGTCTTCGTCTGGGTAAAAAAGGAGAATCCACATTTGTTGCCTTCCAGTTGTATTATGCAATGTCTATGATGCGGAAATTAGCTGTAGAGCGGAAAGATGCTGATTATATTTCCTATCTCGACAAGGTACAGAAGGAACTTGGCGATGCCCTCGAAAAATGCTGGGATGAGGATCGCTTTATCCGTGGCATTCGTGAGGATGGCATTGTTGTTGGTGCCAAGAAAGATCCGGAAGCTTCTATGTGGCTCAATCCACAAAGCTGGAGCATTATTTCCGGTTTTGCATCTAAGGAGCAAAGCAAAGTGGCAATGCAGTCTGTTGCAGACATTCTAGACACACCATACGGTGCCAAACTGCTGGATCCACCTTATGTAGATCACTACTTTGATGGTGCTTTAATGCACATATTCAATCCCGATACCAAGGAAAACGGCGGTATCTTCTCCCAATCTCAGGGCTGGCTGATTCTTGCAGAAAGTCTCATTGGTCATGGCAACGACGCATTCCGCTACTTTAAGGAAAGCTCACCGGCGTCAATGAACGACAAGGCAGAACAACGTGTTATGGAACCATATGTACACGGACAATTTACCGAATCCTCTGCATCGCCATACGAAGGACGCTCTCATGTACACTGGCTGACCGGTACGGCATCTACCGTTATGGTTGGCTGTGTTGAGGGAATCTGCGGCATGCGTCCGGATGCAGACGGTTTACATATTTGCCCCTCAATTCCATCTGACTGGGACAATTTTACCATAGAGAAAAACTTCCGTGGCAAACACTTGTCTATCACCATTCAAAATCCCAACCACGTACAGAGCGGTGTATCGTTGTTGACACTAAATGGGAAAAATCTGGAAGGTGACTACGTTCCAGCAAATGCGCTGTCTGACAACAACACAATAGAAGTAGTGCTGGGATAAACCATATTTTCTGCAAAATGAACGATTGCCCCATTTAAACAATTGCAGGTAAATGATTTACAGCAATAACTTTATTACATAAATGTAAAAAGCGGCTTACCAATAAAAAGTAAGTCGCTTTTTTTCAAGATTTTCAAAACGTCTACTGCTTTATCTCAAACATCAGCCTTGCCATGGTTGTGCATATTCCGACATTACGCCAAGATATTCCTCCAATGTCAAACCATAACGCTGTATCTCCTGTGCTGTTTCTATACCCACATACCGAATATGCCACGGTTCATATTTATACCCGGTGACATTCTCCTTTCCCTCCGGAAACCGAATGATAAACCCATATTCTGCACAGTGCTCTGCCAGCCAAACGGCCTCGCTTGTTTCGGCAAAAGCATCGTCAATGGTGTTACAATCGATGGTCAAACCCGACTGATGCTCAGAGTGACCCGGTCTGGCAGAAAATGTATCTGCTATTTCCCAACCATATATCTTGCAATAATTGTTGTATATCTGCACCTGGTAATCATAACTACGATAATCAGAACCAATATAAAGTTGCTGCCCTTCCTTTGCAGCGGCATCCTGCATCTGCAAAAACGCGTCTTTTGCAATAGGTTCCAGCCCAGGTGCATAATTTTTCGGCAGGGAATACGTCTTATTTACCACCAGAATATCGTCTACATAGGTACAGCCCTCTCGTATTTCCAACTTTCTCACTGCAACTTGATAGGTATCGCCCTTATCCCCGGTAATTTTACATCTTCCTTGCTTAATGCCGGTAATATTGCCATACATATCCACCGTAGCAACGGACTCATCATTGCTTGTCCATCTTTCTGCCTCCAAACCAACAAGTTGTACTGTGTTTCCTTCCAATACAGCCACATACCGCCTTGATGATATCGCATCGCTTTGTGAATCAGTCTGTACTGTGCTGTTTTTTCGGTCTAGCGTTTGAAAATGATGAAACGAATTGGGAACAAACAGCAACCATGCGGCAAACAAAAGTGATGCTGCACACAGTATGATCGTACCGAACAAGAGTACTTGTCCCACTCGGTTTTTCTTTTTTCTCGTATTAAGTTGTGCCATTTCTCCCATCCCCTTTTTGCATTGATAAAGCAAACACCCTTCTGCCTTATGGCAAGAGGGTGTTTTTGAGATTTCAAGTTCCTATATCGTTTCTATAACTTGCGGTTCAATCTGTAGATTTCTCTTTATCATCCGCATTCTTCGATGCCGGTGGTGCGATACTTTCCGACTCCGCTGCCTGTACAGCGTGCCCTAACTGATGCAGCTGCGCATGTGAAATCGTCTCTTCATATGGTGCGACTTCTTCCACAATTTCATTATCTTCTTCATCATCCACAATACTATGATACCCATCGTCAAACTCCGGCTCAGCAGATGCAGCCAATGCTTCCTGTGCCTTCCGGGCTTCTCGCTTTGCCAGCCGCTCTTCCGCTGTCATCATATTCTTTCGAACAATAACAATGGCAACAAAAATCACCGCAAGTAGTACAACACTTAGCACGCTCCAAAAAAGAAACGTCTTCCAATCAAAATTTACCGAATCAAACGCAATATCCAATTCGCACGAGTCCACATAATCTGATGCTGCACCCGTATAGCCGATTAACTGGAAACCATCCAATGCTTTGACCTGCAGACTGTTTCCCGTTCCCGATTCAACAGATACGACATCTTCACTATCTGCTTCCTCGTCTTCCGGAGCAGTGCATCCAAATGCATACTGTCCAATTTTTGTCACACGCTTGGGTAATTGAATCGACTTGACAGCATCACAGCAAAAGAAGGCAAAATCACCAATTTCCAGATCTTCACCCTCTCCGCCGTCTTCATCAGATGCCCCCGCAAATGTCACAGACGTCAACCCCGTACAATCCGCAAATGCTGTACTCTCAATATTCGTAACTGATTCGGGAATGGTAAGAGAAGTCAGACCACTGCAAAAATCAAATGCCATTTCTCCAATATACTGAAGATCCGCATTCAGCGTAATCTGCTGTAGATTTGCTGCAGAGAAAAATGAACCGGCATAGATTACCAATACACCGTCTGGAACCGTAAAGGAAGTTTCTTCCCTTGCGGCTGGATACAAATACAAAATACTCTGCTCCGCATTATAAAGCACATCGTCCACCACTTTATAATTAACATTGTTCTCATCTACGGATATGGTCTGGAGCGCAGGACACGCCACAAAAGACATAGCACCGATTTCTTCCAACTGTGCTGGGATCTCAAATTCTGTCAGCGAAAGACAACCATAAAAAGTATAGCTTCCAAGTTCTTTGACTTTTTGGGGGATATTGATCTGTTTTAATGAAACACAGTAGTAAAATTCTTGATTCCCTATTGTCTCCAAAGAATCCGGAAGTGTCAGTTCCGTCAAACTGGTACAATACCCAAACACCATATCGCCCAGGCTGGTGATTCCGGATCCCAAATCCAATTCTTGCAAAGCACTGCACTGAAAAAATGTGCCGTTTTCCAATGCTGTGACACCATCAGGAATTTTCAGAGACTGTAACTGTGTACAACCATAAAATGCACTTTCTCCAATAGAAGTCACTGAACTGGGGATAGTCAGCGACATTAGATTTTCACAATTGGCAAATGCCTCATCTCCAATAGCAACAATATCATAGCCATCAATCTCCGGCATAATGCTTATATTGGTTGCTGATGTTACACAATCTGTAACAGCCACCTGCGTTCCACTGATAATTGTATACGTCAAAGTCCCATCGTCAAAGCTGCTGCTTTCTTCCGTACTTTCCTCTGCAAGCGTCACCTCTGCCGGCAGCAGCAAGCTGACAGAACAAACCATTGCCGCAGCAGCAGCGATCCAACGTAGATATTTCATTATTTTTCCTTTCTGCCGCATCTTTTCATATTTTTTCCAGCAGCGTATACGGCAATAACCGCCCATTTTTAGCGTATTTTCTGCATCCACAATATTCCCATTTCACTTTATTTGTTCCATTTTTTACTCACTGGCTTTGATTTGTTTTTTCCTTTTTCCGGCGCATGGCGACTCGTGACACGAATTTTGGTATGACTGCGGTATACCAACACAATTACCACAATTACACCTGCCACAACAACCAATACAATAGTGCCAATGATCCAGCCTACCACATTACCAGTATTCCATTCCTTCATATAAGAAGAAACCGCCTGACTACCAGCATTTTTTACATGAAGCTGATCCATCTTTTCCGCCACGTTGTTTTCTGCGTCTGCAGGAGTATAGTATCCAATCGCCTGCTCACCAATTTCTGTAATGGTAGATGGCAATTCTAGTTCCGACAGACTTCCACAGTTATAAAAGCACTGCTTTCCCAATGTAGTAACGCCTTCAGGCACTGTCATCTTTTGCAGACTTGCGCAAGCATAAAAACAATGGTCACCTAACGTCCGCATACTATCTGGCAGCACTATTTTTTCTATGGACAAACAATATCCGAATACTGCTCCGACAAGTTCTGTTACACCTTTCGGGATCTCTACTGCTTTCAAACTGGTACAATAATAAAAGCAGTCCTCTCCGATGGTCTGCACATTTGAAAGAGTAATCTCTTCCAGAATCGTCGAGCCAATAAAACTCCAGTCCTCCAGTTTCTCGCATGTCTCCGGCACTTGATAAAAAGTTTCTGGTTTGGCTTGAGGATATCGTATCAAGGTCGACCCATCAGCGGTGAACAGCACACCATCCAACGCCTGATATGCCGTATTACCTTCCTCTACCGTAAAATTTGTGAGCGCCTGGCAGCCGTCAAACACATACTTGCCCAGCGCCGTACAGGATGCTGGCAACATCACTTCCGTCAGCTTCTGACAATTCTGAAAGGCATAGTCTCCAATTTCCTTCAGATTAGCGGAAAACGTCACTTCAGTCAGAGCAGTACAGCTATAAAACGCCTCACTGCCAATCGCTGTGATGGAATCTGGCAGTTCTAAAGTGGGAATATAGCTGCAATTATAAAACAAAGCATCTGGAAGTTCCGTCAATGTCGAAGGCAGCGTGATTTGGCTAAGCATCGTACAAGACTCAAACGCACCTTTCCCAATCTCCGTCAAACCCTCCGGCAACGTAACCACACACAGCATTGCGCAGCCGTTAAATGCACTTTCTCCAATTTTGGTCACATGTGCCGGCACTACAACATCAGTGATCACTTCACAGTTCATAAACGCTGCCTCTCCAATCTCTGTGACAGGCATCCCATCGATTTCTTCCGGAAGAATCACATCTGTCGCCGCTGTGTCACAAGACGTTATTGTCACCCCAGTATCATTTTCTCGATAGGTGAATACGTCATATGTCTCATCCTGCGAAGTATCAATCGTCACTGCTGTACCATCATCTACACTGTTTTCTGCCGCAAATACCGACAATGACTGCAACACTGCTATTGCGCAAACTGTCGACGCCAACATACATCGAACCAATCTTTTCATATTATTCTCGTTTTGCATCATCTGTATCCATTTTTTCCATTATTTCCGTATCATCCGTTTTTTCATCAAGCTGTTCTTGTATTGATGCCGTCTCTTCGTCAGATTGCTCAACTGTCTTTTCAACCGCTTCCGCCGTATTCTCTGCCGGCATTGCAGCCCTTTCCGCTTCATTTTGCTTTTGATGTCGAAGAAGCTTTCTTTCTTTTCTTCCGGATACCAAAAGAATGATACCTACTACAATCAACAACAGCGCAGCAACGCCCAACAAAATCCATTTACCGTACTCCTGCCAGATGCTTGGCTTCTGTGACTGCACTTCTACTGTCTGATCTTCATTTTCCACATTTTCCGACATCACACTCTGGAATGTGAAAGAATTAGAATAATTGTTTTCAGAATCTTCATCAGTACAATACCGCTGTGCCTGAGAACCGACAGAACCATATACCACAAAATTGTCCACTGGCGTTTCCATATCTTCTTCATAGCCAAATGCACAGAATCCGATATAAGTCACACTATCCGGAATTGTCACTTCCTTCATCGCCGTGCCTGCAAACGCTGCCATTTGTATCTCCGTCAAATTGCCGGCATCTGAAAATGTCACTTTCTCCAAGTTGGAATCTCCTGCAAACGCCGCCGCCTCAATCAGTTCCAAATCAGTGGGAAACGTCACTTCTTTCAAGCCCGTGCAGTACGCAAAAGCATATTGTCCAATCTCCCGTACCGTTTCTGGTAATTCCAGCGACTCTAGCTTCGTCCAGCCAAACGCCCACTCGTTTAT
This sequence comes from uncultured Ruminococcus sp., assembly GCA_949291345.1. Lineage (GTDB taxonomy): Bacteria > Bacillota > Clostridia > Oscillospirales > Ruminococcaceae > Ruminococcus_C. Next base: position 40,412 of record CASEVP010000067.1, read on the forward strand.
ATACAAGAGTCCATCCGGCAGTTTGACCGATGTCAAGGCAGCGTTGGAAAAGGACGAGGAACGAATCTCAACAACACCATCCGGCACCGTATAGGCATTTCCTTCCCGTTCCGGCGGGTATAAATACAAATCCTTACCATCTGCGGAAAACAGTACGCCGTCTTCTACCTTAAAATTTTCGTTTCCGTCTGCTACTAACACATTTTCCAAAGAAGTACAGCCATAAAAGCAGGAACTCCCAATTGTTTCTAATGTATCAGGCAGTGTAATTTCTGTTAGAGTATCCTGCAGTGCAAATGCGCCGCTGCCGAACTCCACAACAGTATGGTTTTCAATCTCAGAAGGAATAACAAGCGCTGCATCACTGCCCACATAATCGGTAATGACGGCATCACCATTTTCATTGACGGTATATTCATAATCACCACTGACCAATTCTTCTGATGCACTGCTCTCAGATACAGAACTTTGTGCGTCTGACGTTTCCTCGGCCAATACCGGAAAACTGATACACTGTACCATACATGCTGCCGCTGCTGCAACCCATGCCAATTTTTGTAATTTCATGTTTTATCGTTCCTTTTCCTTTTATTCCACCGTTACTGACTTCGCCAGATTCCGTGGTTTATCCACATCATTGCCTTTAAGAACCGCAGTATAATACGCAATTAGCTGCAGCGGCACCACCGCTACCATAGGCATCAGCAAATCATCAAATTCCGGTAATCCAAAACGAATGTCCACTGCATCAGGATCAATATTGTCCGTCTCTCGACAAACCAAAATTACTTTTGCGCCTCTCGCCTTGACTTCCTTGATATTGCTAACCGTTTTTTCCATCAAAGATTTCTGCGTTGCCACTGCAATCACCGGCATATTTTGTGTAATCAGGGAAATGGTACCATGTTTTAGTTCTCCTGCCGCATACGATTCCGAATGGATATAGGAGATCTCCTTGAGTTTTAATGAACCTTCCATACTCAGTGCATAATCCAGACCCCGGCCAATGTACAAAAGGCTGTCTGCCGTGATCAGCGAAGAGGCAATATATTGAGTTTGTTCTTTATGTTCCAGAATACCCTCTATTGCATCGGGCGTCTTCTGCAAAAGCTGCACCAATCTCCGGCATTCATCTGCATCGATCTTTCCTACAGACAATGCCAACTCAAACGCCAACAGGTACATCACAGCAATCTGCACCATATATGCCTTTGTAGATGCCACTGCAATTTCAGGCCCGGCATGTGTATAGATCAGCATATCCGCTTCTCTTGCGATAGAGCTTCCCATCGCATTGACAATAGCCAGTGTTTTAGCACCTAAACTTTTTGCCAAACGCATTGCCGCCAAACTATCTGCCGTTTCTCCCGACTGAGAAATGATAATGACTAAATCCCCTTCACCTACCAGCGGCTCCCGATAGCGGAATTCTGATGCAATATCCACCGTCACCGGTACCCGTGCCAATTTTTCAATCACATATTTTCCCACCGTACCGGCATGCATTGCCGTACCGCAGGCTACCACATGAATATGATGGAATCCACACAGCACCTCCGGCGTAATACCGCATTCCTCCAGATTTGGCAGTCCATCCCGAATACGATTTTTTATGGTATTCCGAATGGCAGTAGGCTGTTCATGGATTTCTTTCAGCATAAAATGGGCGTAGCCACCTTTTCCGATTGCTTCTACATCCCAATCTGCTGTTTTTAATTCTTTTTCCACCGGTGCGCCAAAAACATCAAAAATCTTCACACCGTCTGTAGACAGCACTGCAATCTCTTCATGCTCCAGCAGATAATAATCTCTGGTATATTCAATAATTGCCGGTACATCTGATGCAATAAAACTTTCTCCCTTTCCGACACCCACAATCAATGGACTTTCACAGCGCACCGCATATACCTGTTCCGGATGATCAGCAAATATAATTCCCAGTGCATACGACCCTTCCAGATCACGCACCGTTTCCGAAATGGTCTGAATGGGACTGCCGTTGTACCGATAATCCAGCAGTTTTGCTACCACTTCCGTATCTGTATCACTGTCAAAAGAAACACCCTTTGACAGTAAATAATCTTTCAATTCTTTATAATTCTCAATAATACCGTTATGTACAATTGTTACTCTGCCACCACTATGGGGATGTGAATTAACATCCGACGGTTCCCCATGCGTCGCCCATCTCGTATGACCAATTCCCACATTACCGATTGGTCTCCCCTCTTTTTCCATTCGGCTCTCCAAATCCTTTAGGCGACCTTTGGATTTTGCCACTGTGATCTTACCCTCTTGAAATACAGCAATGCCAGCGGAATCGTAACCCCGGTACTCCAGTTTGCTCAGACCATTCATCAGCACCTCAGTACAATCCCGTTTTCCCACATATCCAACAATTCCACACATATCTATGCCTCACTTTCATTTCAAATACCGGGTAGCAACTTATGCAATATGCATTTTCCGATACAGACGCATTTATCTGATATCATATACTTTAGATTATAACATAATTGCTACAAAAATGCAACTGATTATTTGGTGAAAATTACGTGATTACAGTTTGTCAATAATACCTTTTCCAGATTCTTCAACCACTTTATATAAATATAAAGTATTTTTGAGAAACAGTACTCGATATGCTATTGTTTTCAATTCTTTCCTACAATACAAAAAGCATCCTCTTTCCATATCTTTTGTAAGGATAGAGGATGCTTTCGCAGCACTTTTTAATATTATATTGTTCTTACTTTGCAAATATTCGGACATTCAACACACCGTCAACCGCCTTTAATGCGGCCACCATGGCATCAGTAACACCGTCAATATCCAAAATGGTATAGGCATAATCCTTTTTGCTGGTATTCAGCATATTTTCAATATTAGCGCCAGCATCTCCCACGACAGATGTTAATGCCGAAATCATTGCTGGTACATTTCTGTGAATAATGCATACTTTTGTATACACTGTCTGTAACCGTGCATTCGGTAAGTTGACACTATTGCAGATATCCCCGTTTTCCAAGTATGCTATCAGTTCATCTGCTGCCATTCTTGCACAATTCTCCTCACTCTCCGGCGTTGATGCACCGAGGTGCGGTGTAGCAATGATGTGTTTGGCACAAGCAGTCTTGGCATTGGGAAAATCCGTACAGTAATACGAAACCTTACCATTCTCCAGCGCCTCCAGCATATCATCATCATTTACCAGTTCGCCACGAGCATAATTCAGAATTCTCACACCATCTTTCATCTTTGCAATGGTTTCTTTGCAAATCATGCCTTTGGTATCATTATTATACGGTACATGAATGGTCAGATAGTCTGCTTCTGCAAAAACATCTTCCTGTGTCTTTTTCACCTTTACCGATGGATCCAACCGCAATGCTGCGCCGACAGACAAAAATGGATCTGTTCCCACAACCTGCATGCCCAGTGCTACTGCCGCATTTGCAACCAGTGCGCCAATGGCACCCAGACCGATAATCCCCAGTGTCTTCCCTTTAATCTCGGGACCCGCAAACTGGCTCTTTCCCTTTTCTACCTGCTTACCTATGGAAAGTTCCCCATCTTCAAGTTTCGATGTCCAACACATTGCCTCTGGAATTCTTCGAGAAGAAAGTAATATGCCTGTCAGCACCAATTCCTTTACTGCATTGGCATTGGCACCTGGCGTGTTAAACACACAAATGCCTTCCTCTGAACAGCGCTCCAGCGGAATGTTGTTCACGCCTGCACCTGCACGGGCAATGGCTTTTAAATTGTCACCAAACGACATCTCATGCAGCGATGCACTGCGCACCAGAATAGCGTCCGGATTTTCCGCTGTATCTGCAACGGTATAATTGCTTCCAAAGCGATCTGTTCCAGCTTTAGAAATTTTATTCATTGTCTGAATTGTATACATGGTACTGCTGTCCTTTCTTCAGGCGTTCTCTGCCTCAAACTTGCGCATGAACTCTACTAATTTTTCGACACCTTCTATCGGCATAGCATTATAAATTGATGCACGCATACCGCCTACCGTCCGATGCCCCTTTAGATTCACAAAACCTGCCGCAGTTGCTTCCTTGACAAACTTAGCGTCCAGTTCCTTGTCGCCTGTCACAAACGGCACATTCATCAGCGAACGATCTTCTTTTCGTACTGTTCCCTTAAACAGTTTGCTCTCGTCCAAGAAATCATACAACACCTTAGCCTTAGCAATGTTGTGTTTCTGCATTGCCTCCAGACCGCCCATCTTCTTAATCCACTGGAACACCTTGCCGCAGATATAAATTCCATAACAAGGCGGGGTATTATACAGAGAACCAGCATCTGCCTGTGTTTTCCACGCCAGCATTGTCGGCGTATTTTCTACCGGAGGCTTCTCCGGAATCATATCCTCCCGGATAATTGCAATCACCACACCTGCTGGGCCAACATTCTTTTGTACACCGCCATAAATAACTGCATACTTTGTCACATCAACAGGCTCGCTGAGAAAACAGGAAGATACATCTGCCACAAGGGGCTTACCCTTGGTATTCGGCAGTGTCTTAAACTTTGTACCATAAATCGTATTATTTTCACAGATATATACATAGTCCGCATCGTCATCAATGGGCAAATCAGAACAATCCGGAATATAAGAGAAGGTTTTATCCTCAGAAGTAGCGATCTTAACTGCCTTTCCATATTTCTGGGCTTCCTGATAGGCTTTCTTTGCCCACTGTCCGGTTACAATATAATCTGCCACTCCGTTTTTCATCAGATTCATCGGCACTGCTGCAAACTGCTGCGATGCACCGCCCTGCAAAAACAAAACCTTGTAATTGTCCGGAATTCCCATCAAATCACGCAGATCCTGCTCTGCCGTCTGAATGATCTCATCAAATGCGGCACTTCGGTGACTCATCTCCATTACAGACATACCAGTGCCTTTATAATCTAACATCTCTTCTGCTGCTTCCCGCAGCACTTCTTCCGGCAGCACAGCCGGACCTGCACTGAAATTATATACTCTATGCATGATTCGATACCCTCCTGCAAGACACGGACCTTCTCCGAATCTTTTAATTTGTGATCCCGTTTTCTACCACGGTATTTTTTATTATACGCCTTTTCCGAAAAAATGTCAAGATATTGAAAAAAAACTCCAAATTTGCACCAATTTTCCCCATATTTTTAACATAAAATGCGGCACTGTACAAAGAATAGCCCATTTGCTGAACTTTATGCAGTGCCGCCGTAAAGCATTATCCTAAAATTGTATACTGATTTCCCGACCTAACGACCATGATCTCGCTGTCCTCCATAATGGTAAGGGCATTTCCCTCTTCGTCTTCGCCCTCCATGGTTACTGCAATATCATACATTTCATCACATTGCGCCTCTAGATCTGCAACAAATTCTTCTCCAAACAGTTGCACAAATGCACTGAGATAATCTTCCACGAAATCATTTTCTGTATCCAATTGATCTTCCAGCGTCTGTGCCTGTTTCATCTTCAATACAGTGATCGTAAACGAGTCTGTACCTGCATATTCTGTCAGTGTCTGATGACACTGCTCCAGCCCCATCTCCAAGCTATAACCGCCTTGTTCCTGAAGCATCTCACTAATATACTGCTGGTACACCGGATTCACCTGTTGCAAATACAAGTCATAGTTCTGTGTTTCTACTGCATAAAAATACAATCCAATGGCATTGGCAACACCCTCAGGTACTTCTTCGCTATCGTAGGAAAATGTATAATGCATATCCTTGGGATCAGACTCTGTCACAGGTTCATAAGAAGATTCTGTCTGCAACGATGCATCTTGCTGACTTTGCAGCGAGTCGGATACATTCTTCTCACTACTGCCGCATCCGTTAACAACACTCGCCAAAAGGAATGCCAGCACAGCCGCATTGACCTTAGCGATCCAGACTTTCATTCTGTGCTCCTTTCCAGCAATCAGGACAATGCCTGCGTCGCAACACCGTTTTGCGCTGCCCAAGCAGAAATCGCAGAATCAGGGGCGCAAATAATGGTAACAGAAAGCGGCTGAGCACCTTCTACCAGTCCCCATCTATCATATTGCAACGACGAATTCACTACAGTCAGTTCCGTCATGCTGGCACAGCCGGTAAACGCCTCTTCGCGCACTTCAGAAACCGTCTCCGGCAAATAAATGGATGTCAGCGACGAACAGCCTGCAAATGCCGCACGGTCAATCTGCGACACTGTTTCAGGTATATTAACACTTGTCAAAGAACCACAGTCCATAAATGCGCCTTCTTCAATCCTTGCCAGACCGTTTGGCAGCGTTACGCTAACCAAATCCCAGTTGGCTTCAAACGCATGATTGGCAATAGAGGATACTGCATAACTATCCACTGTTGCCGGCACATTCAAATCGGTTGCCGTACCTTGATAGCCAGTAATAGAGAGGGTGCCATCTTCGTTCATTTCATACTGAAATTCGCCGTCTGATGCAGTCATATCTGTACTGCTTTCAGATGCAGCTGCATCCTGCGCAGCAACATCACTCACGGAATCTGCCATAAGCTCATCTGCACTACTTTCATTGTCTTCTTTGCTGCCGCAGCCCACTGCTGAAAAAGCAAACGCTGCTGTCAAAAGTGCTGCCCACAGGGCTTTCCTCCAATGATACTTCATATCAAAATCCTTCCTCTCTTTTTGGGCGGGGAACTTTCACTATTCCTGACGTGACAGATTGGGGTATACAATTCGCTCACTTAATTTTTCCGCGCATTTTTGCACGCTGCTGGTTGCTCAAGATCTGTTTGCGGATACGAAGTGCCTTCGGTGTCACTTCCAGCAATTCATCATCTGCTAAAAATTCCAGACAATCCTCCAGACTCAGATTTCTTGGCGGCACCAAACGCAGTGCATCATCACTGCCACTTGCACGGGTATTCGTCAGATGCTTGCGCTTGCATACATTTACTACCAAATCTTCTGCCTTTGGAGAGGCGCCAACCACCATTCCTTCGTATACCGGCACACCGGCGCCAATAAACAATGCACCACGTTCCTGCGCATTATACAAGCCATATGTCACCGCTTCTCCTGTTTCAAAGGAAATCAAGGAACCAGTATTTCGACGGGGAATATCCCCCTTATATGGCTGATATTCGTAGAACACGCTGCTCATGATTCCCTCGCCCTTGGTATCGGTGAGAAATTCGCTCTTATAGCCAAACAATCCTCTGGAAGGAATCAGAAATGTCAGTCGGGTACGGCTGCCCTGCGGATGCATATCTTGCAGTTCCGCCTTTCTGGAACCAAGTTTTTCCATCACCGCACCAACGCAGTCCTCCGGCACATCAATAGACAACTCTTCAATGGGTTCATATCGTTTGCCATCAACCTCATGATACAATACCCGCGGTGTCGATACGCCCAATTCATAGCCTTCCCGCCGCATATTTTCAATCAGAATTGACAAATGCATTTCACCACGTCCTGCCACACGAAAGGCATCTGTGCTCTCAGTTTCCGTCACACGCAGTGATACATCCCGCAGCAGTTCGCGCATCAATCTGTCACGCAGCTGACGAGAAGTAACAAACTTTCCGTCTTGTCCGGCAAAAGGGCTGTCATTGACACTAAATGTCATTTCTACCGTCGGTTCGCTGATCTTTGTAAAAGGAAGCGGTTCAAAACATTCTGGATCACAAACGGTATCACCGATAGAGATATTTTCTATTCCGCTGATCCAAACAATGTCACCCACTGTAGCGTTTTCTACCGGTACTCGCTGCAGTCCCTGAATTTGCAGCAACGATACAATTTTGTTCTTTCTAGAATTTTCCGGATCATGATAGTTTCCCAAAAGCACCTGCTGTCCCACGCGGATGGTGCCGCGATTGATTCTGCCGATCCCGATTCTTCCTACATATTCATTATAGTCAATTGAAGAGATCAGCATCTGCAGCGGTGCAGTATCGTCGCCTTTTGGCGGGTCGATATAGGACATAATAGTATCAAACAGCGGTTTCAGATCCTTACCCTCTTCATACGGCTCATAGCTTGCTGTTCCCGCTCTGCCGGAGCAATACAAAAACGGTGTGTTTTCCAGCTGTTCCTCACTGGCATCCAAATCCATAAGCAGTTCCAGAACCTCGTCAGCAATCTCATCCAGACGTGCATCCGGGCGATCAATCTTATTGACTACCACTATGATCTTCAGATTCATCTCCAGTGCCTTGGACAGTACAAATCTAGTTTGCGGCATTGGACCTTCTGCCGCATCTACCAGTAAAATAGCGCCATCCACCATACTCAGTACACGCTCTACTTCACCGCCAAAGTCTGCATGTCCGGGTGTATCAATAATATTGATCTTGGTATCACCGTAACGGACAGAAGTGTTTTTTGCCAGGATTGTAATACCACGTTCTCGTTCCAGATCGTTAGAGTCCATCACACGTTCTGCCACCGCCTGATTTTCCCGAAACACACCGCCCTGTTTCAGCATCTCGTCTACCAGTGTAGTCTTACCGTGGTCAACGTGTGCAATAATGGCAACATTTCTTAAATCCTCACGTACCATAGATTTCCTTCCTCTTTCCCATGAATTTTTGTATCTGTTTTTCGTCTACAGAACATACACATGAAATCGAAAAAAGAAACAGGCAAACTCCCGAAGAGTCTGCCTGTTCTTTGGTGGGGGAGGACGGATTCGAACCATCGAAGCTAGAAGCAACAGATTTACAGTCTGCCCCCTTTGGCCACTCGGGAACTCCCCCAATGTAACATATGTATGTTGTAGAAAATTGGAGCTGGTGGACGGACTCGAACCCCCGACCTGCTGATTACAAATCAGCTGCTCTACCAACTGAGCTACACCAGCGCTGCAACGATATTCATTATATCACAGGCCATCAAAATTGTCAAGTAAATCTTCTTTGTTTTTTCTTTTTTTAAGTTTTATGAGTAATATCTAAATATTTCAAATTTTGAACAATACTTTTTCGACCATATTTGACAAAGGATAAAATATAATCAAATTTTTGGTGTTTTTATGGCATTCATTTCATTGTCTCTTTTGCCGGAAAAAGCACCTTTCCACAGCAAACGGAAAAGTGCTTTTTCACATAATATATTTATTGGGAGGAAAATCTCAGTTTTCATTTGCAGCAGCATCGCAAAAGCAAATGGCATGGCAAACCATTCGGCATACTTGCTGCAATAGCTTCTTATTATGTCAAATTACTGCTATACCAGTTCAATCCAATCTCATTCGACATCAGTGCCGTTTCTGCACCTTTTTCCAACGGAAAGATTGCACATTTGGACTGAACCTCGGAACGTACGCCGTTTTCATCCGGTGCTTCATAGCCATCCGCGATAATGACTACATAAAAATCATCTGGTTCAATTACACCTTCTTTGCGATAT
>CASEVP010000068.1 GCA_949291345.1 uncultured Ruminococcus sp.
CATAATTATGATATAATTTTCGTGTGAGAAGCTACACTACAGAACACGTGGAGGTAGGTGCGGTGCACTTGTGTAATCGCGCTCATTTATAGGTTGTCGGACATCTGTTCAAGCACCAACAAGTAGGACTTTGAGCCTGTAAACTTATCTTTGTAAAAACGCAACTCGTTTTTATCCGGATGTCCAGTCAATGGCTTCTCACAAATATTTTATTGGAGTGCATTAAATGGGTAAACTGAAAATTGTATATCCAATCTGTTGCGGAATGGACGTTCACAGGGATTTTGTAATTGCCTGTATTGCCACTACGAACGCTCAGGGTGTAACAGAATACCAATCCCGCAGATTTTCCACATACACAGAGGAACTTCGAGCTTTAAAGGATTGGCTTTCCGACAACAACTGCAAGGATGTTTGTATGGAATCCACGGGTAAATATTGGTTTCCAATACATAACATTTTAGAGGACACTTGCAATGTTGTCGTCAGCCATCCGAAATTCGTAAAAGCAATAAAAGGCAAAAAGACCGACAAAAAGGATGCTCAATGGATTGCCGACTTGTTTAAGCACGACCTTGTAAATGGTAGTTTCATTCCGCCTAAAGATATCCGTCAGCTTCGTGATCTCTGTCGCTATTGGGTTAAACTTTCCTCATATACTACAGGCGAGAAGAACAGAGCGCAAAACTGCTTGACCGTTTCCAATTTCAAACTTGATGATGTGTTTACAAATGTGTTTGGAAAGAGCGCATCTGCCATCACTACGCAATTGCTTGAACATCCGGGAGAAAGTTTTGACGTTGCTCCTTTTGTTGACGGACGGTGCCGCACGCCTATTGACAAAATCCAAAAAGCTGTTGACGGAGTTTTCTCATACGAACAAGCGGAGAAACTCAAAATTATCCGCAGCCACATGAATTCTCTCGACCGTCACAAAGCAGAGCTTGAATCCTTAATTCTCGGCATTGCCGAAAAGTATACTTCACAAATTGAACTGCTAATGACTGTTCCCGGAATTAACGATGTTTTTACTGCAATCCGCATCATTGCTGAAATCGGCGTCGATATGTCGATTTTTGAAACTTCCAAAAAACTTTGCTCGTGGGCAGGTCTCACTCCTCAAAACAATGAAAGCGCCGGCAAGAAAAAGACTACTCGAATCGGCAAATCCGGAGCTTACCTAAAACCTCTTTTGATTCAGATCGCCATTGCATCAAGCAGAAGCGAGAAACACCCGGAAATTCGAGAAAAGTATTTGGCTCTCAAAAAACGCAGGGGCGGACAAAAAGCCAAGGTCGCTATTGCCAGAAAACTTTTAACCGCCATCTTCAACATACTTGCCAAGAACGAGTCGTACAATCCTACGCTTTACCATAAAGATGAAAAACCTCCTTTGGCACGCGTTATTTCACAGGAACAGGCTATCTCAATCCTTGCCAATATGGGTTATGTCCTTGACCCATTGATTCCTTCGACTCCTTTACAATAGTGGCTTCTCATATCTTTTTTTGACCGCTACTCAGACGGTCTTTTCGCTATGCTCTTTTTTAGAGATTGGGTTAGGTTTTTGTTTCAAACTTTTTCTCCTATAAAGCAACCATCTTTTATTCTGCACAGTGCAAAATAAATCCTATCCCCATTATACCACATCATACCCCCAAATGCAACAAACAAGCAGACCGCACTTTAATTGCGATCTGCTTGTTATTGTTTTATAATCTTATATCTGCTGATATCAGTGCAGATTTGTATACCCCATCAGGTATTCATCCACTTCTCGGGCAGCCTCTCTGCCTTCGCGGATTGCCCAAACAACCAGCGATTGACCACGATGCATATCTCCCGCAGTGAAAACTTTTTCCACATTGGTCTTATACTTTCCTGATTCTGTCGCTACGTTTGTTCGCTGATTTATCTCTACGCCGAATGCATCGGTAACATATGACTGCGCTCCCAAAAAACCTGCTGCAATCAGTATCAGATCGGCATCATGGATTTGCTCACTGCCTGCAATCTCTTCCATTCTCATGCGACCAGTCTTCGGATCATGTACTGGCTGTAGTTTGATGGTTTCCACAGCACGAACATGATTCTTATCGTCCTTGATGAATCTCTTTACCGTAGTTTGATAGATCCGAGGATCATGCCCAAAAACTGCAATGGCTTCTTCCTGACCATAGTCTGTCTTACAGACACGAGGCCACTCTGGCCACGGGTTATTTTCAGCACGGGTGTCAGGCAGCTTCGGCATCATTTCAAGCTGTACCACCGATTTGCAACCATGGCGAATTGCTGTGCCTACGCAATCGTTGCCAGTATCGCCGCCGCCAATAACAATAACATTTTTATACTTTGCACTGATATAATAACCATCTGACAGATTGGAATTAATCAGGCTTTTTGTCGTTGCTTTCAAAAAATCCACCGCATAGTATATCCCATCTGCATCTCTGCCTTCTGCAACAATATTTCGTGGATTAGATGCACCGCATGCGAGTATCACTGCATCATATGACTGGAGCAATTCTTCTGCTGTAATATCTTTTCCCACATCAATACCGGTACGGAATTTTACACCTTCTTTTTCCATCATATCCACACGCCGCTGTATTACCGTTTTTTCCAGCTTCATATTGGGAATGCCGTACATCAAAAGACCGCCGACACGGTCTTCTCTTTCGAATACCGTTACATAATGTCCGCGTTTATTCAACTGCAGTGCCGCCGCCAAACCTGACGGACCGGATCCAACTACTGCGACTCGCTTTCCTGTACGCACCTTCGGTGGATTTGGATGAATATAGCCGCTGGCAAATGCCTTTTCAATTATGGCATATTCATTTTCCTTTACCGTTACCGGATCATCATACAGACCGCATGTGCACGCCTTTTCACACAATGCAGGGCACACACGAGACGTAAACTCCGGAAAACAGTTCGTCAAAAGCAGTCTATCTGCTGCTTCATCCCAGAATCCCTGATATACCATGTCATTCCATTCCGGACATAGATTGTTCAGTGGGCAGCCCGACACCATACCGAAAATCGGTTTTCCTGCTTGACAGAACGGAACACCGCAATCCATACAGCGTGCCCCTTGCTTCTGCCGTTCCTCATCTGACAACGGTTTGTGAAATTCACGATAAGTCTTGATTCTCTCTAAAGGCTCCTGCCCTACATTTTCTACTCTCTCATATTCGAGAAATCCAGTTGATTTTCCCATGACTACGCCTCCTGTCAATTTCTCGTATTGGCATAAAATGCCTCAATTCGTGCATCTTCCAGACTCATGCCTTTTTCTTGGAATTCTGCAATACTCTCCAGCATCTTCGCATAGTCGTGAGGTACAATTTTTTTGAACCGGGGCAAACACTCCTCAAAATTGTTCAGAATCTTCTTCCCCAATTTCGAATCAGTCCATTTTACGTGCTCCTCAATCAATCCGCGTAGCTGTGCAACATCTTCCGGCTTTGTAACATTGCCGAAGCCAACCAAAGATTTATTTAGCTTTGTATACAGATCGTTTTCCAGATCCAGAACATATGCGATACCACCGCTCATACCAGCCGCAAAATTCTTACCGACTTCACCTAGAATAACAGCACATCCACCGGTCATATATTCACAGCCATGCTCACCGACACCTTCTACAACCACTAGAGCACCCGAATTTCGAACGCAGAACCGTTCCCCTGCCACGCCGTTAATAAATGCCTTACCGCTGGTGGCACCAAACAATGCGACGTTTCCAATAATGATATTTTCATCTTCTTTGAACTTAGAGCCCTTCGGTGGGAATACAGCCAGCTTACCGCCAGACAATCCCTTTCCAAAATAGTCATTACTGTCTCCTTCTAAAGCCAATGTGAGCCCCTTAGGAATAAATGCGCCAAAACTTTGTCCCCCTGCACCTTTACAATGTACAACAAATGTATCATCATCCAGCGTATTATAATATTTACGTGTAATTTCGGCACCGAACAACGTACCCAGTGCACGGTTTAAATTGCTAACATTAATCGTAATCTCTTTTTTCTGTTTCTTTGCAAAAGCATCTTTCATTTCCGGAATAATCACAGTCTCATCAATGGTTTTCTCCAACTTGAAATCAAAAATATCCTCCGGATCAAAGTGCATCTTCACATCACAGTCCTTCTTGGCATACGGATTGGTCAGAATTCGAGACATGTTGATCTTGCCTTCACGGCTTTCTGCTGGATACTCCTTAGATACCAAAAGATCAGAACGTCCCACCATTTCGTCTACCGTGTGAATCCCCAGTTTTGCCATATATTCGCGCATTTCCTGTGCGATAAACCGCATGAAGTTAATAACATATTCTGGTTTGCCATGAAAACGCTTACGCAGTTCCGGATTTTGTGTGGCAACACCCGCCGGGCAAGTATCCAAATTACATACACGCATCATAACACAGCCCATCGTTACCAACGGTGCTGTCGCAAATCCATATTCTTCCGCTCCCAACATTGCAGCAATCACTACATCTCGTCCGGTCATCATCTTGCCATCTGTTTCAATTACAACCTTAGAACGCAGATTGTTCTGAATTAGTGTCTGATGCGTTTCTGCCAGACCCAGTTCCCAAGGCAAACCTGCATTGTGAATTGAACTACTCGGCGCCGCACCGGTACCACCATCATAACCAGAAATCAAGATAACTCCTGCACCAGCCTTTGCTACACCCGCTGCAATTGTACCTACACCGGCTTCAGATACCAGTTTAACAGAAATTCGTGCCTTTTTATTGGCATTTTTCAAATCGTAGATCAATTGTGCTAGATCTTCAATGGAATAGATATCATGATGCGGTGGCGGCGAGATCAGTGCCACACCCGGTGTAGAATGTCTTGTTTTTGCGATCCACGGATACACCTTCTTTGCCGGCAAATGTCCTCCTTCGCCCGGCTTAGCACCCTGTGCCATTTTAATCTGAATCTCCCTTGCAGAAGTCAAATATTTTGAAGTGACACCAAATCGTCCGGATGCAACCTGTTTAATGGCAGAACACTTATCCACTGCACTACCAGCAGTAACAATTCTCTCCAGATCTTCACCGCCTTCACCGCTGTTAGACTTTCCGCCGATACGGTTCATTGCAATTGCCATACACTCATGTGCTTCCTGAGAAATAGAGCCATATGACATTGCACCCGTCTTAAAACGGCGCATAATCGATTCTACACTCTCTACCTCTTCAATGGGAATTCCGCCATCTTCTGCATAATGGAAGTCCAGCAAACTTCTTAGCGTGATATGGCGATTTTCTGCATTGACACAAGCAGAGTACTGCTTAAACAAATTATAGTCATCTCTCCATGTTGCCTGCTGCAAAAGATGAATTGTTTCCGGATTATAAAGATGTTCCTCCTGATTACTGCGTTCCTTGTGCCAGCCTACACTGCGGAGACCTTCATCCATTCCCAAATTATTAGGATCAAATGCATTTTCATGCATTGTCAGAGTACGTTTTGCAATATCCTCCATATCGATCCCGCCTATACGGCTTACGGTATCTGGGAAAAACTCATGAATTACCTTTTCGCTAATTCCCAATGCTTCAAAAATTTTAGATCCCTGATATGATTGAATTGTAGAAATACCCATCTTCGAGGCAATCTTAACAATACCTGATACAAGTGCAGCAATATATGCATTACATGCCTGAGAATAATCCTTATCCACTAAACCACGGTTGATCATGTCATACAAGCTATCCAATGCAAGATACGGATTTACAGCACTTGCGCCAAAACCCAATAGTGTCGCAAAATGATGTACTTCACACGGTTCTGCCGTTTCCACAATAATTGACACCGCTGTATTTTTTCTGGTTTTCACCAAATATGTTTCTAATGCAGAAGTAGCCAACAGAGACGGAATTGCCATATGATCATGATCCACACCACGATCCGTCAAAATTAAAATTGTAGCACCATTTTTATGTGCCTCTTCCGCCTGTCGATATAGGTTCTTAATCGCATCGTACAGTGACACATCCTTCGTGTACAACATAGAAATATCTGCCGTTTTCAATCCATCAATCTTCATATCACGAATTTTCATCAAATCAAGATTGGTTAAAATTGGATTTGTCACCTGCAATACACGACAATTACGTTCTTTTTCTTCTAAAATATTACCGGAAATACCCAGATAAACTGTCGTATCTGTAATCACGGATTCCCGTATCGAATCAATCGGCGGATTGGTTACTTGTGCAAACATCTGCTTGAAATAATCAAATAACGGCGGATTCTGTTTAGACATTGCGGAAATCGGAATATCCGTACCCATTGCAGAAGTAGGTTCTCCCCCATTCAGTGCCATCGGCACCATGACATGATACAGAGATTCGTAGCTGTATCCGAATGCACGCTGTAAACGGAGCAATTCCTTGCCGCAGTGACGGAACGGTCGTTTATTCGGTGCTTTCAGCTCCCGAAGGTAATACAGGTTATGATCCAGCCATTCTCCATATGGCTGGCGTTTGGCATAGTCATTTTTTAGTTCCTCATCATCAATCAGCTTACCGTTTATGGTATCTACCAGCAACATTTTTCCAGGATGCAGTCTCTCTTTTTTCACAATCTTTTCTGCTGGAATATCATCAAGCGCACCGACTTCTGACGAAAGAATGAGATATCCGTCATCTGTAACATAATACCGTGATGGACGCAAGCCGTTACGATCCAGAACAGCCCCCATAACATCGCCATCAGAAAAGATGATCGACGCCGGACCATCCCATGGCTCCATCATTGTGGCATAATATTGATAAAACGCACGCTTTTCACGGCTCATTGTTTCAATATGCTGCCACGGTTCCGGAATAGTCACCATCACTGCCAAGGGCAATTCCATGCCGCACATGGTCATAAACTCCAGCGT
The DNA here is from genome assembly GCA_949291345.1 of uncultured Ruminococcus sp. Classification (GTDB taxonomy): domain Bacteria; phylum Bacillota; class Clostridia; order Oscillospirales; family Ruminococcaceae; genus Ruminococcus_C. Next base: position 6,910 of record CASEVP010000068.1, read on the forward strand.
ATTGTCCAGGCGTGCTGAGTCCGAACCAGTTACATCCAACATCGGAAAAATATCTTTCATTCGATCTCCCAATGCATCACAATGCAGGATCGATTCCCGACTGAGCATTTTATCCACATTACCCGTAATGGTATTAATTTCACCGTTATGCACCATCATACGATTCGGGTGAGAACGCTGCCAGCTTGGATTCGTATTTGTACTGAAACGAGAATGTACAATACCAATTGCAGAATGATAATCCGGACTGTTCAAATCCTCATAAAACAACCGCAGTTGGTTAACCAGAAACATTCCTTTATACACGATTGTACGACTTGAACAGGAAACTACATAAGTTTCTTTATCCCGTTTTTCAAAGATCATACGTGCAATATACAACTTACGGTCAAAATCCAATCCTTTTTTGCAGTCATCGGGTTTTTTGATAAATGCTTGCATGATATGGGGCATACTATCCAGTGCCTTTGAACCCAGTACATCCGGATTCACCGGAACCTCACGCCAACCGAGAAATTCCAACTTTTCTTCTCGAAGTACCTCTTCAAAAGTCCGCATAGAATTTTCATATTTTTCTTTTGCCTGCGGAAAGAAAAACATTCCTATGCCATATTCCCGTTTATCCCCAAGTTTAATGCCGGCTTTTTTTGCTACTTTGGAAAAATAGGTATGCGATATTTGCAGCAAGATTCCAACACCATCACCGGTTTTCCCCTCTGCATCCTTACCCGCTCTATGCTCCAGCGTTTCTACTATACGCAGTGCACTATCGACTACCTTTCGATCCGTTTCACCACTCATGTTTACAACAGCACCAATGCCGCAATTTTCATGCTCAAATCTTGGATCGTACAGACCATTTTTTTCAAACGGTTCCTGCTTTCTGTAATTATCCATGGTCACTACTCCCTCGCTGTAATTTCAAGTTCCGCCTGTTTTGACGGACAGAAAACAAAAAACGCTTAGCTAACAGAAAAAAATTTTATTTTTCTGTTTTCTAAGCGCCATTGCTTTTTCATCTACTATTTGATCCATACGAATCATTTATCTTAATTTTTATTATACTTTATCATACCGCATTTGTCAATAGCTTTTTTAACATTATGCTGAAAAAAAATAATTATATTCAATTTTTATTTTTTATAAAGAAGAATATTGTTTCTTTTAATTTACAAATCATCTTTTCACATCATAAAATAAAGTTATGTCATTTCCTCTTAAAGCAAACAAAATTTTTGTTCGAAATTCCAAGCATAATCTTATTAACAATACGGTAAAAATATGTATCGCAAGCGTTTTTACAAATTTACAATATTTTTTTCGGTAATGCGTAGAAATTTTTCTGTATGAACAAATCTTTTATAACAAATCGATATATTTTCATACTCTTTTTTCATCTATGCTGACTTTATTTCAGTAAATACCTTTTTTCCTTAAAATATTGTTTGGTGTCCATTGAAACAATACTGGATAGGGCAATTAATGCGATAACATTAGGGAATGCCATCAAACCGTTAAAGATACCGGCGATGTTCCATACCGCCTCAACCGTCAGATACGGGCCAATGAACACAGCAGCAATATACAGCCAGCGGAATGCTAACGTCAACGTATGACTTGCCTTCCCACGCAAGTATGTCAGGCAGCGTTCTGAATAATAGCTCCAGCCCAAAATAGTCGTAAATGCAAAGAAAATCAAGCAAACCATCAGCAGGAATGACGAAACCTTTTCCGGGAATGGAAGTCCATACTGAAAGGCTGCATTTGTAATCTCTACTCCTTCTAAATTCACGTCATTATATGCACCGGAAATCACAATAGACAAACCTGTCATTGTACATATAATAATTGTATCTACAAATGTTCCCGTCATAGAAACCAGACCCTGACGAACTGGTTCCTTTGACTTTGCTGCAGCCGCCGCAATCGGTGCAGAACCCAAACCAGATTCATTAGAAAAAATACCACGCTCAACACCTTTTTGCATTGCAAGCATTATTGCACCCAGCATCCCCCCGGCAACAGCTTCCAAACCAAATGCTCCCTTGACAATTTCTACAATTGCACTGGGGATTTCTGTAATATTACATACCATCAAGATAATGCAACAAAGTACGTAAGCGATTGCCATAAATGGCACCACAATCTGAGAAATCTGAGAAATGCGCTGCAATCCGCCAATAATTACAAGTGCTGCACAAACTGTTACGAGCATGCCAACAATAACGGTTGTCCATGTATAATCCTGTCCGAACAAATGAAAAGCAACCGCCGAATGTTCCGGATCAAAAAAATTGTTCGATGCAGATGTGATACCATTAATCTGTGTAATTGTCCCAATTCCCATAAGACCTGCCATTGTACCAAACAGTGCAAACAGTTTTGCAAGCCACTTCCAACGATTGCCCATTCCGTTTTCAATATAGTAAAATGGGCCTCCCAGATAACTTCCTTCTTTATCAATCGTGCGGTACTTAATTGCTAGAAATCCTTCTGCATATTTGGTTGCCATGCCAAACAAAGCTGCGATTTCCATCCAAAACAACGCACCGGGGCCACCTATCGCAATTGCAGTTGCAACACCAACAATATTTCCAGTACCGATAGTTGCCGATAATGCTGTGCAAAGTGCTCCGAAACTGCTAACTTCACCTTCGCCGCCCTCTTCATTTTTCACCATAAACTTCAATGCTTTTCCCAAGTGACGCACCTGCAGTCCACGCACACGAATGGTTAGCAAAATACCGCATGCTATAATCAATATTACCAGCGGTATCCCCCATACCTTGTCATTGATAACTTGTGTAATTTCCGCAAATCGTTCCAAACATTTCACTTCCTTATCCGATCAGATTTTGACAAACTATGAAACAAAATAATTTAATTTACTAAGTTTTTTGTGATATAATATGATTTCTGCTTTGTATTTCAAGAAAATATTTCTTTTCAAACAAAAAACTCTCAAAAATTGTAATTACCGATTGTTCACCGATTCCGGATACAGATCATGGTGCGTTAGCCTTTCCCATGCCACCTGTTCCCATTTTGTTCCCGGTCTACCATAATTGCAATATGGATCAATGGAAATTCCGCCTCTTGGCAAAAACTTTCCCCACACCTCAATATATGCGGGTTCCATCAGTCGCACCAAATCATTCATGATGATATTCACACAGTCTTCATGAAAATCACCATGGTTTCGAAAACTAAACAAATACAATTTTAAGGATTTGCTTTCCACCATCTTTTCCCGCGGCACATAGGAAATATAAAGCGTGGCAAAATCAGGCTGTCCAGTAATCGGACACAGGCTGGTAAATTCCGGGCAATTAAATTTCACAAAATAATCTCTTCCAGGATGCTTATTTGGAAAAGTTTCTAGTACTTCCGGTTTATAATCCTCAGGATAATTCGTATGCTGATTCCCCAACAACGTCATATCGCCCATTTCATCTTTTGTTCTGCCTGTCAATTCATTCACCTCTCTGTATCGCCGGGTCTTCTACTCCATTTGCAGCAAATGCAGCTGCACGATCACGGCAAGTGCCGCAAATCCCGCAAGGTTCTTTGCCGCCTTCGTAGCAACTCCATGTCAGTGCATAAGGCACATCCAGTTCCAATCCTCTTTTGACAACCTCTGCTTTTGTGCAATTAACAAAAGGAGCTTCAATATGAAGCTGTTTTCCGCTGCCAAGATAAATTGCCTGATTCATCGCCTCATGAAATGCACTACTACAATCTGGATATGCATTTCCGGCAGAATCATCACTGTGTGCACCATAATATATTACTTCGCAGCCATTTGACAAAGCAATACTTGCAGATGAAGACAAGAACAAACCATTACGAAATGGCACATATGTAGAAACCGGATTCCCACTTGTACGCTGCAACTGCTCAAAATAACTTTCTTTCGGAATCTCCTGTGTCGATCCGGCAAGCAGTGAGCAATCTGAATCTGCAAATATACTTGCCAAATCCAATTGTTTCCATGCCAAATGATAGTATGCCGCAATTTTTTCAGCCGCTTCAATTTCCTTTTTATGTTTCTGCCCATAGTACACCGACAATGCCAGCACTTCTTCGGAACCATATTTTTTTACGGCCATACCTAGGCAAGTCGTACTGTCTACACCGCCACTGAATAAAACCAACGCTTTCATTTTTTTATTTCCTCCTTTTACAACAGATTCTGAAGAGACTTATCCTGCAAAAATGCACCACAAAATGTTTTTGTCGTTGTCTGTGCCGACACATTGCAAATTCCCCTTGCCGTCATACAACTATGTGAGCCGGTAATCACTACGCCAACATCCGGTGTACCAGCAGCCTCAGACAATATTTCTGCAATATCCTGTCCGAGTCGTTCTTGCAATTGTAAACGTTTTGCCGCCATATCACAGATTCGGGCAATTTTACTCAAACCAATCACCTTACCGTGCGGCACATACGCCACATCTACTTTCATATCATACATTAGAGCCATGTGATGCTCGCAATAGCTGAAGATACTGATATCCTTTACTACAACTGCGGTCTCTGACATCTCCGGTGAAGGAGAAGAAAACGTCTTTCCAAACATCTGTGCAATCTCATGATTAGAGTATTGAATTCCTTCAAATATTTCCTCATACATGCGAGCCACACGCTGAGGCGTTTCTCGCAATCCTTCTCTATCTGGATCTTCTCCAATTGCTTCAAGTATTCCCCGAACATGCTGTTCTATCGCTTTCGTATCCATTTCTGTTGCAATCCTCCTTGACACTTTTATACACCACGCCTGTGCGGATCCCAAATATATTTATGCAATTGTAATTGCAGCCGCACATTATCCAATCTGTTGTTTTTCATGAAATCTACTATTTCCGATGGTTCCATTGACCCATATACCGGACTAAAAAAAACAGTACACTTCGACGTTAATGCATATTCATGCACCACTTCAATTGCTCTTGTCAAATCTTTTCTATCATTAACAACAAACTTTACTGCATCCTGACGACGCAGAAACTGCATATTTGCTGTGCACATTGCCGATTCCATGCCACTCCCTGGCAATTTATAATCCATTGTAAAAATTGGTCGAAACGCCATATCCGCAAACGGCTCCAAAAAAACACTGCCATTGGTTTCAACTTCAACACGATATCCCAATGCGCCAAGTGCGGTAATCAGTTCTGCAATGCCGGTCTGCAACAGAGGTTCACCGCCGGTCAAAGTAACACTTTGTACACCAGTACTCTGAACATACGCCACTAAGTCCTCCGTATCCAGACACTCATAGGGAACATCTGCAGCATTTGCCCACTGTGTATCGCAAAAATCACATTGCAAATTACAACCCTGAAATCGTATAAATACTGCCAGTCCCCCTGCATGCGTACCTTCTCCATCAATACTCACAAATTTTTCTACAACTGAAAACTGCTGCATTTTATCGCACCTCATAACCTGCACAATTATCCGGCGTCTCATACACTATCACACGCAGCACTGGAAAGCCTTTATTTTGCAGCTTTTCATAAAAGCATTTAGCAAACTGTTCTGCAGTTGGACGAAACGGTACTGCAATCAAACGAAAACCTTCTGCCAGAAGCGCCTCCACCGTAGCAAGCTGCAACGAGCCTTCCTCATATATCAGGGCATGGTCATAACTTTCCGCCAGATTTCGCAGCGCCTGCTTCATATCCGCAAAATCCAGTATCATATCTCGCTGCACACCTTCTTTCTGCAGCGTTTCGCATCCTGCAACCACTTCAATCTTCCAGTGATGTCCATGCAAATTGGCACATTTTCCGTGATATCCCGCCAAAAAGTGTGCACTGTCAAATGACGCGGATGTCTTCAGCTCATACATGATTTTTCCTCCTATTCAATCGGCTGTGTCTTCCCCGACTCTTAAAAACACTTCCAAAATTTATACCATCTAAATTATTTTCTAACATCTTTTTTCAATAAAAATCTATAAAAAAATTTCCTGATAAAAAATCCTCTAAACACAAAAATGCAGCCGTACTGTGACATACGGCTGCATCCTTTTCCATCGTTAGAATCACATTTTTGTGCTGTCTACTTTCGTTGCGGATGCCCTGGTTTTGTTTAACGACAGGATGGCGCAAACGAACTGTCGCAATGCCCATCATGTAGGCACTTTTCCACGATTTAGTATAGCACACTTTTCCTCGCTTGTCAAGCAGATAAAACGGATTCTCACAATATTATTATGCAAAAGCAAAGAAGAAATAAATTCATACCCTGATAAAATCTGCAATCTTATAAATAAAAATTATTAAAATAGCTGACTTTTCTCTCAAAACGAAACGACCAGCTGCATTTTAAATTGTTCCTCCCCATATACCGCATGGGGAATATCCTTAGGCATAATTAAAGTTTCACCTGCATTTAAAATAAATACATCATTACCTACAGTAAATTTTCCCTTTCCTTCAAGCACTGTCACCATTGCGTCACCACTTGCCGCATGAGTTGAAATTTCCTCATTTTTGTCAAATGAAAAAATTGTCATGCTGACCTTTTCATTTTGTACCAACGTTTTGCTGACAACTTGCCCTGACTGATATTCAACCAAATCTTTCAATTGTATTTTTTTCTGTTTTTCAATATTCTTGTACATAATCCTATCCTCCGTATATTTCATTTTATATTGCTCATATTGACTGACCATATTCCACATGATCTAGTTTTTACTCCAATAATAAAAACATTGTATGAATCACTTCATTAAATCTTCTATATCCTGTTGCGGCGTTGTAATCGGCGCTATTCCAAATTCTTTTACAAGATAATTTAGAACATCAGGAGACAAAAATGCAGGAAGCGATGGGCCAAGGCGAATATTTTTTATTCCCAGATAAAGCAGGGTCAAAAGAATACAGACTGCCTTTTGCTCATACCACGACAGCACAAAAGAAAGCGGGAGTTCATTAACCTCGCAGCCAAAAGTTTTGGCGAGCGCCACTGCAACCATAATTGCGCCATAAGCATCATTACACTGTCCCATGTCCATAAGTCTAGGAAGTCCACCAATTTCTCCTAAATTAAGGTCATTAAAACGGTATTTCCCACAAGCAAGAGTTAATATCATTGTATCAGCCGGCGTTTGCTTTACAAATTCCGTATAATAATTACGTCCCGACTTTGCACCATCGCATCCTCCTACAAGAAAGAAATGCCGAATTGCACCTGACTTTACACCATCCACAACTTTATCAGCAACGGATAATATCATATTTCGTCCAAAGCCTGTCGTAACCTGTGTCCCTCCATTGATACCGAAAAACGCTCTATCTTCGGCATATCCGCCCAATGCAAGAGCTTTTTCAATCACCGGCGTAAAATCCTTATCTTCGCCAATATGAATTATATCGGGAAAACCAACTGTTTCCACAGTAAAAACACGGTCAGAATAGCTCTGTTTCGGAGGCATCAAGCAGTTAGTGGTAAACAAAACCGGTGCAGGAATCCCGTCAAATTCTTTTTGCTGATTTTGCCATGCAGTACCAAAATTCCCTTTTAGATGAGTATATTTTTTTAGTTTCGGATATGCATGCGCTGGTAACATTTCACCGTGGGTATAAATGTTTATTCCTTTATCCTTAGTTTGCTCAAGAAGAAGCTGTAAATCCCTCAAATCGTGGCCTGTTACCACGATAAATGGTCCTTTTTCCACTTTCAAAGGAACTGTTACCGGTTCAGGATTTCCATAAACTTCCGTATTTGCCTTATCCAAAAGCGCCATACATTTTAGATTCATTTCTCCAACTTTCATTACCATTGGTAACAACTGTTCGATGGACAGCTCCTCTGCAATTTGAGATAATCCCTCACAGAAGAAACGATTTATCTCATTATCTGTATAGCCTAAAACCATTGCATGATAAGCATAAGCAGCCATTCCTCGCAATCCAAAGAGTATCAATGATTTTACAGAACGAATATTTTCATCATCGTTCCAAAGTTTCTGCATATCATATTCCTCTGTTTGCTGACAAGGCAAGGCAGTGCAAATTCGGGTGGAATAAATTTTCGTTTTTTCCTGACGAACTTTCTCAATCAACTTTTGTATCGCTGCATCGTCAAAACTTACATTGGTTAGTGTAGTGAACAAACCCTCGATGATCAGTTGATAAGTTCGTTCTGTTGGTTCTACACCACTATCGATTACCCTTGCAAGGCCAATCAATGCGCCAGTCAACTCATCCTGAAGCTTGGCCGTATTGGATTTTTTTCCGCAAACGCCCACATTTCCGGTACAGCCGGTACAGCCAGCTGTTTGCTCACACTGAAAACAAAACATTTTTTTCTCCATAATTGCTATTCCTTTCTAATTTAAAATTCTTCCGTCCGTAGAAATTATTACAACTTGACACGGAATGCACTTGCCGCTTGCCTGCATAGCTCGTTTTACAGCATTTTCAATACCAAAACAGCAAGGTACTTCCATACGGACAACGGTTATACTTTGAATATGATTGCCGGAAAGTATCTGTGTCAGTTTTTCGGTATAATCTCCCTCATCAAGCTTTGGACAACCAATAAGCGTAATACGGTTACGAATAAAATCTGTATGAAAATTTCCATAAGCATACGCCGTACAATCTGCCGCAATGAGGAGATCTGCATTTTGAAAGTAAGGTGCATTCACTGATACAAGCTTGATTTGCACAGGCCACTGAGAAAGCCTACTTATAGATGGTTTGTTGTCCAAAGATAAATTTTCTTTTCCACGCTGAATTGTTTTTGAGTGTGTTCCGGGGCAACTACAAGGCAATTTTTCATGAATTTTTATGTTTTTTGCCGCAAGTACTGCCGCTTCATTATAAGCAAGAGCTTCACGCTCCTCAAAGGAAATCGCATTTGCGGGACAAGCCGGCAAACAATCTCCCAAACCATCACAGTAGTCTTCTCGCAACAACTTTGCTTTACCATCTACCATTCCGATTGCTCCTTCATGACAGGCAACCGCACATGCACCACAACCGTTACACTTTTCCTCGTTAATTTTAATTATTTTTCGTTTCATTGCGTTATCCTCCATGATTATTCCTTGATTTTGTGATTTTATTATAGTATAATAAGCATAATAAGTATGTTGAAATTTCAACATAAGGAGAATCGTAATGAAAAAATATTTGGAAATTTTACAAAAATGCATTTTATTTGATGGCATATCGGATGATGACCTTGCTGCAATGCTGGGCTGCCTTGGAGCAAAAATAAAAAACTATACTAAAAATCAACCAATTCTAACAGAAGGTCAAGAGGCAACTCATATGGGAATTGTTCTGTCGGGAGCTGTACAAATTGTAAGTATGGATTATTACGGTAATCGGAATATTGTGACAGAAATCAGGCCATCTCAGATCTTTGGAGAATCCTTTGTCTGTGCAGGAGTAAAGTCTGTACCAATTAGTGTAGTTAACTGCGAAGATAGCATAATTATGCTGATGGAAGGAACTCGGATTATGCGATCGTGTTGTAATGCTTGTGAATTTCACAATCGGCTGATCTATAATCTAATGAAAATTCTTGCAGACAAAAACCTCATATTTCACCGAAAGTTAGAAATAATTTCCAAGCGCACGACAAGAGAGAAACTGATGACTTATCTCCTTTGGCAGGCAAAATGTCATAATTCTGATACTTTTATCATTCCCTATGACAGGCAGGAACTTGCGGATTTTTTGCAGGTTGACAGGAGCGGTCTTTCAGCTGAAATCAGTAAACTCAGAAATGAAGGTATAATTGAATGTATACGGAGTCGTTTTACACTTTTATCTGAAAAAATATAACATGTCACTATTATTTTCACCTTTATGGGTACTCGTATTGAACCTTTTTCTCTTTTTATAAAAAACTTGACAACGACCAAATTGTATGCTATAATAAATTGTATACGATGTAATTTATTATGGAGGAACAAAATGCACTTAATTGACTTTAAGATTCTAAACACAGCAATTGAGCGCTTGCTCAACAAAGAATTATCCGAGTTTGGAATCACATATACACAAGCAACGGTCATTGGTTATCTAAAACGGAATATAAATCAAGAAATCTGTCAAAAGGATATTGAATACAACCTTGGTCTAACAACGCCGACCGTTTCCAGCATTCTTTCTCGTATGGAAGAGAAAAAGATGATTTTTACTCAACCTTCAAAATCTGACCGTCGTTACAAAAGCATCTCCCTCACACCAAAAGCCATTGAAATTGCAGAGGATATTTCTATAAAAATTGAACGAATTACTAAAATGTTATTTCGAGGAATATCTGCTCAGGAACAAGAAGCTACAGGCGCTACAATAAAAAAAATAATTGAAAATATTGAATAGTTTATCATATGCTTGTTCTGTTTTTACAGGCAAGCATAAATAATAACATAATAGGTCGCTTGCGATTTATTGAAAGGAAGTAGTAAATTATATGAAAAATACCGAAAAAATTTGGAATAGGCGTTTTATTCTGCTGTTTATCACCAATCTTCTCATGATGGCAACTTTTTATGCTGCTGTACCAATTATTCCGGTTTACTGTCAAGAAGTCGGAATTACTGGCCCTAAAATTGGAATTGTATTGACTGCAATGTCTATCACAACCGTTCTATTTCGTCCCTTTGCAGGATACATTCTGGACAACTTCAATCGATACCATGTATATCTACTATTTTTAGCACTGTTTTCCCTTCCGTTTTTAGGATTTGCATTGATACCGATTTTCGCACTGCTTGTGCTAATTCGTCTTTGTATGGGTGTTGTTTATTCAGTTTGCGGTTCAGCGACCATGACATTAGCAGGTGACGTTCTTCCCCCCAAAAAGGTTGGTCAAGGTATCAACCGTTTTGCTTTGACCAATTCTCTTGGTATGGCAGCAGGGCCATTTATTGGCATACAAGTACAAAATCTAATGAGCAGTAAAGCCTCTTTCATCACCTTATTTATAATGACTGTTATTGCACTGATTTGTGTTTCATTCTGCAAAATCAAATACCCTAAAACAAGTAGGAAGAAATTCAGAATATCCGATGCATTTTACAAGCCTGCACTTCCCTTTATGCTAAACATGATTTTTCTTATGATTCCTTTTGGTGCAGTCATTGCATATTCTTCCATTCTGGCGCAAGAAAAAGGTATAGAGACAGTAACACCATATTTTTATATCTGTCTTGTTGCAGGAATTTTACTTTCCAAATTTTCAACACAAAAACGAATTGATGCAGGAAAGCACACCATTTTCGTTATCATCAGCTTGTTAGTGCTGATCTTTACAATGACAAGCTATTATTTTATGGAAACAGCACTTCACTTTCTTTTGGCAGGCTTTTTATTTGGTTTGGGTTATGGGATTTTGCAGCCGCTGTTTCAATCCTTCGTAACCGGAACCTCTCCTGCACAAAAACGAGGAGCAGCCAACGCAACCTATCTGTTATCCTATGACATAGGAATCGGTATCGGTTCTTTGGTAATGGGCTTTTTCCAAGAAAGTATTGGTATTTCCAAGGGTATGGCTTTAACAGTCGTTTCCTATATTGTTGGGGGCTTAATTTATGTGCTGTATGTGGATAATTATTACTCAAAACTTGCATTACGCTTAAAAGAGAAAAATTTAATATAAAGGAGAATATCACTATGGATAATAAAATCTTACTGACAATCGGCAGACAGTATGGCAGCGGAGGGCACGAAATCGGACAACGTTTATCTGAAAAATTAAATATAAACTTATACGATAAAAAAATACTAGAAGAAGCAGCAAAACAAAGTAGCATGGATACTGAAATATTCGAAAAATTTGACGAGAAGCCAACAAATAGCTTTCTATATTCTCTTGCAACGGGAACATATCCTTTGCACAATCCAATGGGAGAATACGAGTTACCGCTACCAGAAAAAGTTTTTTTAGCTGAATTTCATGAAATTAAAAAAATCGCAAATAATACATCTGCAATTTTTGTTGGCAGATGCGCAAACTATACTTTAAAAGACTATGCCAACCATATCAGCATTTTTATTTATGCTCCGCTGGAAAAAAGAATTCATCGTATTATGCGGATTCAAAATGTAAATGAGAATGACGCAACTGAAATAATACGAAAAGCTGACAAACAAAGAGCCTCCTATTACAACCACTATACCTCAAAAAATGGGGACGTACAGATAGTTATCACTTATGTATTGACAGTAGTTTATGTGGAATAGATGGAACAGTAAATGTGATAATCCGTGTACTTTATGAGAAAAAATTAATAAATTAAATGACCCTTAATATATGTTAATAAACTCCTGTTACAAAATGCTAACAGGAGTTTTTATATTGTATCATACCTATGAGAAAAATTTTAAGTATGACTTGTTTCATAATGGATATAATAACAAAAATGATTGGAGATCACAAAATGAGCAATGGACTAAAAACATCCACAAGTCCCTATCTGCTTCAGCACGCAGATAATCCCGTAAATTGGTATATGTGGTGCGAGGAAGCCTTCGAAAAAGCAAAAGCAGAAGATAAACCAATTTTTTTAAGTATTGGTTATAGTACCTGTCACTGGTGTCATGTGATGGCGCATGAAAGTTTTGAAAATGAGAAAACTGCAAAAATTATGAATCAATACTTTATCTCCATCAAAGTCGATCGAGAAGAACGTCCCGATATTGACAGTGTATACATGGCAGTTTGCCAGGCGTTCACGGGAAACGGAGGATGACCCATGAGCATTTTCATGACTTGGGATAAGAAACCGTTTTTTGCTGGGACATATTTCCCGAATCACTCTCGTTATGGTATACCGGGATTTTCCGATTTGCTTATTACAATTGCAAATCAGTGGAAAAAAAATCGTGCTGAACTTCTACACTCAGCTGAAGAAATTATATCTTTTCTAAAAAATACTAATGCATCTGCCGAAAATTCCAACAATGAAAATATAATTGAAAGTGTATTGCTGCATTTGGAAAAAAATTTTGACCCCATTTATGGAGGTTTTGGTAATGCGCCCAAATTTCCCATGCCGCATAATCTACTTTTTTTAATGCTGTATGCAACTCAGAATCCTCAGTCTGATGCAATCAAAATGGTTGAAAAAACACTCATCCAAATGCGAAAAGGCGGTATTTTTGACCATATTGGCGGTGGATTTTCGAGATATTCCACTGACAAATTTTTTCTGGTTCCACATTTTGAAAAAATGCTCTATGATAACGCATTAATGATTATGACATACGCCGCAGCTTATAGCATAACAGGAAATTTAATTTATCTGGATACTGCTGAAAAAACTGCCGAATATATTCTACGTGAAATGACATCAATAAATGGTGGATTCTACAGTGCACAGGATGCTGATTGTAACGGAGTGGAAGGGAAATTTTACACGTTTACTCCCGATGAAATTATAAAAGTATTGGGCGATAAAAAAGCAAAACAATTTGCAGAGATCTACGATGTTACCGAAAATGGAAACTTTGAAGGAAAAAATATCCCAAATCTTTTAAAAAGCAACGACTTGAGTTTGAATTGTTTCGAAGAAAAACAAAAGCTGTACAAATATAGAAAACAGCGTGCAAAGCTTCACCTAGATGACAAAATTTTGATTTCATGGAATTCTATCATGATTGCAGCAATGTCAATGCTATACCGAGTTTCACATAATCAAAAATATTTGCAAGCTGCAAAAAAAGCACAAGATTTTCTGGAACAGAACTTGTGTAAAGATCTACAGCTTTACACAAGCTTCCGTAATAAAAAACGATCCAATAATGCATTTTTGGATGATTATGCATATTATATTTGCGCAATGATTGAACTATATAACTCTACTTTAAACACCGTTTATCTAAAAAAAGCTGAGCAATTTTGCATGAAAGCAGTAGAGCAGTTTGCGGACAGTAAAAACCATGGATTTTATCTCTGTCCAATTACTAAAGACGAACTATTTATAAATCCGAAAGAAATCTATGATGGTGCAATTCCCAGTGGAAATTCAGTGATGGCATACAATTTTGTTCGGTTATATCAGCTGACAGAAAATGAAAAATATAAAGCGCTTTTAGAAAATCAATTTGCCTTTTTATTCTCTCAAGCGCAAGATTATCCTGCAGGTCATAGCTTGTTTTTTCTTGCAAAGCTTCTATATGAAAATCCACCCGAGCATATTACAATCGTTCTGAAAGAAAATTCAGATTTAAGAAAAATATTTGAGAACCCACCTTTTCTTGCAAATGTATCTGTTATACATGAAAATGAAACCTATTCTCTTCTAAATAATATGACAACTTATTATGTATGCAAAAATCATGTATGTTTACCGCCTTTCAACGTTCTGCAATGATAAACAAGGAGTATTTTTATGGAATCAATTTGGATGAAAAATAACAAACTTTTATCCTTTCCACAGCTGAAAGAAAACAAGAAAACGAATGTTCTTATTATTGGCGGCGGTATGGCAGGTATTTTAACTGCCTATTTTCTAAAACAAAGTGGCATAGATTGTATTCTTGTCGAAAAAAATAAAATCTGTCATGGCACAACAGCAGGTACCACGGCAAAAATCACCTTTCAGCACGGTTTAACGTATCATAAACTTTTGAAAAATGGCAGTCTGGAAACCGCACAAAAATATTTAAAAGCAAATCAACTTGCATTTGATACGTTTGCAAGACTATGCGAAAATCTTAACTGTGATTACGAAATCAAAGACAATTATGTGTATTCCATCGACGACAATCAAAAACTGGAGCAGGAACTTACTGCTCTTTATAAAATTGGCTATCCTGCCATACTTTGCAAGAAACTTTCACTGCCGTTTCAAACTGCCGGTGCGATAAAGTTTCCTCAACAAGCACAGTTCCACCCGCTGAAATTCGTATCATCCATTGCGGAGAATCTTCCCATATATGAGAATACTTTCGTGAAAGAAATGCATGGCAATATCGCTGTAACCGATTTCGGTGAAATTACTGCTGACCATGTGATTGTCACAACGCATTTTCCCTTTATCAATAAACATGGAAGTTATTTTCTAAAACTCTATCAACACCGCTCATATGTGCTGGCATTGGAAAATGCACAAGATGTAAAGGGCATGTATGTTGATGACAACAAAACAGGGTTCACTTTTCGAAATTACAAAAATTATCTATTACTTGGCGGCTGTGGTCACCGTACTGGAAAAGAAAGCGGGAATTGGACAAGACTTCGACATTTTGCAGAGCAGTATTACCCCCATGCAAAGGAATACTGTTACTGGGCAGCACAAGACTGTATGAGTCTTGATAATATGCCATATATCGGGCAATATTCAAGCCGGACAGTGCGACTGTATACTGCATCTGGTTTCAATAAATGGGGTATGACAGGAAGTATGCTTTCAGCAATACTGCTCTGTGATATTGTACAAGAAAAGCAAAATGCATTTGCTGATCTTTTTTGTCCATCAAGAAACATTATCAAACCCCAGTTATTTATCAATGGATTGGAATCAATTACGAATCTGCTCAGTATTTCTAAAAAACGATGCCCTCATTTGGGATGTGCACTGAAATGGAATCATGCTGAACATTCATGGGACTGTCCCTGTCACGGTTCTCGTTTTGATATTGAGGGCAGGGTTCTTAACAATCCTGCAAACAAGGATTTGTAATATAAAGTCGGCTTAATTGCCGAAATGATGTAAAAATTATAATGAAAATGAAAGGAAGAAAATTATGATTGAACAAGATACGATTCGATTATTAAGAGAATGTGATGCGGGGATTAAAATGGGAATTTCCTCTATCCAGGATTCTGTAAAACATGTAAAAGGGACAGAATTAAAGGAAATTCTCGAACAAAGCCTTACAGCACATGAAAAAATTAAATCAGATATGCAGGAATTACTGGATGTTTATCATGACGATGGTAAGGAACCAGTTGCTATAGCAAAGGGTATGGAATGGTTCAAAACCAATGTTACTCTGGCAGTAGATCCATCAGATGGCGCTGTAGCAGATTTCATCACTGATGGCTGTAATATGGGAGTAAAATCCCTTTCACGTTATCTCAATCAATACGAAGCAGCAAATGAAAAGTCAAAAGATGTTTCCAAACGATTGATTAAGGAAGAAGAACAGCTTGCCGTACGAATTCGTGAATTT
>CASEVP010000069.1 GCA_949291345.1 uncultured Ruminococcus sp.
TATAAATTATCTGTGTGTATTATAAATTGGTTTGCAAAAAGGCTGTTGCCAAACAGAATTAAGCAAAAATGCCAAAATTCTGTATCGGCAACAGCCATTGCTGTCAAAAGACAGCCCATCTATTCAAAAAGCAGGCCCTGCTGTTACTGCTATTGTATGCAGCAAATTGAAATTTGTGACAGGAAAGTAATGGAAATTACAGTACTTTTACTTTTATTCAAAATGTTTAGCGTTGCGGAAACATAGCGAGCGAGAAAAAGGATCAAATTGTATGTCTTGATTATTGTTTGAGGTAATAAGATACTGATTTTTGTAAAAAATGGGAATGAACAGATTTCTTTCTAAGATTGCTTGCTCCAGTTGATAACATTGCTGTATAATTTCTTCCGTGGATTTTGCTTTTTCTAGTTTTGTCAGTAAAGTGTCAACGGTGCTGTCGCTATAATAAAAGTCGTTGTCATCTGAGTAGAATGCCATAAGTGCAGTTGCTGGATTGTCACTTTCTGGTGTTAACCCATAGACGGCAATGGTGTATTTTTTTTCTGCAATGCGTTGCCAGTAATCTTCTTCCGAGACTTCATCAATTCCAATGTAAAATCCAAATATTTCTTGCCAGGTTTGAATAATATCGTGTAGATTTTCACAATCCATTAGCGTAGAGCAGACAAGAATTTTTGTGGTATCCAGAGATTCTTTTTGCAGCTCTTGCATTCCTTTTTGGAAAGTTGCTTGTGCAGCATCGGCATCATATTTCGAAGTGGTTTCCGGTACCTGATCGCGATAGAGTGTGCCATTCCAGTGCACTGCTGGAGGAACAATGCCATAAGCGGGCATGAGATCACCATGAGAATTGTGTCCGATATTTTCTCGGTCAATGCCCATTGAAAGCGCTGCACGAATATTTGAGTTGGCAAAATCCGTATTGTCTGGATTAAAAATGAATCCTAATGTTGTTGCCTGTTTTGCTATGATGTTATATTTTTCGCTTTCCATATACTGGGGTTGATAGATTGACGATACCAACAAATCTGCACTGCCTTCTTGAAAATCTGTAACCGTCTGCTGTTCATTTTTACAAATATGGAAGGTGAGATTTGTAGGATATACATTTCTTGCTTCCTGGTTTGCTGCGTTACGCCGCATATAAATTAGGTTGTCACTACCATATGGGTCATAGAACCATAGGCGTAAATAAAACGCACCGCAGGATGCCACTGAACTTTCATCTAAACCATACTTTCCCTTGGTTTGTAGAAAAAAAGATTCATTGCATGGATAGGCGGCAGTGCTGGCAAGATGATTGAGAAATTGAGCATCCGGGTAAGCCAGTGTAAATTGCACCACATTGTCGCTGATAGCTGTCACGCCAATGTCCGATAATGCCGCTTTTTGCTGATTTGCCGCTACACCATTCTGGATGGATGCAAACATGTCCACATAGGGGGAGTGCGTTTGCGGATCAAAAATACGCTGAAATGCATATACATAATCTGAAGCTGTGACATTCCATGTTTCATTTTCATCCACGATGTCATCCTGGTCGGCATCGTAAAACCAAAATCGATTCTTTTGCAAAGTAAAAGTATATATTCTTTCATCGCTGGATATTGTATATGTTTCCGCAGCAGCAAGCTGTAGGTTACCACTGTCATCAATCTCAACCAATCCTTCGTATAAATTCTGTAAAATGGTTTTTGAGGAGGAATCTATTGCAGATTGCGGGTCAAGACTTTGAGGATTAGAAGGTAAACTGACAGTAAACAAATATCCGGACCCGTCACTCTCTTGTTTTTGAAATAAACAACCTCCCAAAATTTGTACGCCAAACAAGGTTGCCATTCCAAGGCATGCCAGTCGAATCGTACTAAAAAAATGCATATATCAAATGTCCTTTCTCATGGTATTTTGTAATAACAATCGTTAATCGATTAGACGAATATTCTGTTTTGAATCATTATGTCAAGTTAAGATACTACTTCTATTATACCATGCACATTATTATTTCGCAAGATATTATGTGGAATTTTGTCGAATTATGATTTCGGAATAATATTGCTCTTTCGGTATTATATTGCGGATATTAGAAGTATTTGCTAAAATAAACTAGAAATATTTGTAAAAAAGTACAGAAAATCTTTGTTTTTTTGCTGTTGACATGACGTAAAAAAAGTGATATAATATAAATAACATATTTATAGAGAAGATGATGCACTCAAATAAGATAATATTGCTTTCTCGAATTGGCGCAGTGATAAAGGGTATAGTATACGCTGTTGGGTAAAAGTTATTTTTGTGTGCTGACAGATAATGGATTTATTGCCGACTTCGACAGGTGAGTACCATTGCCTTGGACAATGGGAAGAAGTATGAGAGACAATGTTGTCAGTAATCAATAAGTGAAGATCACAAATTTATAATGCTAGATTATGTGTTTATAAATAATGTGAACTTGAAGTAGCAGCATTTAAAAATTTGTATTCTAGGTAGAAAAGTATTTTCTGTATGAGATTATTTTCATGTTGCTAATAAATTTTAAGCCAACCTCATTTCAAAAATCTATCACATAAACGCAAAGAGCACAGAGTTTCAATTGAATTCTGTGCTCTTTGCGTTATTGATGAACTTAATGTATTTTGCTATAAGTATTATCGTGTTTGTTGCCAAAGAAGGAGATGACAGCCATGGCAATGATGATGCAGTAGCCGATGATACTGAGATAATCTGGAATTTGGGAAAAAAAGAAGAATCCAAGACCGGCAGCAAAAAGAATTTGTGTATAGTCATAAACAGAGACTTCTTTTGCAGGGGCATAACAATATGCCGCAGTAATACCAAATTGTCCTCCTGCAGCGGCGAGACCGGCAAGTATTAGTATGATCAGTTGTTTCCCTGTCATTGGTGCATAGGCAAATAGCAAAAACGGGAGAGTAACTATGCAAGAAAAGGCAGAAAAAAATACAACGATATAGGCTTTGTTTTCGCCAAGATTTCCAAGATGGCGAACCATGGTGTAGGCAACGCCGGCACCTAGACCGCCTAGCAGACCAATGAGCGATGGAAAGAAAGAAGCATTAGAAAAACTGGGCTTAATGACAAACAATGCTCCAATAAATGCGCCTAAGACGATCAGCCCCTGTTTCCAAGACAGTTTCTCTCGCAGAAACAACCAAGAGCATAGTATAGCAAAAAAAGGAGACATTTTATTGAGAATCGAGGCATCAGAAAGTGCTAAGTGGTCAATAGCATAGAAATTGCAAAGAATGCCGACAGTACCGGCTGCTGCACGAATGAAAAGAAATGGCAGTGCTTTTTTTGTGGGTCGGAATGAGGCATGTTCTCGCAATAATATGATAAGGGCAAACACAAGAGCAATCAGATTTCGAAAAAAACTTTTTTGTACGAAAGGTAGATCGCCGGCAAGCCGAACAAATGTGTTCATCCATGCAAAACAAAATGCAGATAAAATGATGCAGATCATGCCCTTTTGACGGTTGGATATTATCATAAGCAGGAAACCTCCTTAAAAGATTAAGATATTAGGGGTAAATTATGTAAATACATTTTAACGCAACTCCATTCCAAGATTTGGAGTTAAAAATGTATTTAGTTTTTTTCACAAATACAGAAAGCAAAACCGGTATATAGGGGTATGGAGTAATCTGATGAAAAAAGAGTAAAGTTTGATGAATGTGAAGTTGATAGGTCACTTTCTTGTGGTATTGTTCTAGATTTTTTTGGTTTTGTGATGAATGTGCTGCCCAGTATATTTTGAAGAAAGAAATGACTGCTCCCCGTATAATCCATAATATCCGGATAGAAGATAACTTACAGAAATTGCTAGTAAGATATAGGGAAGTCCTTTTGTTCCAAATAATTCTACGGCAATCAACAAGGAGGCCAATGGACAGTTAGTTACACCGCAAAATAAAGAAGCAATCCCCACAGCTGCACAAAAGGATGGTGATAGGCCCACCCAATGACCAAACAAGCAGCCAAATGTGGCACCGACAAAGAAAGAAGGGACAATTTCACCACCTTTGAACCCACCGCCTAGAGTGACAGATGTAAAAATCATTTTTGCGAGAAAGGCATACCAGACTACTTCTCCGGAAAGTGCATTTTGAATTATATCGGTACCAATCCCAAGATATGCCGGACTTTGAACAAGGAAAATCAGAAACCAGAGGATGATACTTGCTGTCAGAATACGCAAATAGGGGTTAGGAAAGTAGTGCTGCAAAATTTGTTCTGTTTTGCGCAGTAAAATACAAAAAAGAATGCTGACAGCTGCACAGCAAATACCAAGCAGAAGAATTTGAAGAGCGGGAACGATTTGTAGGGTTGGGATACCTGTAACGGAAAATTTTGCTAGAGGAATACCTGCTTTTCCAGCAAGCCAAGACGCGGCAAGCGAGGCAATGGTACATGGTACAAGGGCGGCATACCGCATGGCACCGACACAGACCACTTCCATGGCAAAAATCGGCGCGGCGATGGGCGTACGAAATATGGCAGAAAAGGCAGCGGACATACCGCATAAAATTAATACTTGTTTGTCCCGTTCCGCCAGTTTCAGAATGTGGCTGAACAAATTCCCGATGCTGCCACCCAGTTGTAGTGCGGCACCTTCTCTCCCGGCACTACCACCGCATAGATGAGTAATGATTGTGGAAATAAAAATGAGTGGCGCCATTTGCAGTGGAAGTTCTGTCTCAGAACGCAGTGAAGCCAGCACCATATTGGTGCCTTTGTCATTCTGGTCGTGACTGATGTGATAGAGCCAAATGATCAGAAATCCGCCAAATGGTAAAGCAGCTAATATCCATGGATGATTGCTGCGGAATGTGGTGACAATTTGTATGGCATAAACAAATGCGGTGCCAATAGCACCAACTATGAGTCCCATGCATGTAGCATAAAGGGTCCAGCGAAGCAAAAGGCGTAAATGAGAAAGAATATGGATACCGTTGTGAAGCATTCGACCTTTGAAACGGCAGAAACGAGAATACCAGGAATGGCTGTATCGCATTAAAATCACCCCAAGCAACAAAGAATCCTCCGAAAAGGGATAACTCCTCGGAGGATGTTTCAGACAAAGACGTGAGAGATTAATAGTTTTCCGCTTTAATCATAAAGTACGATTGCGGATGTTGACAAACTGGACAAATTTCTGGTGCCTTTTTTCCAATTACAATGTGACCGCAATTGGCACATTCCCATATTTGATCACCGTCTCTGGAGAATACCAGATTCCCCTCAATGTTGGCTAATAACTTACGGTAACGTTCTTCATGCGTTTTTTCAATATTTCCCACAGCCTCAAACAATGCGGCAATCTGTACAAAACCTTCTTCTTTTGCCTGTTGTGCAAACTCTTTGTACATATCTGTCCATTCATAGTTTTCACCAGCTGCAGCATCTGCTAGGTTTTCTGTTGTTTCTGGCATTTGATTGCCATGCAGTAATTTAAACCAAATCTTTGCATGCTCTTTTTCGTTGTTTGCCGTTTCTTCAAAGAGTTTGCCGATTTGTACATAACCATCCTTTTTTGCTTTGGATGCATAGTAAGTGTACTTGGTGTACGCTTGTGACTCGCCTGCAAATGCAGCAAGCAAATTTTTTTCGGTTTGAGAACCTTTTAATTCTGCCATATTCTACTCCTTTTGTTTTATTGTTATGATGCCAATGCGTTTTCTTTTTCGGTGTCTTCATCTGAGTCAATGGAAACATCCCCAGCGACTTTGCGGCATTTGGGGCATAAACCGTGAAAGACAATTTGATGCGACTCAATTAAAAAGCCATCTCGATTCACAATTTGACTGTATAGATCAGATTGATATGGCATGTTCACATCAAAAATCCGATTACATATGCGACACTCAATATGATAGTGTGGAATGGTGTTGAAATCAAAACAATCTGCTCCATTTGGAATTGGAATGTGCAGGATTTCACCTTGTTCTGACAGTATCTTCAAGTTTCGATAAACAGTCGCCTTACTGATCAGTGTATTTTCCGCAGCAATTTCCCGGAAGATCTCATCTGCTGTCGGATGGTTATGCATACGTCGCACCGTTTCCAACACAAGCCGACGCTGTAAGGTGTTACGGTTTTTCATAAAAATCATCCTTTATCTATCATGTCATAATGCATTGATTCTGCTTATACAGAACAAACTGCTAATAATATTTATTATTAAATAATATTATATCCTTTATGAGATGATTTGTCAAGGGGTTTTAAAAAAATTGCCAAATTAATGACTGCTAAAACGCTTTTTTCAATGTTTATGTGATCTATTCAATTAATCGTGTATCTTTATCGAAACATATTTACATATTTTCTGGACAGAGGTTAATCGACTCGCCGTTTAAGATTTTATTTGAAGTTCGCATAGCGCACATTTTTCCACACATTGAGCAGGTATGCATATCCTGCGGTGGGCGACTGTTAAAATATTGTTTTGCTTTTTCAGGATCAATTGCTTGTTGGAACATGCCGTCCCAGTCTACGTTAGCTCTTGCACGACTCATAGCGTTGTCCCATTCTCTAGTGCCGGGTAAGCCTTTTGCTAGGTCGGCTGCGTGGGCAGCGATTTTAGATGCAACAATACCATCCCTTACGTCCTGTAGGTCGGGCAATCGAAGGTGTTCTGCCGGTGTTACATAGCATAAAAAATCCGCACCATGCATTGCAGCGATTGCACCGCCGATTGCAGACGTAATATGGTCATAGCCCGGAGCGATGTCGGTGACAAGAGGCCCCAGTACATAAAAGGGGGCGCCGTGGCAGAGACGCTTTTGTAGTTTCATATTGGCTGCAATTTCATCCATTGTCATATGACCAGGACCTTCCACCATTACTTGGACATCCCGTTCCCAAGCACGTTTGGTTAGATTGCCAAGTTCGATTAATTCGCTGACTTGTCCGGCATCAGTGCTGTCTGCGATTGAGCCGGGTCGCAGGGCATCTCCAAGGCTTATGGTAACATCGTATGTTCTAAGGATATCCAGAACATCATCATAATATTCATAAAACGGGTTTTCATTTCCTGTCATTTCCATCCATGCAAAGAGAAGAGAGCCGCCTCTGGAAACAATATTTGTGGTGCGTTTTTGACGTTTCATTGCTTCCACAGCACGTCGGTTGATTCCAGCGTGAATGGTCTGAAAATCCACACCTTCTTTGGCATGTGCTTCAAGCACTTTGAGAAAATCTTCCGCTTTCATATCCGCCAGTTCTTTTTCCAGATAGCCGATGGCATCGTACATGGGGACAGTACCGATCATGGCAGATGACATTGCAATTAATTCTTTTCGGAAAGTGTGAGTTTTGCCATAATTGGATAGATCCATGATTGCTTCACAATGAAATTGTAGTGCTAGTTTAACTTTTTCGAATTCTGCTGTATAATCATGGCAGTCTCCTGAGATTCCCAGATTGACATTAATTTTGGTGCGAAGACCTTCGCCGATACCAGCGGGGTGTAGTTTTTTGTGATGAATATTTGCAGGGATGCAAATAGTCCCTTTTGCAACTCGCTGTCGAATCAGATCAGGATCGAGTTGTTCTTCTTTTGCGACAATTTCCATTTCTGGAGTAATGACACCATGTTTTGCAGCATCCATCTGTGTTTGATATTTTAACATATCATATATTCCTTTCTGTATGGGGCCTCAGAGGCTGTCTAAAACAGCACTTTTTAGGGGCTTTAGTCGGCATTGTACACAATGCGCTTTGTAAAGGTGTTGCCTTAAACACCCATGACAATTTGGCAAGGTGTACAAGATATTTCTCAACTTCAAAAATAAAACCTGTTTTTTATGTAAGAATTTGGGCAATTTGTTGTATCAAAATGCTTGGTTAGTGCAAATTTTCTTGCACGCTGTAGTTGTGATCGATCGGGCCATTTCCGTGACCCAGTGAAAGTCCTGCTTGGATAGCATGTGTAATATAGTTTTTGGCACGTCGGACACTGTTTTCTAGGGGGAACCCTTGTGCCAGAAAAACAGCAATTGCAGACGAGAGAGTACAGCCAGTTCCATGGGTGTTGTCAGTTGGGATTTTTTGTCCGGGAATCCAGATATAATCTTCATTATAATATAGCAAATCGTTGCTGGTGCAGGCACAGTGTCCGCCTTTTAATAAAATGGCGGTATTATAAGTGCAGTACAGTGTGCGGGCAGCACGTTCCATTTGACTAGGCGTTGTGATGTCTAAACCGGTTAATACTTGTGCTTCCGGGATATTGGGTGTTATCAGGTTCCCAAGTGGGAGTAATTCACTTTCAAGTACTCGAAGTGCTTCTGTTCGCATTAGGTGCGAACCACTAGTGGAAATCATCACTGGATCAATGATTACATTTGGCAGCCGATATTGCTGGATCATACATGAGATTGTTTTAATCTGGGGGATGTCATACACCATGCCAATCTTTACTGCGAGCGGCGGTATATCATCACAGACCGCTTCAATTTGCTTTTGTAGAAAGTTGGCGGATATGGGTAAAATATCACGAACTTCCATGGTGTTTTGTGCGGTCAGTGCCGTGACTGCGCTCATGCCGTACCCACCTAGAATTGTAATTGTTTTTAAATCTGCTTGTATACCAGCACCGCCGCTGCTGTCACTTCCTGCAATGGTTAGAACAGGCTGTCTAGTCATAGAAACAAATGATCCTCCTTATGGAATGGCGCCGTGATCTGACGTAGGTTTTTGACCGCTTGTGTGACATCTTGCTGACCAAAAATTGCTGAGACAACAGCGACTCCATTAACCCCTGATGCATAGAGCTGAGGAATGTTCTGCTTGGTAATGCCGCCAATAGCAACGACAGGTATTGATACTGCTTTGCAAATGGCACACAGAGTGGCATATGGAAGCAATATAGCATCATGTTTGGTTTTGGTGTGAAAAACTGCACCACAGCCAATGTAATCTGCACCATCGTATTCAGCACGGAGTGCCTCGTCTACACTGTGTGCACTCGTGCCGATGATGGCTTGATCGCCTAGAATTTCCCTGACTTTTTTTACTTTTGTATCACGTTGTCCCACATGTACGCCGTCTGCTCCCAGCACACGTGCAGCTTCTACATCATCGTCGATGATACAAGGGATACAGGCTGATTTACACATATGAACAATAGGATATGCAATCTCAATAAGTCGTTTAGTGGTGCAGTTTTTTTCTCGAATCTGTAACATTGTAATACCACCGTCGATGGCTTTGCGCACCTGTTCAGTCAGATTGGCACAAGGTGCTGTTATAGCGTATAATTCCAGAGCGGAGGGGGAAAAATGCATAAATATAGCTCCTTTCTGTCTTGAAAACCGGATTTTATCAATTAATCATATGAGTGAAATCGGCTTTGGTATGCTGTATATGATTTGTTTGTCATTTTATGTTGCTTGATAGAAAAAGAACGTACCAGTATGGTACGTTCTCAGAAAATTGCAATGCATTATGAATGCAGTTCAGACAGATTCCGCCATTTTTTTACGACGGAGATGCGCCATCATTTTTTGCATGCCCAAGGTAAAAAACTCCAACGTTGCTGCGTATTTATCCACTAAAGTAATGACATAGCTTTCTTTGTAATTGGGTTTCTGAGGAGTCACTGGCCACATATGCTTGGAGATCATATCAATTTCCCGAGAATTTAAAGAAAATCGATTCATTGCATTTTGCGCAGCAACCTCCGGGTGATGGGCGCTGTGAGATTTCTGGTCTGGAGAAGCGGTACGGTCATACTCTTCGGTTTCATAAAAATACAGATCGTGCAGCAGTCCCGCGCGAGCAGCCGAAACAGCGTCCCAGCGGAAGAACCGACAGATCAGAAAATTGTAATAGGAGACATTCAAGCTATGCTGAAACCGTGTAGTATAGCGATGATGCCGAAATTGTTTGAGCGCTTGGACGTCAGAATGCGCTAGCAGGTCGGACACTGCATCATAATATGCATGAACAGTTAATTCTTTTTTTGAACCGGTTGCATGAAGCATGCAACGCACCATCCTTTCTGGAATAGAACATATTCCATGACAGGCGGCGAATGCCGCACAGACGAATGTACCTGATCCAACACAATTTCATTATAGCATTAGTGTATCAGATTTTCGATTATTTGTCAAGCAAATTGCCCCATACATGAGCATCAAATTTACATTCTTATATAAAGAAAAAACACAATACAAGTAAAAATCGTATAAAAATACTTTATATGATATTTTACTACGCTAGAAAAGTTTTTATTTTGTATTTTGCATAAAAAAATTATTAAATATTTTAAAATGATTTTCTGTATGGTCATGTGTGGTACGATGCTTGTCTATATTTTCTTGCAGACCTTGTTGTGGATTTTTTGCTGCCTGTGCATGATATAGAATACGAGCTAGTAGTTCTTCCGGAATCATATGAGAGACGGCGATGCCTGCGCGGATCATCATTCCTGGAATGATGATCCGCTTTCCAGTCAGTAGTCCAAAAACTGCCTCTCTAGCAACACTTTCTGGGGAAAGGGCTTTGACACGGAATTCAACGCCTGCACGGTCGTTGAATCCTGTTTGAACGGGTCCCGGACAAAGAACGCTGATGGAAACACGGCTTTTTTTTCGGCGTAATTCTTCCGCAATGGCTAGAGAAAGACGTAATACGTAATTTTTAGAAGCATAGTATGATGAAAAGAGAGGACCAGTCAGAAATCCCGCACTGGAAGCTACATTGAGAATTTTTCCGCTGCCACGCTTTTCAAATTCTTGCAGAAATAGCTTTGTAAGGATATGCACTGCACGTATGTTGACTTGAATCAATTCTAGTTCTTCCTCCAGAGCGGTTTCGGAGAATCTGCCATAAACGCCAAATCCAGCATTATTGACTAGAATATCCACATGTTTACCTTGACAAAATTCGTACAACTGAAAC
Source organism: uncultured Ruminococcus sp. (assembly GCA_949291345.1). Lineage (GTDB taxonomy): Bacteria > Bacillota > Clostridia > Oscillospirales > Ruminococcaceae > Ruminococcus_C. The sequence continues at coordinate 10,924 of CASEVP010000069.1, forward strand.
GGTGCCTGATTTTCCGACAGATTTAGTGCAATAATTTCAACTGGAACGGGCAGCGTATGTTGAAGCTGTTGTAAAGCATTTACATTTCTGCCGGTTAGGATTAGGGAAATGCCGCGTTTTGAAAATTCTGCGGCAATTGCCTTACCAATACCGGAAGTTGCGCCGGTGATAAGTGCTTTCATATAAAACTCCTTTCCTTGAAAAAAGAATATGGATATGGATGACTTTCCCTTACTATACCACATCATTTTGATAAAATCAATGCGCAATCAGGGATTTCTGAGAATTTTAAAAAAATTTCTTGAAAGTATGGACTTATTTGCGGAAATATAGTATAATAAGTAAGTATTGTATCATACGGTAGAAGATTCTGACCGTGGGTAGAATTGAAAAAATGTATATTATTTCTCGGAGGTATTAAAAATATGTTCAAATGGAAAAAGGCCGCTGCGATTCTGGCATCTGCTGCGCTGGCAGGATCTTGTGCAGCTTGCGGCAGTAATACTGCCTATGCAGTGACGATTGATGGCGTGCAGGTAAAAGCAGGTATTTATATTTATTATGAATATGCGGCATACGTGGATCTCACACAGCAGTTACAGTCGCAGGATTCGGAATTGGATGTTTCTGACAAGGAAGTGGTCAGAGATCAGAAAATGGATGGGGTGGATACCGAAACTTGGGTAAAAAATAAAGCAATGGAATATTGTCAGGAGTATGTTGCAATTGAACAGAAATTCGAGGAACTTGGATTAGAGCTTGAAGAGGAGGATGTCAGCTCAATTAAGCAGACGGTAGATTCATTCTGGGATGTTAATGGAGAAATTTATGAAGACAATGGTATTGCAAAGGATTCTATTCGGAGCATTTTAGAAAATTCTCAGAAGAGTAACGATGTGTTCATGTACTACTATGACATCGGTGGTGAAGAAGGCGTAACAGAGGATGAAATCAAGACATATTATGTGGAGAACAATGCTCGTGTACGATACATTCAGTTTAGTCTGACGGATGGCAATGGTGAAGAGCTTGACAGTGACGGTAAGGCTGAAATAAAGGATATGGTTGAAGCTTATCTGGAACAGCTGGAAGAATGTGAAGGGAACGAAGATGCGCTGGAAGAAGAAATGGATGCCATTCAGAGTGAATACAATGCATATGTGACATCAATTTCCGAAGAGGCAGCGGCAGAGACGGCAACATCTGCTACGGATGAAAACGGCAACGAGATTACTGCAACAACAACAGATACGACAACGACAGTTGAAGAGACAACAACTACTACAACGACAGTGCAGGAGGACAGTGCAGCTGTCGAAGATGGTAGCACGGATACAACGGCAGTAGCAGAAACGGAAAGCACAGAAACGACTACAACGACATCTGAGGGAGAAACCGATTCGGAAAGTGCAGAGACAACGACAACCACATCTCCTTATGCAAATGACAGCATTATTGCAAAAGTAACAACAGATGAAGATACAGATCCGGAAGACATTACTTATACACCATCAGAAAATGCGTATAAGTTTATATTTGATGAAGCAGAGGAAGGTGTGCCGGGCATTGTTGAAGATGATGATGCATATTATCTGATCGTGCGTTTGGACATTACAACTCGTATGACGGAAGATGATTTGTGGACCGATGACCAAAAGACGAGTGTTGTCGTACAAAAATATCAGGATGCATTTCTGGAAATGCAAGACGATTGGGTTGGTGCACAGAGTGTCGAAAAAAATGAAAGTGCAATTAAGCGTTATGATCCATTCAAAATTGACATGGAGAGCAGTAGTCAATAAGTTGCTAAATAAGGAATCGTTTGATAAAAAACAAAAGATTTTGGTCAGTGCTAACGCATGACAAGAAAGTAATTTGGAAAATATCTATTTTACCAAATTAACGGGAAAATCAAAGAAAAATACCGAGAAAAACCTTTTAAAGTTCTTCTCGGTATTTTTCTTTATGCAAATCGATCCATTGTTTTTCATTTTCGCTTTTTTACAATAAGTGATGAAACAATATTTGAGATTGAAAATCTTCAGAAAAGAAATAGCGCAATTTCCTTGATTATGTAACACTCTTTTGATGGACAAAGCATATGATAATAAAATCATTGCAGCTTATACGTGAATACATTTTCGCCGGGAGAAGTTAGAAGATAAATATGTACATGATGCTCTTATATTTCAAAATCCAAACAACTGCGGATGGCGGTGAAAGGACGTACTTTTTCGTCAGCTATAGCAACATGAGCAGGGTGCACAGCATAGTTCTGAAGTGCATTTACGTCAGTAAACGAGGAATCAAGCATGATATCGGCATTAGAAGAATTTAGACCGTGTATGTGGACGGATATTTCTAAAAGCCCTGGGATTATACCCATTAATCCCTCTAAACTCGTTTTAATATCAGCTTTAATGGTTTCTTTTTGAATATCGGATAAGTTGGATTTCAGTGTCCAAAGGATAATATGCTTTATCATTCATTATTCCTCCATGTATAATAAGATGTAATTAGTATATCATATTAATTAAAAGATGTAAAGCTATTTGGAAAGGTGTTGCAATAAAATTTGTATATTTGACACAAAATCGGATGAAAAAACGTGTCAAAAATTTACTTGACAAAAGTGGGAGAGGTATGATATAATGATAAAGCTGTCGCAGGAGAGGGGAGCAAGGGAGAATAAGGAAGAGTGAGGAGCCGGGAGGCGAGGTTCACAGAAAGTTCACTTGACAAACCCGAAAGAAAGTGATAGAATAGAGGAGTATCATGTCGAACGGAAGAAGAGAGGGACTGGCAAGAAGTTCACAATTTGTTTACTTGACAAAACCGCGAAGATATGATATACTGTAAAAGTTGCAGCACGAAAAGAAGAGCTGTGTGT
>CASEVP010000070.1 GCA_949291345.1 uncultured Ruminococcus sp.
GTCAACATCTAACCCTTCTCGTCATCTTTCTGATAGAATGCAATGAAGTCTATAACAACAAATTAAGCGGGTATTGTCATGTCAAGGTAGCCATTTACTTTATGGCAGTTGGAATAATTGTTATTTTCATCAAGAAAAAAATTCTTTCTATGATAGAAAAAAACGGGAAAACTTCTATAGTATCAAATTTGTAGCATAACAAAAGATACGGTGCTCACCCCAAATGGGACTTCATTATGTTCTCTACATAAATGCTCCATGCCAGGCGGCTTTTAAAAAGGAAACCTTTTTAGTTTAAAATAAAAAAGCTGATTGAAAATATCAATCAGCGAAAGAAAAAATCAAAAACTAGAAAACATATCAAAAGGATGATAAAAACAAACAAGGATTATAAAACAAATAAAGAAATAATAAAAAAATCAAATGAAATTTAAAAAATTAGAGCGCAAATGAACCAGTATCACCGTTAATCACATAATATACCATGCATTCTTCCAATTTGACATAGATCTGAATGTCCTTTGCGGCAGTCTTTTTTTGAGAATGTTCCGCAGCCCATGAAACAATCGCACGATCTGTTAAAACATCAGTAGACCATTCCATGCCTTGGTCTTGCAAATTAATACGAATAGTCTTACGGCTACGAGTTTTCTTTACTTCGTTTGTTAAAGAGTCATTGCTTTTACTTGATGCAATTTTAGAATTCTTTATGGTTGCAGCGGAAGATACCGCTGTTTCATTTTTTTTCGTTCTTCCTGCCATATCTAATTCCTCCTGATATGTTTTATGTTAAGCGTTTACAGATTCTTTCAAATTTTTGCTTGCCTTAAAAACCGGTGCCTTTGATGCAGCAACTTGAACCGGTTCACCAGTGCGTGGGTTTTTGCATTCTTTTGCACTGCGTTCTCTTACTTCGAAAGTGCCAAATTTAGAGATGGTTACTTTATCACCAGAAGCAAGAGCTTCACGGATCGCATCAAAAACAGCATTTACAAGTGTTTCTGCATCCTTTTTTGTACAATAATTTTCCTCGTACAATTTTTCAATCAAATCAGTTTTTGTCATATCAAAAGTTCCTCCAAAAAATAATCTACTACGAATTATATACCATTCTAAAGCATTTGTCAAGGACTTCGCAGAAAAATGACATTTACACGGAATTTCGGTAATTTTCGTCATATTTTTTATGAAAAAAGACGTAAAGAATCAGACGTAATGCCATCAGATTCATTTGATAATTGCAAAAATAGAATAGATGATATTTCAACATATTTTTATTTCTCTTGAAAGAATTAGTATGACATTTAAAATTGTTGATTCAAATGGTAATATGGTAAATGAGACAATTTTACAAAATTTAATAAAAAAAATATATGTAGTACATATTTTTGATGTATAGTAAAAATGTTAGGAGTTAAAGGAGTATAATGATTCAATTCGAATACGGACAATGGCGTCCCGTACAGTGCAATTGCTGTGCGAGACTTTTTTTGTCTCTGTAGCGCAATTGTTTCGAACGGCGAACAAAGATGTTAGTGCCAGGATCGAATACACCGTAATGAATTCCTGTAAAATCACATCATTAGTTGAGTGGATATGGAGGTCACGATTTATGGATTCTGGAAGTATTGCATTTGTAATAATTTGTGCAGCATTGGTTTTCTTTATGACGCCGGGTTTGTCATATTTTTATGGTGGGCTTGTACGACGAAAAAACGCAGTGAATACAATGTTTGCTTCAGTTGTCACAATTGGTATTGGCATTGTTATGTGGATTCTTTTTGGGTATTCTCTAGCATTTGGTTCTGATCATGGCGGCATAATTGGTGATTTTGGTTGGTTGGGATTGTCTGGTGTTTCAAAAACAGAGCCTTATGTAGAAGGGCAGTCAATTCCTAATATGGTATTTTGCTTGTTCCAGATGATGTTTGCTGTGATTACACCGGCGTTAATTACTGGTGCTGTTGCAGGTAGAATGCGTTTTAAATCATTGTTCTTTTTCTTAATTTTCTGGAGTATTGTTGTATACTATCCGATGGCACATATGGTATGGGCGGATGGCGGATTCTTAGCAAAAATTGGTTCGGTTGATTTTGCTGGAGGTAATGTTGTACATATTAGTTCTGGCGTTTCCGCATTGACACTGTGCATTTTACTTGGAAAGCGGTATGATTTGACAAGAGCAAATTATAAAATTCACAACATTCCTTTTGTAGCAATGGGTGCATTTATTCTATTATTTGGTTGGTTTGGATTTAATGCAGGTTCTGCTTTATCGGCGAATGGTTTAGCCGCTCATGCTTTTATAACAACAGCAGTATCGGCTGCAGCAGCAATGTTGTCTTGGATGCTTTGTGATGTAATTGCTAATAAAAAGCCTACATTTGTTGGTGCAAGTACAGGGTTGGTTGCAGGGCTTGTTGGCATCACACCAGGTGCAGGTTTTGTACCGATTTGGGCGGCACTCATTATTGGTTTGACAACTTCTCCAATTTGTTATTTTATGATTTCCTATGTGAAGAAAAAGTTAGGTTATGACGATGCATTAGATGCATTCGGCTGCCATGGAATAGGTGGTATCTGGGGCGGTATTTGTACTGGATTGTTCTGTGAAGTTACAATCAATGATATCGGTCAGGGCAATGGTCTGTTTTATGGAGATGTAAAATTGTTCTTAATGCAATTGGCAAGCATTGGTGTCACAATTGTTGTTTCTGTAGTTGGTACATTGATTTGTTATTTTTTAACAAAGCTTATCAGCGGCGGTCGGATTCGTGTAGAAGAAAAAGAAGAGAGAGTTGGATTGGATCGTACTGAACATTGTGAAACAGCGTACCCATCCTTTAATGGCTTAGATTAATGCAGGGGAGGAGACATAATTATGATAATTAAAGTTGAGGCAATTATTCGTGAAGAAAAGTTGAATGATGTATTAGATGCATTATCTGAATTAAATGTTCATGGACTTACTTGTTACCAAGTAATGGGATGCGGTGCACAGAGAGGTTTAAAAGAGTATGTTCGTGGTCATCAGGAAGTGGAGATTCAAGTGCTACCCAAAATTAAATTGGAGATTTTGGTTTCATCGGAAGAATGGGAAAAAAAGACTATAGATACCATTCAAAAGGCTGCATTTACCGGAAACATTGGTGATGGAAAGATTTTCAGTTATGATGTCCGTGAGGCTATACGAATTCGTACGAAAGAAACTGGTTATGATGCCATTCAACCAAATTGATGTTATCATACTGTCATTTCTCAATATAAAAAAGGTGAAACCACTTGATGGTTTCACCTTTTTGTTTTAAATCCGTGCCTTCTTTTTTGAAACGTAAGATTTTTTTGCAAATAGATCATATCTATCAATTGTATCCCATTTTCATAGATTGGATGATCATAATAATTGATAAAAAAATTTTTGACACGATGCGAACGAATGAAACCGCATTTTTCGTAAAAAGGAATTGTCAAAGGTGTTTCACCCGTTCCGACTTGCAGTATGGAATATAAATGTTGGTATTTCTGCGAAATAAAATCAATTATTGCCCTTCCATATCCTTTTCCCTGATAATTGGGATCTGTAGCAAGATTTTTTATTTCGAGAATTTCATTTCCCTCATCAGTAACTACGCACTCACATTTGATGCCGTTATCATCAAGAACATACATGGTACCTCTTTCTAGGTATGTGTCGATCATACTTTCTTGTTCATCTGCCAATAACAGTAACGAAAGATATTGTTTTTTATCTTTTAAAACCTGTTTGATTTTCATATGATAAGCCTTTCTCAAGTTTGGATTGGTCTATTTTTTATTTAATATTAAATACTGGAATATATGATGAATTTGCTGATGATCGTTCCTGCCCATATCCATTCAGACCAAGTTGTATCGCACATTCTCGAACAGATTCATACTCAAAAGTTGCTACCCGACGATTCAGATGTTTATCCGGCATAGAACTATTTGGTGGTGTGTATTGTCCCATAAGACTGATTAAAAAGTCTTGTTTGGGCAGCGAATTTGCCAGCCAGTTCAACAACTTCATGGATTCCCAGCGATGTCCCGGCAGCACAAGATGCCGCACAATTAACCCACGCTGTAATAGTTGTCCATCCCATTGGAGAGTGCCCACTTGACTGAACATTTCTAAAATTGCTTTGGATGCCACTTTAAAATAGTCTGGACAATTGGCATATGCTTTTGATGTTAAAGGATTGTAAAATTTTAAGTCAGGTAGATAAATATCTATAAGCCCCTTTAGCATAGATAAAATTTCTGGAGATTCATAGCCACTGCAATTCCAAATAATCGGAATTTGCAATTTGGGTTTTGCAAGTTTTAGTGCTTGTACAATCCAAGGAGTATAGTGACTTCCAGTGACTAAATTAATATTGCAAGCATGCTGTTCTTGCAGATTTTGGAATATTTCTGCAAGCTGCTCAGGTGTAACGGTTTTTCCCACTTCATTTCGGCTGATTTCGTAGTTCTGGCAAAAAATGCATCCCAGTGCACATCCGGAAAAGAAGATTGTGCCAGAGCCGGTTTTGCCGGAGATGCAAGGCTCTTCCCATGGGTGTAGAGCTGCGCGGGCAATATGCATTTGGGTTGAGCAATGGCAAAGTCCTGCTGATTTATAGCGATTTGCACCACATCGCCGTGAACAGATGGCGCATCGCTTCATGTCGCAGTTCATGATAGGCGACCTTCAAAATCTTCATAGCCGAAATGTTTTATCAACTCTAGCTGACCATTCTCATGATATAACACAATGTCTGGCAGAGGTACTCCATTAAATGTATTGTTCTTAACCATAGAATAAATTGCCATATCACAGAATATAAGTTTATCACCAGGGTGAAGTGGGGAGTCAAAGGAGTAATCACCAATTATATCGCCGGCAAGACAAGTATTTCCCGCAAGTCGATATGTGTATGGTTTTTCTCCGGCGTTACCACCGCCGATAATACAGGGACGGTAGGGCATTTCCAATACATCTGGCATATGACAGGCAGCTGAAGCATCCAGAATAGCGATATCTATGCCATTATGAACAATATCCAAAACAGTTGCTGCAAGATAACCAGCATTAAGCGCAATTGCTTCTCCAGGTTCCAAATAGACTTGTACGCCATATGTAGACTGCACTCGATCTATGCATCTGATCAAACAGTCTACATCATAGTCCATACGCGTAATGTGATGACCACCACCAAAGTTTACCCATTTACATTGTCGGAGCCAATAGTCGAATTTGGGAAGCAAGTGATCAAGTGTACGTTCAAGCACATCGGAATTTTGTTCGCACATGGTATGAAAGTGAATGCCCTCTAGTTCTTCTAACTCTTGCATTTGTTCCAGAGGTACACCCATTCGAGAGCCGGGTATACAGGGATTGTAGAGGTCGGTTTCTACCTCTGCATAACCTGGATTAATACGAATGCCACAAGAGATATGCCGGGGGATCGACTTTACTTGGGAGCGATATTTGTGCCACTGATTAAAAGAATTAAATATGATATGATCGGCAATGTTCAATAACTGTGTGAAGTCTTCTTGTGTATAAGCTGGAGAGAACACATGTACTTCCTTTCCGAAATGTTTGCGTCCCAACATTGCCTCAAAAAGACCACTTGCAGTTGTGCCGGCGAGATCGTTACTAATAAGAGGGTAGGTAGAGAACATCGAAAAAGCTTTTTGGGCCAATAAAATTTTACAGCCGGTTTTTTCTTGAATTTGTTTTAAAAGAGCTGTATTTTTTTTTAATAGGTGTTCATCTATGATATAGCATGGTGTACGAAGCGTGTCAACAGGAAATTGGAAATATTTTTTATAATGATTCATGTATAGTCTCCTTTTTGGTATATGAGAGAAGCGTTCTGCGAAATGCGGAACGCTTGTTATATGAATTCCAAATTAAAAAAGAAAGAAGTGAATTATGTACCTGTTCTTATCATATCTACTTATGAAATATTTCTAGATAACTTTTTGGGAAGCGGTACGGCTTATGAAACAAAAAATAAATGTATTTGCTTCAAAGCAGAGGATTGTGATTTAAAAAGATACCGTTTAGAGAATTGTTATTGAATATGTGGTATATTTTTTGTGGTTTCTATGTTATGATATGTATTTTAATCCACCAATACCGGATCGAAATTTTCTTTCCAAGGTAGCCCCCACTGGTTGAGAGCCTCCATAAACGGATCTGGATCAAATTCTTCGACATTATAAACACCCGGTTTTTTCCATTTACCATTGAGTACCATCATAGCTCCAATCATTGCTGGAACGCCGGTAGTATAAGAAACAGCCTGAGAACCCACTTCTTTGTAACATTTTTGGTGATCGCAGATATTATATACATAGTAATTTACAGGGTTGCCATCTTTGACTCCTTGACAAATGCAACCAATGTTTGTTTTTCCCACCGTACGGGGGCCAAGAGAAGCAGGATCTGGTAAAACAGCTTTTAGAAATTGCAGTGGAATAATTTCTTTACCTTCAAACAAAATTGGTTTAATGGAAGTCATACCAACATTTTCAAGACATTTTAAGTGGGTGAGGTAGCTCTGTCCAAAGGTCATAAAGAAACGAATACGTTTGACGCCTTTGATATTCAGTGCCAAGGATTCCAATTCTTCGTGATGGAGTAGATACATATCCTTTTCACCAACTTCATCAAAGTTATAAACCCGTTTGATTTCCATCGGCTCGGTTTCCACCCATTTTCCATTTTCAATATAACTGCCCTTTGCGGAAACTTCCCGTATATTAATTTCTGGGTTAAAATTGGTGGCAAAGGGATATCCATGATCACCGCCATTGCAGTCAAGTATGTCGATGTAGTGGATTTCGTCAAAGTAGTGCTTTTGTGCATACGCACAGAATACGCCTGTAACGCCCGGGTCGAAACCGCAACCTAAGATGGCAGTAATACCAGCTTTTTCAAAACGCTCTCGATAGTCCCACTGCCATTTGTATTCGAATTTCGCAGTATCTTCTGGTTCGTAGTTGGCAGTATCCAAATAATGTGTTTTTGTTGCTAGGCAAGCATCCATAATGGTTAGGTCTTGATATGGCAGTGCTACATTGATTACAATATTCGGCTTTTCTTTTTCGATGAGAGCAATTAGCTGTTTTACATCATTGGCGTCTACCTGAGCCGTTGTAATTTTTGTATTGGTTTTTCCTTCTAAATCTTTTTTAAATTTGTCGCACTTGGATTTTGTGCGGCTGGCAATACAGATTTCTTCGAACACTTTACTGTTTTGGCAGCATTTATGAATTACAACGCCTGCAACGCCGCCTGCTCCAATAATTAATGCTTTTCCCATAATATTTTATATACCTCCTGGTTTTGATAGCAATCCTAGTTATAGTGACTAAGTTGCTTTGGTTTTTTATAGATAAACAGGTTGCCGATGTTGGAACGGCACAAGAATTTTAATATTGCCGGTTTTGGATGTGCTGCTTAACCGTATTCATCGAGGTGATGGTACTGTGGTTAAATTTTAAAGTAAATATCTATCAAAAAAATTTTTGTTAGTTTTGAAAACAAAAAAGCAAAGCAGTTAATTTTTTCATATTTATATCAATTTATGTCAATACGATATTTTTTTAGTTAT
>CASEVP010000071.1 GCA_949291345.1 uncultured Ruminococcus sp.
TCTTTCTCTCTTGTAAAGTGCATGCAAAAAGGAAATAGTTATACGTCGCATATTATAATCTGCATTTCACAATTTTATGAACGAGTGTTGTTATATCAATGCACATAATCGGCAATTTTAAATTTAAGATTTTCAAGAGAAACAAACGTTCTATACGTGTACGTGAAAAATTTCTTCTTGAAGATCTTGTATATGCCTCGGCAACTGAACATCGCTTATGAATTAATATTCGTCTTATCACAAAGGTTTTGAAAGCTCATCCATGATTTTGTTTTTAAATTCCCTGCCTCTGTCAGTATGAATAATCTTCACCTTTGAAAGATTAACGCTGCTGTTGAAAAATGCATCATATACAATCTGAGCACTTTTATGAGTTCCGGCTATATATCCTATGATCTCTTTGCTGAACAGATTCAGATGATTTCCTGCTTTTTACCGGCATAACTATCTGACGCTGAAACTCATCTGTATCTTTCTTTGTTTTTCTTGTCATTTTTTACCGCCTTTATGTCATGGCTAAATCTTTTCTGTTTAGTTTATTGAAACAATCCACTATTTGAATTGCGGCTTAAACAGTATGGCATAAAGCACACATGTTGATTAAACCTTCTACACCTTGTCATAATGGCAGAGTCGAATGCTTACACTGCGTGGATTTCTATGTAACTTACAGATTCTATTCATTTGGTAATATCAAAATGCAATTAACTGTTCAAAGCAGTTTCTATTGCGACCAATTAATTCAAAATCTTCAGAGAAAAAACATCAATGCCTTTATTTCTAATGGGGAACTGTCTTGATAGTCTTTTGGCGCTTCATTGACAAGCCAACAGATTAGTAAAAGGATTATTTTAAAATTGGCTCTTGTTATTGTGGTTGGATTATGATATAATATAAATAAAAAATACATTTTTTAAGCAAAATTCATTGAAAGCTCAATTTGCCTTCGATGAGTTAGAAAATGTTTTTTGATGTATAGACGCTGAAAGCGTTGTTTAAAAAGAGAAACGAGTGCAAATCTCGTGCAGTCACGCTACCGTGAAGCAGATAATTCCTGCAAAGCCGGATCGAACTATAGGCAAAATGTATTCTTACGAGCGATGGGGATACATGTAGGGATTCTGTATACATTGACGTGGCAGAAATGGATACAGAAATCTATGGTGAAGACATCGCAGACGTGCGGTGTCTTTTTTATGAGGAGGAATGCCGATGCAAAAGGAAAGCTTTGCTCCCAGAGTCTTATTGAGTGCAACAGGGAGTGGAAATGGTAAAACAATGGTTACAATGGCTTTGCTAGGTGCGCTTCGTAAAAAAGGTTTGGAGGTACAGAGTTATAAATGCGGCCCGGATTATATTGATCCGATGTTTCATACTAGAGTTACGGGAAGAAAAACATACCATATTGATCCATTCTTTTCTGATACAGAATTTTTGAAACGTTTAGTTGGAGAAAAGAGCGCAACTGCAGATATTAGTATTGTGGAAGGTGCAATGGGATATTATGATGGTATTGGAAAATCTTGTGAAGCAAGTGCTTATATGGTATCGCAATGCCTCGAGATACCAACAATATTGTTATTGTCTCCGCAAGGAAAGGGGTGTTCGCTTGCGGCAGAATGTACGGGATTTTTACGATTTCGGATGCCAAATATGATCCAAGGCGTTATTTTTAATCGTTTAAAAAAAGGAATGTATAATTATTATCGTGAAATTGTTGAATGTGAAACGGGACTGCAGGTACTGGGGTATATTCCTGAACTGCAGGACGTGCATTTTGAAAGCCGACACTTGGGACTGATTACAGTAGGAGAAGTCCAAAAATTGAACGAAAAACTGCAAAAGCTGACAAATGCGGCTCTGGAGTGCATGGATATTGATGGAATAATTGCATTGTCAAAACGTGCCCCGAACATATGTTACACGTTGCCAAAGCCACGAAAACATGTGCCATATCGCTTGGGAATTGCTAGAGATGAGGCATTTTGTTTTTATTATGCTGAAAATCTGGAACTCATGCAGGAGTGCGGTGCTGAAATTGTAGAATTTTCTCCCCTTCATGACAGCAATTTGCCCGACAGTTTGGACGGGTTGTATTTTGGAGGCGGATATCCGGAACTTTATGCGCCGGCACTTAGTGCAAATACTGGATTTATAGAAAGTTTGCAAGCAATTTCGAAAAAGGGGATACCGATATTTGCTGAATGCGGTGGATTTATGTATATACAAGAATTTCTAGAAGATCATTATGGGAACCGATATTCGATGGCTCATCTTTTGCCTGGCAGTACGAAATTGGGGGATAAACTTTGTCGGTTTGGTTATGTGACAATAGAAGCAAAAGAGGATACAATCATCGGAAAAAAAGGAACGCAAATATGCGGGCATGAATTTCATTATGCAGACAGTACATGCAATGGGAAATCGTTTAAAGCGGTAAAACCAAGTGGGATATCATGGGAAGCAATACAGCACAATAGCCATATTGTGGCGGGATTTCCTCATGTGTACTTTCCGTCTAATCCGAAAGCAGTGGAACAGTTTTCACTAAGCTGCGTGGAATATCAGAAGAGGAAAAAAAGAAAATGATAGTACTTATTACAGGGGGAGCCGGCAGTGGAAAATCAAAAATTGCCGAGAATATTATATGCCGGCTTGGTGGACGGCCATTATACTATTTAGCAACTATGCAAGCGCAGGATGCAGAATGCAGGAGACGAATTTTACAGCATCGCAAGCAGAGGGAAGGCAAGGGTTTTAAAACGATAGAAGTTCCTGTATGCTTAAAAGAAAATGCGGAGATGTTGACAGAAAATGCCAGTGTACTGCTGGAGTGCATGAGTAATTTGTTGGCAAATGAGCAATTTGGAAATGCAGTACAAGATCCAGCAGAAACAATTTTGAATGGAGTATCGGTATTGCTGCGAAGAATGCACCATGTTACTATTGTCACAAATGAAATATTTAGTGACGGTATACCGCAAGATAAGCAAATACAGCATTATTTACAATATTTAGGACGGATAAATTGTACGATTGCTGCCTGTGCAGACATTGTAATGGAATCCTATGCTGGTATTCCGATTTTCTGGAAAGGGGAAAAATGGTATCATGAAATCATGGATTGACGCCTTTTGTATTGCATTTGCCATGTATAGTGTACTGCCTGTGAAATGTTTGCGCTGGAAAAAGGAAAACTTGCGGTATGCGATGATTTTTTTTCCGCTTGTCGGTATTCTTTGCGGTTTTGGCCTTTTGATGGTATGGACTATATGCTATTTTTTGCGGATTAGAGCGATTTTGTTTGGTGCCTTGTCTGTTTTGATGCTTGTGTTTGTGACGGGCGGGATTCATTTGGATGGGTTTTGTGATACTGCCGATGCATTGTTTTCGAGACGATCGATGGAGGAAAAACTTCGGATTTTAAAAGATCCCAATTGCGGCCCATTTGCTGTTTTCAGCGTGATTTTACTTTTGATGGTGCAGTTTGGTTCATTTGTAGAAATATATGGTTCATATTCACCTTTTATTCTTGGATTGATTACCTGTGCAATGATGATGATACGGTGTCTTAGCGGCATTTCGATCATGACATTCCCCATTGCATCAAGCAGTTCTTTGGCAAAGACTTTTAGTGAAAATTCCGAAAAGCCGGTTCAGTGGATTTTAATTGTATTATATGCTGTACTAGGTGTTTTGGCATTGGTTGTATGGAAATGGCTTGCTTTAATTGTTGTGAGTATTTCATTGCTGATATTTGCAGGATACTATCGTATGCAAAAGAAAGCGTTTGGCGGCGTGACCGGAGATTTGGCAGGTTTTTTTCTTGAAATATGTGAAACGGGTGTTTTGCTTGGAATTGCAATGGCAGGAGGTGTCTTATTTTGCGGTTGATTATTGGCGGATATGCGCAGGGAAAACAGATGTATGCTATGCGAAAATATGGATTGCATGAAGAAGACACATGGGATGCACTTTATATGCCGCCGGAGAGCTGGAATGGAGAAAAATTGATACTGCATTGTGAGCAGCTTGTTGCATGGTGGTTAAAACGAGAGAGAGATCCTGTTGCGGAAATACGCAATATTTTGCCAAAATGGAAAGATACTGTTGTAATCACGCAAGAAGTTGGATGTGGACTGGTTCCTGTTACTGCTGAACAGCGTCTGTGGAGAGAGGCAGTCGGTAGAATGAATGCTATTTTGGCAGAAAATGCAGACAGTGTGGAACGAATCTGTTGTGGATTGGGTATGTATCTGAAAGGCGGCGAATTACGAAAGGAGTAAGAATATTTTGTGGATTCTGATTAGTATTATATTCGGATATCTTTTGGATTTGCTTATGGGGGATCCTGTGTGGCTGCCTCACCCTGTTGTATGGATTGGAAAATGCATTGCAGCAATGGAGCATTTTTTGCGCAAAATGTTTCCTAAGACAAAAATAGGAGAACGAATTGCCGGAACCATTTTGGCAATTGTAGTACCGATGATGAGTTTTTTGTTTTTCGCTGTTTTGTTGTATATTGCTTATCGGGTATCGTTCTGGCTTTGGTTTGTACTACATACGTTTTGGGCGTTTCAGATTCCTGCAACAAGATGTCTGGCACAAGAAAGTAAAAAAGTTTATACAGCACTGCGAAGTGGATCTCTGTTGCTTGCTCGAAAGCAGCTTTCTAGGCTGGTCGGCAGAGAAACTGACACATTATCTGCTGAAGAAGTGACCAGTGCATGCGTTGAAACTGTTGCAGAAAATACGTCTGACGGAATAACAGCACCGCTTTTTTATTTGATGATTGGTGGTGTTCCGTTGGGAATGTGTTATAAGGCTATTAATACATTAGATTCCATGGTTGGATATCAGAATGAATCATACCGGTATTTTGGGACGGTTTCAGCAAAGCTGGATGATATTGCAAATTTTTTTCCATCAAGATTGTGTGGATTGCTAATGTGCGTTGCTGCTTTCTTTACCCGCCTAAACGGAAAAAAAGCGTTTCAAATATTTATTCGGGATAGAAAGAAACATCTCTCACCTAACTCTGCACAAACGGAATCAGTTGCGGCAGGCGCATTGCAGATCCAGCTCGGAGGTGCCCATGTGTATTTTGGAAAATTGGTGGAAAAGCCAACCATTGGAGATGCAATTCGACCAATTGAGAAAGAAGATATTTTACGAATGAATCGACTAATGTATGTGACATCATATTTGACGGTATTGGTATTTGGATTAGGCAGAATTGTTTTTGAAATGTGGAGATAGGAGATAGTTGATGGATAAGCATGGAGGAGATATTTATACAAAGCATTGTAAAAAACAAAAAATGTGGATTGATTTTTCTGCAAATATCAATCCATTTGGTATGGCAGATACAGTAAAACAGGCAGTTGTACAGTCAATAGATGATCTTGTCCATTATCCAGATCCTTGCCAAAGAAAGCTGAGAAATGGTCTTGCAGCATATCATCAGGTACATTCGTCTCATATTGTTTGTGGAAACGGCGGAGCAGATATTATTTTTCGAACCATACAGGCAATTCAGCCTGCCAAAGCACTTTTGCCGGTGCCAACTTTTTCAGAATATGAGAAGGCTTTGAAAGAGACAGGATGTTCTATTGTTCATTGGAAGATGAATTTTCCATTTTGTATAACAGAAGATTTGCTTGATGTTTTGGAACAGGGAGCATACGATTTTTTGGTACTGTGTAATCCGAACAATCCTACCGGTAACCTTATCGCTCCGGATTTGATGCGTACAATTCTAGATACGGCAAAGAAAAAACATATATTTATACTTTTGGATGAATGTTTCTTGGAGATGACAGGAGATCGAAGGAATTCCATGTTATGGGAACTGGAAGAACATAAGCATGTTTTGATTGTAAAATCTATGACAAAGTTGTACGCAATCCCAGGTCTCCGTTTGGGTTATGGTATCTGTGCCGATTCGGATGTGATAGAACGGATTCGGGAAATCGGACAGCCATGGCCAGTCAGCATATTGGCGTCGGAAGCGGGTTGTGCGGCACTAGAAGCACATGAATACAGAAATCAATTTCTTTTGTTTTTGCAAAAGGAACGTAAATTTCTTTTTGAAGGATTGAAGGCGCTAGGATATCAGGTGTGGGAACCTCATGCCAATTATGTGTTTTTTCGAATTCCCGGTTGTAACGATATGCATAAGAAGTTACTTCCTTATGACATACTGTTGAGGCACTGTGAAAACTATGTAGGATTAAATGGTGAATACTATCGTGCTTCGGTAAGAACGAGAAAGGAAAATACGTATTTGTTGCAATGTATGCAGGAGATTGATCATGCATGAGAGGAGGAATCTTGTATGTCTGCAAAATCCATTATGATTATGGGTACAATGTCATCCGCAGGAAAAAGTTTTGTAACGGCAGGACTGTGCCGGATTTTTCACCAAGACGGGTATCAAACTGTACCATTTAAGGCACAAAATATGGCATTGAATTCCTATGTGACGCAGGATGGTTTGGAAATGGGTCGTGCGCAGGTGATGCAGGCAGAAGCTGCAGAGGTTGAACCGGATGTGCGTATGAACCCCATTTTGCTAAAGCCTACAAGCAACTGTAATTCTCAGGTGATTGTCAACGGAGAAATTTATGGTATGATGGATGCTGTTACTTACTATCAGAAAAAAAAAGAAATGATACCATATATAATGAAAGCATACGATTCTTTGGCGAAAGAAAATGATATCATCGTGCTGGAAGGTGCTGGTAGTCCAGCAGAAATAAATTTAAAAAATGAAGATATTGTCAATATGAGAATGGCAAAAATGTCTAATTCTCCGGTACTTTTGGTAGGAGATATTGATCGTGGCGGTGTGTTTGCTTCACTGTATGGGACAATCATGTTGATGGATGAGGAGGAACGTCATCACATTCAGGGAATCCTTATCAATAAATTTCGGGGAGATATTTCTATATTGGAGCCTGGGTTGAAAATGCTGGAGGAGCTGACAAAAATTCCTGTGTTAGGAGTGATTCCTTATGCGAAAATTGATCTTGATGATGAGGATAGTGTTGCAGAACGATTATTAAAGAATAAGAAATCCCAAGGTGCAAAGCTGGATTTTGCAGTGATTCGTGTTCCTAGAATTTCCAATTTTACAGATTTTAAAGTATTTGATCGATTCTCGGCGGTTTCTGTTCGATATGTAGAAAATGTATGCGAACTTGGAGAACCCGATGTGATTTTTTTGCCAGGAACAAAGAACACCATGGCTGATTTGAAATGGATGCGTCAAAATGGTTTAGAAGATGCAATATACAAACAGCACGAAAAAGGAATCATGATTTTTGGAATATGCGGTGGTTTTCAATTGCTGGGGGAAAAATTATTTGATCCAGATGGAGTCGAAGAAGGCGGTGAAATGCGAGGGATTGGATTGCTGGAAACAGAGACAATATTTTTGCCGCAAAAACGTAGAACCAGAGTGTGTGGGGAAATTTGCTGCAAAACGGGTATTTTGAGAGAAATGCAAAAAAAACAAGTCAGCGGATATGAAATTCATATGGGAAAAACGATACCGGGTAAAAAGGCACTGCCATTTACTGTTTTGGACAGCGGAGAAGCCAATGGTTATATGAACGAGAATGGAACAGTATATGGTACATATTTGCATGGTTTTTTTGACAATGAATACACTGCACAGTTGTTCGTACAACTGCTGTTAAAGCGGAAAGGAATGGATTTTGGTTTTTTGAAGATGGATTCCATGGAAGAATATAAAGCAGAGCAGTATAATAAATTAGCGATGCTGATTCGAGAAAATGTAGATATGAAAAAGATATATCAAATACTGCAGCAGTGGGAGAAAAATGTATGAAACAGTTGCGGGAAGGCTATACGACAGGATCATGTGCAGCGGCTGCGAGTATGGCATCGGTGCTTTGGCAGGTCAAAGGGGAATGCCCAAAGTGGGTGACATTGGAAACGCCAAGCGGAAAATGTTTGAATCTGCCAATTACGGCAAAAACACCCTTTCGATGCGGCGTGAAAAAGGACGGGGGAGACGACCCGGATGAGACAAATGGCTGTATGGTCATTGCGCAGGTGGACATAGGAAATAAAAATGGTGAAATTTCTTTTGCAGCAGGTCCCGGTGTTGGAATCGTAACACGAAAAGGACTTAAAATTCCGGTGGGTGAACCTGCAATTAATCCTGTACCTAGAAAGATGATCAAAGATGCTGTTCGTTCCGTAATTGGTCAAAAAAAAGCAAAGGTTACTATTTCAGTAGAAGATGGGGAAAAAATTGCAGAAAAAACATTTAATGGAAGGTTGGGGATTCAAGGCGGTATTTCCATTTTGGGGACTACTGGAATTGTGCGTCCAATGAGTGAGGAGGCAGTACGGGAATCCTTACAGCTGGAACTGTCAATGTGTCGCAAGGAATATGGGGATGCATGTGCTCTGGTCACAGGCTATACAGGCGAAACGTATCTTTGTCAGCAGTATGGGAGAAACTCTAAGGCAATCATTTTGTGTAGTAATTATCTGGGCTATCTGTTGGATTGTGCCGAAGAGATGGCGTTTCATTATATTCTTTTGGTTGGTTGTCCAGGAAAACTAGTTAAACCAGCTGCAGATATTATGAATTTGCATAGTCATACAGCAGGCGGTCAGCGAGAAGTGATATGTACACACGCGGCGCTTGCTGGAGCATCTAACGAGGAGGTGCGGATGTTATACAATTGTAATACAACGATACAAATGCAGGAGTTATTGCAGGAGCTTTCAATCAAGGAAAAAGTTTGGAATTCTATCGTTGCAAGCGTTTGTGAAAATTGCCGGAAGCGAACTCACGGAAAACTGCAAATTGGTATGATTTTGATTAACGAAAAAAATACCGTTTTGGCTGAAAGCGCAAATATTCAAAAAATTCGAAGGGAATGGTTTCGATGCAGCACAAATTAGTCATGGTTGGCGGTGGCGGTGGTACAGAAGAATATATGTTGCCAATTGCTAGAAAAGTACTGGAAAAAATGGATTGTGTGTATGCATCTAAACGGCTTCTTTTGGGTCTGCATGTGAAAAACGGAAGACCGATTCATAATCTCTCTGTGTTTCTTGAAAAAATTCCGCAGCATTTGGAAAAGGAATCGGTTGGTATAATCGTTTCCGGCGATCCGTTGCTGTATAGTCTATATCGCACCATCACCATTCGGTATCCTTCTATTTCTATAGATGTGATACCTGGCGTTGGCTCTTTGCAGCTGCTTGCGGCTGCATTTGGTCTGACTATGGAAGAGTCCAAAATATGCAGTATGCATGGCAGAGAATTTCATGCGGGTAAAATTGCATATACCGTTTCAAGATATCCGGTGACATTCTTTTTTTGCTCAAAAGTGCATGGACCCAGAGAGATTGCGAAGGCATTGATACAGTATGGGTTAGGAGAAACCATGCTTTATGTAGGGGCGGATTTGACGTATCCGGAACAAAAATTATGGCATGGAAACATTAAGTCGTATGGGGAACGGGAAAATCCTGCACTTTGTGTAGCGGCAGTGAAGAATCCGGAACCAAGGGAACTGGTTCTTCCAGCGCTTTTGCCAGATAGTGCCTTTATCCGAAACGCTTCCCCTATGACGAAGGAAGAAATTCGTGCTGTTATCCTAAGTAAAATGCGTCTCCATCCCGGAGATGTGGTATGGGATTTAGGTGCTGGAACAGGTAGTATTTCAGTGGAGTGTGCTCGCATGTGCCCGTATGGGCAAGTGTACGCAGTAGAATATAAGGCGGCGGCACTGGAAGTATTGAAAAAAAATCGAGCATTATTTTCATTAGAGCATTTACATATTGTTGCAGGAAAGGCAGAAGAAAAGATGGGCACGCTGCCGGTTGCAGATTGTGTTTTTATTGGCGGAAGTGGTGGTGCATTGGCAGAAATTATCGCATATATCTGTAGCCTTCCAAAGAAGATACGACTGGTAATCAGTGCTGTGACATTGGAAACGCAGTCTTTGCTTTTGCCACTACTGACAGAAAAAACAAATCTGGAAGTAGTGCAAATTGCGGTAAGCAGTGTAAAGTCAGTGGGAAATTATCACATGTTGGAGGGAAATCATCCAATTACCATTTATTCGTGCGAAACGAGGGCATAGAGATGAAAAAAGGTATTTTTTATGCAGTTGGTGTGGGCTCTGGTGATCCAATGGACATGACATTAAAAGCCAGAGATATATTAGAAAAAGCTGATGTTATTATTATTCCGGTTAAAAAGAAAGGGAAATGTTCAATTGCATATCAAATCGCAGTACAAGCGGCAAATATGGAACAAGCCGAAAAAATAGAAATGGTGTTTCCGATGAAACCCAAAACGGATTATCGTGTGAATTTGCGGAATGAGGCGATGCAGTCAATTTATCAAGCGTTAGATGCCGGAAAAACGGTGGCGATGGTTACTCTTGGAGATGTATCAGTGTATAGTACGGCAACATATGTACGGCAAATTCTGAAAATGAATGGATATGAAACAAAAGTAGTGGCTGGCATTCCGTCATTTTGTTCGGGAGCGGCGAAGGCACAGCAGAGTTTATGCGAAAATGGAGAATCGCTTATGGTCATGCCTGGAGTGATTTCCAAAGAATCGGTTGACAGTACATTGGAGCGGTTTGACAATATTTTGATAATGAAGGCTGGTAAAGCAATGAAATGGCTGATACCATTGTTGGAATCAAGGGGACTGTTGAATAATACCATCATGTTTCAAAATGTAGGAATGCAGAATGAATACATTGGCACGCCAAAAAATGGAGAACAATCCTATTTTACAACGCTGTTAATCAAAAAGGGAGGGTTGCTGTAGTGGTATATTTTGTTGGAGCAGGTGCCGGAGATCCAGAATTATTGACAATTAAGGGAAAGAGACTGATTGACAATGCCGATGTGGTAATATATACTGGTTCATTGGTGAATGCAGCAGTGTTGAACGATGTGAAATACGACTGCGACATTTATGACAGTTCTCGAATGACTTTGGGAGAAGTGCTTGATGTAATGCGGGATGCAGAACGGCAAGATAAAACAACGGTGCGTTTACATACCGGAGATCCCTCTATATACGGTGCTATTCGGGAACAAATGGACGCATTGGATGAAATGGGAATTGCACACGAAGTAGTACCGGGTGTTAGTTCTTTTTTGGCAGCAGCAGCGGCAATACAGAAAGAGTACACTTTGCCCAATGTATCGCAGACTGTGATTCTCACCAGAATGGGAGGAAGGACATCGGTACCGGAGCGAGAAAGTATTGCTGCATTGGCAAAACATCATGCAACAATGGTATTGTTTTTATCAGTCGGAAACATGGAACAGCTTGTACAGCAATTGTTGACGTCATATGAAAAGACAACACCCGTTGCAGTAATATATAAAGCAAGCTGGCCAGATCAAAAAATTATAATAGGAAACCTAGAAACAATTGTCCAACAGGTACGTGAATCGGGTATTACCAAAACGGCGATTGTCACAGTCGGTGATTTTCTGGGAGATACGTATGACTTATCCAAATTGTATGATAGGACATTTACGCATGAGTTTCGTAAAGGAGTTTGCGAATGAAAATTGCATATTTCTGGTTGACAAAAAAGGGAAAACAGACAGCGGAATTAATCATGAAAGTATATGGAGGAACGCTCTATGGAAAAGAGGCATTTTCCGAAAATGTGAAAGCAGCGTTCTATTCCTATGATGCACTTGTTTTTTTCATGGCAACGGGGATTGTGGTACGAACTATTGCGCCATTTCTGCAATCCAAAGTAACAGATCCGGCTGTGATTGTGTCAGATCAGAATGGAAAATATGTAATTAGTTTGTTGTCTGGTCATCTTGGCGGTGCAAATGCGCTTGCATGTAAAATTGCACGTGTGACTGGAGGTGAGCCAGTGATTACCACGGCAACGGATGTGCAGGGTGTCCTTGCTTTTGACGAAGTAGCAAAGCGAAATCGTCTGTACATCGAAAATTTATCAGAATTGAAATGGATAAGCGGTGCAATGTTGGAAGGAAAACAAATACAGTTGTATTCTGATATACCGTTGAAAGAACAGCCATTGCCGGTACAGATCTTGGTATCCAAAGAAAAAAAACTGCCCTATCAAGTTTGCATCACAGATAAAATATTACCGGAAGAGCCTAATCAAAAGCGATTGCTGCTTCGCCCAGCCAGTATAGTTGTTGGTGTTGGCTGTAAGAAGTATACAGATAGTACAGAATTGATAAATTGTTTTCTACACTTTCTGCAGGAACATAGGCTGAGTGTACATGCGGTGGCGATGATTGCAACTATCTCTTTGAAAGCACACGAACCCGCTATTCTGGATCTTTGTGAGCAATATCAGATTCCTTTGAAGATCGTTGCAAACGAGCAGATTCAAAAGTGCACATATCCATTTGCAGCTTCTGAATTCGTTGCAAGTGTCGCAGGGGTTTCTTCTGTTTCTGAGGCGTGCAGTTATCTTGCATCCGGGCAGGGAGACGTTTTGACTGGAAAGGTTAAATATCCTGGCATTACATTTGCAGCGTGTCGAAAAAAAATGAGTCCGATTGTGTTGGAGGAGACAGAATGAGTCGAAAATTGTATGTTGTCGGATTTGGACCGGGAGATAGAATATATATGACAGAACAGGCGGTAGAGGTACTGCAGAGTGTGGATCTAATTGTCGGATATACCGCATACATTAATTTGCTCAAGATACAGTTTCCTGATCAAAATTTTTATGCGACACCGATGTGCCAAGAGGTGGAACGGTGTCGTACCGCATTGGAAGCAGCGGTTTCCGGAAAAAATGTTGCAATGGTGTCTAGTGGGGATAGTGGCATTTATGGTATGGCAGGTCTGGTACTGGAAGTGGCACAAGAAATGCAGGCAGATGTTGAAGTGATAATGGTACCAGGTGTAACGGCGGCAAGTGCGGCCGCAGCAGTACTAGGTGCACCATTGATGCATGATTTTGCTGTTATCAGTCTTAGTGACTGCATGACACCATTGGATCAAATTTATCGGAGAGTTGCATTGGCAGCACAGGCGGATTTTGTTATTTGTTTGTATAATCCGAAATCAAAATTACGGACGGAATATCTTGCAAAAGCAGCTAAATTGATTGGGCAATATCGGGACTTGAATACTCCGGTAGGCATTGTCCGAAATGCAGGAAGAGCTGATCAAAAGATGTGGCTGACTTCTTTGGAAAAGTTAAAGGATGAGCCAGTAGATATGTTTTGTGTGGTTTTAATCGGGAACTCTAAAACCTATTGTAAAAATGGAAAAATGATCACGCCAAGAGGGTATTATATTGAAAAAAGAGAAAACAAATGGGAAGAAGATAGCAGTGATTGCGGGGACAAGTGAGGCAACCGATCTGATTGTGCATATTTCAGACAGGCTGCAAATAACGGCATTTGTGGCAACGCCATATGGAAAGACCATTCTGGAATCTACAAATTGTACAGTTCATGTAGGACGATTAGACGAAAAAAAGTTTCATATTGCGTTAAGTGGATTTGACATTGTTGTAGATGCGTCGCATCCATTTGCTGTGGAAGTGACAAGAAATGTAAAAACGGTATGTGAGAAACTTCACATACCATACTATCGTATTGGGAGACCGCAAGAAAACTATGATTATGATGATATTACTTATGTAAATTCCAAGGAAGAAGCTGTACATTTATTGCGGCAAACCACTGGAAATATTCTGCTGACAACCGGCGGGAACACCCTTTTCTTTTATCAGATGCAAATACCGGACTTTTCCAAACGGGTATGGGCAAGAGTGTTAGACACAGATGCATCCAGAGAAATGACAAAAGAATCGAAAGCACATATGGTATATGCTATGCCGCCGTTTACGGTAGAGGACACAGTAAGACTAATACAGCAAAATCAAATTGATGTAATTGTATCAAAGAACAGCGGAAAGCGGGGAGGAATGCATGAAAAAATAACTGCTGCTAAAATGTGTAAAATACCTGTCATCTGTATTCAGGCACCGCAGGAAGAGTATATGACGATTACAGAGGTGATTAAAGTGTTAGAAAATGATTGTAATTGTCTTTCCTAATAAATTGTCATACAGAATGCATTAGTGCTTTTATAGAGTATGTTTACAACGGAATGGAAGCACATAATATCGTGGCATATTTTTCACCGATTGCAGAGAAAAGGAGAAGTAGTATATGCTGGAAGCTTATTTGTCAAAGATTCGACCGCTAGATGAATCCGCCATGCAAAAGGCGAGTCAAAAGTGGGATAATATCGCAAAGCCGTTGCGGAGTCTGGGAAGGCTGGAAGAAATGGTCATACAGCTAGCTGGAATAGTTGGCAGTGCAGAGATCCCACGACCTAAAAAAGCGGTTTTAATTTTTTGTGCAGATAATGGTATCGTATCGGAAGGGGTTACACAATCTACTAGTGAAATTACATCTATCGTTACTTCCAATTTTACGAAAGGAATTGCTTCAATCAATTCTTTTTCACGGGTAGCAGGAGCAGATGTTTTTCCGATCGATATTGGAATTAACAGAGATTTGTTATGTGAGGGTCTAGATATTCGGAAAATTGCATATGGTACAAAAAATTTTGCAAAAGAACCGGCAATGACAAGGGAAGAAGTAGAGAAAGCAATTGTTACTGGGATACAACTAGTAAAGGAGAAAAAAAAAGACGGATATAACTTAATAGTAACTGGGGAAATGGGTATTGGCAATACCACGACCTCCAGTGCAGTCTTATCAGTGCTGGAGCATGTAGATCCGGAGAAAGTGACTGGAAGAGGAGCAGGCCTGTCCCGTATAGGTGTGCAGCATAAGGTACAAGTCATTCGATCTGCAATACAAAAACAACGACCCGATCCCGATGATGTGATTGACGTTTTATCCAAGGTAGGTGGATTGGATTTATGTGGTA
>CASEVP010000072.1 GCA_949291345.1 uncultured Ruminococcus sp.
CCCCTTGAATTCGATCCATCAATTCTTTAGAAAAATTGTCCACACGAAGTGAAGGCAGTGTCAAGTTAATTCTGTTAGTTTCAAAATATGGCAGCAATGTATTTAGCGTCTCTTCCAATCGGCTATGATCACTTGTACTCAACGAAGAAAAGGAAATTTCCTGATATCCAGTCGAACCACAAAGGTCTTTGCATTGTTTTTCGATTATCTCAGGAGATTTTTCCCTAAAAGGTCGATACAAAAAACCCGCTTGACAAAATCGACAGCCGCGAATGCACCCTCTAAGCACTTCTTCCACCGCTCTATCGTGCACAATCTCCATATAGGGGACTACAAACGTCTCTGGATAAAATGCTCTGTCCATATTATCCACAATTCGCTTTTGAATTTTTGCAGGAGCGTCTCCTCTGGGCGTAACTGCGGCAATTGTACCATCTTTTTGATATGATACATCATACAACGATGGTACATAAATCCCTTTGATTTTCGCTGCTTCTTTTAGAAATTCACTTCTTGTAGCGCCCCTTTCTTTCATTTCTAGATACAAATCCATGATCTCCAGATTTACCTCTTCGCCTTCTCCTAGGATAAAGAAATCAAAAAATGCAGCAAGTGGTTCTGGGTTACATACGCAAGGACCTCCTGCAAATACAAGCGGAACCAACGATTCTCCCCGATCTTTCGCATGCAACGGAATCCCCGCTAAATCCAGCATATTTAATATATTTGTATAAGAAAGTTCATATTGTAATGTAAATCCCACCATATCAAATTCCCGCACTGGATCCAGACTTTCCAACGCATAAAGCGGAATATGATTTTCACGCATTAACACTTCAAAATCTGCACATGGTGCAAAAACCCGCTCACACCAATAGTTTTGTTTTGCATTCACTAGGCTGTACAATATTTTCATTCCCAAGTGAGACATGCCAATCTCATACGTATCGGGAAAGCAAAATGCAAAACGCACATCTACAGTTTCCTTCTCTTTAATTACACTCCCTATTTCCCCGCCAATATACTGCGCTGGTTTTTGTACTTTCATAAGCAGTGGTTCGATTTTTGATAATACATTCATATGTTTCCTTCCAGTCTTCTTGATATTGTGTATAGACATATTCCTATTATATCTGATTTCTTCCCTTAATGCAAGTGTTAAAACATCAAAAATAGGGAATGCTTTTGCATTCCCTGTTTTTCAATCCATCATTTGTGACCGAAGAAGATTCAGCAGTTTTTTTTCTCTCCTTGATACCTGTACTTGGGTCATTCCAAGTATTTTTGCCGTCTTAGACTGTGTATACTCCCGAAAATATCGCAGTTCCAGCAGCATCCGGTCTCGTTCTTCCATCTTTTTCATAAGTTCCCGTAACACAATTCGATCGCCCACTTCCTGATATGGCGCCTCTACCGGTATCTCATATTGACTGTCTTCCTCCTCATTGCTCTCTCTTGTCAAAGAGAGTGGTGCCTGCATTACACACAGCGCCTCTATACATTCTTCTTCAGATATGCCGCTGCGCACACTCAATTCTGAAACAGTAGGAGAACGCCCAAATTGTTGTTCATACTTTTCTTGCTCCTGTTTCAATTTTAATACACGTTCCTGTAAGCTTCGGCTGATGTGCAGTATTCCTCCATCACGAAATAAACGTTTGATCTCCCCTAATATGACTGGCACCGCATATGTTGAAAACTGAAGTCCTCTTTCAATGTCAAATCCCTTTACTGCTTTCAACAATCCCACACATCCGGCAGAATACAATTCATCATATTCTATCCCACGATTTCGGAATCGATTTGCACATAAATGTACCAGACCCAGATGCTCTTCAGCATGCGGTACAGCTATTCTTCCTGGCATATCGGATTCTCCAGTTTTTTTCGCATTACGATCGTTGTCCCTTTTCCTGGTATACTTTTTACTTGTAGTTTATCCATCATACTTTCCATGACAGCAAATCCTAGTCCTGCACGATCTTCTTCAGGTAATGTGGTAAACAACGGCTGCATTGCCTGTTTTACATCTGTTATACCACACCCCTTATCCTTAATACGTAAATAAATCTCCCGGTTTTGTAATAGTTTAATATGTAATTCCACATCTCCTGATTTATTTCGATATCCATGTACAATAGAATTGGTAACCGCTTCTGATACAGCAGTACGGATATCTGCTAATTCTTCAACAGTGGGATCCAATTGCACCAAAAAGGCTGAAACTACGGCACGTGCAGTTCGTTCATTTTCTGAGATTCCCGGAAAAATAAATTTGACGCTGTTGATAATTTTCAAAATTCTTCCCTTCTTTCCATTTTTTCCATTTGGATTTGTACGATCCTTTCCATACCAGAAATTTTCATAACTCGTTTGATGTGCAAAGGCGGATTCTGCACAATTACACTTCCTCCAATTTCCCCCATTAGTTTATGACGACCCATAATAAGACCTATCCCGGAACTATCCATAAATGTCACTTCTGCAAAATCCAATATTAAAATTGAAGGTTGATATGCCTGTATTGCCTCATCAATTTTTGCTCGCATCGATCTAGCGCCGTGATGGTCGATCTCACCTCGTAATACGGCAATTACACGCTGTCCTTCTATTCGTATTGCTACTGCCATATCCATTTCTTCCTCCTTTTTTTCCGGGAGCACTAAGTGCTCCCTACCTTTCTCATGAATATTGTACGACTTTTTCCTTTTCTTTTTTGTCAAAACGTGTCCCAACGGTATTAATTCACATCGCAAAAACTGACAACAACATGATAATTTACAAACTTTCGCACCAATGACGCATTTTTTTCAGAGATCGCTGTTCAAGTTGTCTAACTCTTTCCTTCGTAATCCCCATCTTATTCCCGACTTCCAATAATGTACATGCCTCACTTCCATCAAGTCCATACCGCAGCTTGATCACCTGCTTCTCACGCTCAGTTAACTGACACAAACATTGTTCCAACAGAACATTTTGTATCGCCAAATCTTCAGGCGTGTATATGTCCGGATATGCGACCATATCCTGCCTTTCCGTTTCTCCGCCAAACAACAAGGTATCATTGAGACTCTGCAGCATCGCAAATGGTTCTACACAGCACATATATTCTTTAATTTCCCGTTCTGTGATACCACGCCCCTCCTGTTCCTCTTGAGTCACACGATTTGCCAGTTCTTGATAATTTACTGCTGTGTATGGTTCTCGATATACCGCCAATTTATGCATTCTGTCATGCAAATGCACGGGAATTCGTATGATTGTTCCGCCATACACAATTTCTCTTTGTATCGCTTGTCGTACATGAATCCATGCATAAGTGACAAAATGATTGCCGCTTTTCGGCTGAAACAATTTCGCTGCCCGAAGCAAACCAATTTGACCGGCTGCCCATAAATCCTCCAATTCCAATGACAAATATGCATAACGGCGCCTTTCTCTCCACGCAACTGTATGAATCATACCCTCATTTTGCTCCAACAATTGCATTCTTGCTTTCTTATCTCCATTTTGTATTCGTATGCATAATGCTTCATTACTTTCCTGCTCCAAAACAGGCAACACTGAAAAACTTTGTTTGACACGCTCCATTATTTTTTCCTTTCTCTAGCTACAATTGTAATTTTACAATTTCTTCTGGATAATTCTATTATAGTAGTTTAGTTTTTCAGAATTGTAACAACTAAAAAGTTTTGAAAACCAAACTATTAAAAGTCTGAACTTGGGAAACGTAATACATACATCATATAATTTCTAATTCGTATACATTATCATTTGGTATTCAACACAATATTTTTTTATTGTACCTTTCTTTTTTATCAAGTTGCACAGTTTTCATCCCCCTGCATTTGTGAAATTTTTCTCTGGTTTTTTTTCACAAAATATGCTATAATATAAAAATAGAAACAAATTGGCATTTTCAGACAAGATTTCCTGCGATGTGGGATAATCGCGATGGAATGGCTTCACTAAGAATACGGAGGGTTGATATGGTAAAAGAGCAAACAAACAACATTAATGACTTATGCTTTCACTTCCAACCAGGACAATACGTTTCATACAGCGGATTTGGTGTTTGCAAAATCGTGGCACTGGAAAACAGAACATTTGATGGAATCCACGAAGAAACGTATTACAAACTTTGTCCATTGGACAATAGCCATTCTACATATTATATACCTTTTTCTCGTGCAAACGAACGTATACGTCCATTGCTCACAAAAGAACAGATATACACATTAATTGATGAAATGGCATTAGAAAAAGATGACAACTCACAATGGTGTGACAACAGTCGTCAAAGGCGAGGCATATTCCAATCTATTCTTCACAACGATGATTATCGTGAAATGATACAAATGATGCGCAGTCTCCACCAGCAAGCTGAAAAAAAGCGTAGTTCTGGTCGTAGACTTTCTGCTGCCGATGAAGCTGCTATGCATTCTGCTGAATCCAGACTCTATCAGGAATTTGGTATTGTACTACACATTCAACCGGATCAAGTTCACAATTTCATTAAAGATCGCATTGCCGGTTCGAATAAATAAAAATCATTATTTAAAAAAAAGAGAACGAACAGAATTTTGTCTGATCGTTCTCTTTTTTATTATTTTCTTAAAACGACTTTCCACAAGGTTCATAATCGCTTTCTTAATGTCATCAATTTCGAAAAATGGTGTAACAACCAATTTATTGACTTTACATTCTTTTCATATGCAAATTTTATTGCATTAGTCAGATTTGACGACACAATCTTGGTACGTATTACTTTAATGAGATTCATGCTGTTTTAACCATGCAGCAATAACATCTAATATGGCATCTCCAACTTCCCTTTTTGTAAGCAATGGAAATGCTTTTTCATTGTCCTTCTGAATCAGTGTAATTACATTAGTATCGGTTCCGAATCCGGCACCTGTTACTTTTAAATTATTGGCACAAATCATATCTAGATTTTTTCGTTCTCGTTTTTCTCTTGCATATTCCAACAAATGCTGGGTTTCCATGCAGAATCCGCACAAAAATTGATTTGGCAGTTTATGACGACCCAAATATTCTAAAATATCCTGTGTCCGTTTTAGTGGGATTTCCACAACTTCTTTTGATTTCTTTTGCTTTTCCGATGCAACATACGCAGGCTGATAATCAGCAACTGCTGCTGCCATAATTATAGCATCTTGAAATGGGGCACGTTTTGTAACAACATCAAACATATCCGCAGCAGAAATTACTGATATAGTTTCAGCAAACGGCACGGGATCCAATGCGGTTTTCCCAGTTACTAGTGTAACATCTGCACCACGATACACTGCTTGACGAGCAATTGCATAGCCCATTTTACCTGTAGAATGATTGGTAATATAACGTACAGGATCAATTGCTTCTTGTGTTGGTCCGGCAGAAACTAAGATTTTTTTCCCTTTCAAATCCTTTTCACAAGCAATTTCCCGCAAAATATATTCCAATATTACATCCGGCTCTGGCATTTTTCCCTTACCTATATCACGGCATGCCAGCATTCCTGATGCTGGGGCAATTACCATATATCCAAACTGTTTTAATTTTTGCAAATTATTCTGCAGAATCGGATTTTCATACATGTTTGTATTCATCGCAGGTGAAAAAAGAACAGGAGCTTTACATGCCATCACTGTTGTCGTCAGCATATCATCTGCAATTCCATTAGCAATTTTTCCAATGACATCGGCAGAAGCCGGTGCAATACATATAAGATCTGCTTTTTTGGCTAAGCTGACATGAGCAACATGGAATTGAAAATTTCTATCAAATGTATCTACAAGACATTTGTTCCCAGTCAATGTTTCAAAAGTAATTGGTGTAATGAAATTTACTGCATTCTGTGTCATTATCACGTGCACGTCTGCATGTTGCTTTACAAGTGCACTTGCTAAAGGCGCAGTTTTGTATGCGGCAATACTTCCTGTCACGCCTAATACAACTGTTTTTCCTTGCAGCATTATATCCACCTCATTTACACCAGTTCCCCATGCTTTTCATAATGAGTCACATGACTTATCCTATTATCATCATCAACTAGAACCACCTGTGGCCGCATATCCTTTGCTTCTTCCGGTGAAACTTGGGCATATGCCATCAAAATCACCTTATCTCCTGGCTGAGCCTGCCGAGCTGCTGCCCCATTCAGACAGATGACACCTGAGCCACGCTCTCCAGCAATGGTGTATGTCATAAAACGATTACCATTTGCAATATTGACAACCTGCACTGCCTCATACTCCAGAATTCCAGCAGCATCCAGTAGATCCGCATCTACAGTTATACTGCCCACATAATGCAATTCTGCCTGCGTAACCGTTACTCTGTGAATTTTTCCTTTTAACATCGTAATGGTCATGCCTTTCATACCTCCTGAACCATGAAATTGTCTATCAATCGCGTCTTTCCAATATATACAGCTACTGCCGCCAAAAACGGACGATCCAATACAGTTATTTGCTGCATTGTCATCAAATCCACCACTTTTACATAATCAATTTTGGCAAGAGGTTCTTTTTCTATAATACTTTTCATTAAATTTACCAGCTTATCTGCACTTTTTTCTCCCGATTCTACCATTTTTTTCCCCGCAAAAATACTTTTGCTCAATACAAGTGCTGCCTTCCTTTCTTCCAAACTCAAATACGTATTTCGCGAACTTTTTGCCAAACCATCTGCTTCCCGCACAATGGGACACCCTACAATCTGCACATCCATATTCAGATCGGATACCATACGTTTAATAACAGCAAGCTGCTGAGCATCTTTTTCTCCGAAATATGCCATATCAGGCTGTACTATATGAAACAATTTGGATACTACGGTACACACACCTCGAAAATGCGTCGGTCTGCTCAACCCACACAATTCCTTTGTCAAAATATCCATATCTACAAATGTGCAATATCCCTCCGGATACATTTCAGCCGGAGTAGGGTGAAAAATAACAGCCGCTCCACACTGTTGGCACAATGCCGCATCATGTTCTAAATCTCGCGGATAGCTTTCTAAATCTTCATTGGGACCAAATTGTGTCGGATTGACAAACACGCTGACAACAACTTTATCATTTTCACGGCATGCCCGTTTGATCAAGCTTTGATGACCTTCATGCAAATATCCCATTGTTGGTACCAATCCAACACGATATCCCTCTTTTTTCCATACTTTTACTTGTGCCCGCATATCTCCAACTGTTTCTATGATTTTCATTGTTGCTCTCCCTCCTGCTGCAGCTTCTGCATCACTTCGTTTGATATTTGATAGGTATGTTCCTTTTCAGGAAACTGCCCTGTTTTGACTTCATTACAGTAAGAACGGAATGCATCCTGCATAAAAGCACCGATATTAGCAAATTTCTTTACAAATTTTGGACAATAATCAGAAAACATGCCTAACATATCTTGATAAACCAAAACCTGACCATCACAACCTGCACCTGCGCCAATTCCTATCGTAGGAATGCGCAGTTGAGAAGAGATATAGGCTGCCAATTTTTCTGGCACACACTCCAAAACCACCGCAAAAGCACCAGCCTCTTCGACTGCTAATGCATCCTCTAGAAGTTTCCTTGCAGCATCTATGGTTTTTCCCTGTACTTTAAATCCGCCAAATGTATTGACTGATTGGGGCGTCATTCCCAGATGTGCAACAACCGGAACAGATGCCTGCACAATTGCTTGAATCTGTGGACAAACAACTTTTCCTCCCTCTAGCTTTACCGCACTGGCTCTACCTTCTTTCATTAGTCTTCCGGCATTTACAACCGCATCATACACCGATGTCTGATATGACATAAAAGGCATATCCGCCACTACAAATGCATCCTTTGTTCCTCTTGCAACGGCTGATGTATGATGAATCATATCTTCCATTGTCACGGAAATAGTATCTTCATAACCTAATATTACATTTCCAAGAGAATCGCCTACCAAAAGCATATCCAATCCAGCGGCATCCATCAATTTCGCCATAGAATAATCATAACAGGTGAGCATTGTTATTTTTTCTCCCTGTTCTTTTTTTGCCTGCAGCGTTTGAACGGTTTGTCTCATAATGTTTCCTCCTGTGCAAGATCTTTATTCTTTAAAAATCTCGCAAAATAGTACAATTTTCCGCAATGTAGAAATACTGTCCTTACCTATCATAACAAAATCTCTTCAAATTGTCAAGGCAACAAAACATTGTTAACAAGACAATTATGCAGGTTTGCAATAATAGAAGAGTGACAATTCAGAAAAAAATAGTGGAAAAGGCTGACCTGTGTTACAAACATCAACATTATTTGAAAAACGACTCAAAGCGTACGGAATCAAGTACAAGGTCATCAAACCTTACATGCCGAGGCACAACGGGAAAGTCGAACGTTCTCACCGCAAAGGCAACGAATATTTCTATGCAATGCATAACGTTTTACTCGTTTGAAAATTTTAAAAAGCAGCTTACTGTTCACCACAGAAAATACAACCTTTTTCCTATACACCTCTTGAATTGGAGTTATCCTGCCGACTACGTTAAAGCTTTTTTAACCACCGGCGAAATTTTCTAATTGTTTTGTAATGCATCATTGACAAACCTATGTCCGTTGGAAAAACGGGTTCAAGTTTTGAGTTGACTTTTTCCAGGGAGAATTGTTATAATAATGCAATGATAAATCGGAATTAAAGAAAGTAGGTAAAATACTATGAATATTAATATTAGACCTGTAGTAATTGGGGACTATGATTTGATTTATGAACTTTGGAATAGCACAGAACAAGCAAGACGGGCAATGAATCCAGTGGATGATAGCAGAAAAGGAATTGAAAGATACTTAAAACGTAATCCGACTACTTGTTTTTTAGCATATCTTAATGAATGTACTGAGAATCATAAGATAGTTGGTGTTATACTTACTGGTCATGATGGAAGACGTGCAATTGTACATCATTTATGTGTTCGTCCTGATTTTCGCCGTCAAGGAGTAGCTCGAATGCTTGTTAAGAAGGCAGAAGAAGCTCTGCGCAAAGAAGGTATTACAAAAGTATTCGGACTGGTTTTTAAAGATAATATTGCAGCAAATGACTTCTGGGAAAATCAGGGATATACAATTCGCACAAACTTGAATTACCGAAATAAAAGTTTAAACGAAAATGTTCCTCAAGGCGAATAATATTAGTTACAACTTCCAGTTTATAAAACCAAATACCCACAAACTGATGTTGTATCATAAAACATGACAGATCACCCTCAAGCAAATACAATCATAAAAAAAGCGGAGGGCAAAAAGATGTCAAATCACAGAGAATATGAAAAAGAATAAAAAGTGCAGGCAGTAAATCTTGCGAAACAGATCGGATCGACAAAAGCTGCTGAGGAATTACCGATACCTGTCAACCGCTATACGGATGAATGGGAAAAGCAAAAATGGAATCACCAAAGCGGATCGTGGCAGTCAATATACCCGTGCTGCATACAATTCCTTACCTTCCCTGACATTTTTTCCTCTTTTGCTTATTTTACCATGGCTAAATGTTTTTTTCTAATTTATTATAATCGATCCAGGTTGC
>CASEVP010000073.1 GCA_949291345.1 uncultured Ruminococcus sp.
ATCCGCCGTCAAGAGTATTTTAGCACAATTGTGTCCATACAATCATTATATTACGTGATTCAAATTTTACCATATCAATTTCATTTTCTCAACTATTTTCCTGTGCATCACCCGTATGCTCAGTTGTACCCACAAATGATACCGGTTCAGTATCTGTCTGTACTGTTTTCTCAGCTTTTTGTTCTGTTCTCTCAGCTTTCTCCGCTTCCTTCACAGCACGTCTAGTGGTTTCTTCCGTCTCTGCTTCTGCCTTCCATTTGCCATAAGAGACATTTTTGCTGCCACATTCCGGGCAAAACTTTTGCAAATCATTGACTCTTGAACCGCAGGTTGGACAGATTGAGGCATTATCCAATCCTGCCAATTCTGATTTTAATACATCGATCTGTGCAATCAAATCCGATGCCTGTTGAAACAATCCTTCATATTGTGCTTCAGGTGCACACTGATTTTCAACAAAGTATCTTGCACCGATCTCTTGGTAAATCGTTTGCAGCGATTCATTACAACTATTAATTATACGGCGTACCTTAGCACGGGCAGCAGCTTTTTTCGATGTATCTGCTACTTCACGTGCCACTTTTCCAACGTCATCGCTCATTTTACGAAATTGATTGCGAAAATCCATTATGATAACCTCCATGCATTGTCTATTGGCGTTTATTCCGTTCAGAATAGTTTATGACAAAGTGCTGCCATTTGATTCCCGAATCAAAATAATTTCTTTACGATTCAACCACAGACATATGCAAATTTTGCACTGGGCAACCCCAAAACACCACTGAATGCATCACCATTTACAGTTTTTTGCCCATCAATACAAACCGAACAAACATATCCGCTGTCTCCAATCTCCAATTGAATCCAATTCGATGGATTATCAGAAAGAGATATGCCATATGCATTCTGAATGCGTGAACGCACCTCAGCAGTCGTCATATAGGTGACTACCCCGTAATAGGGATCATACAGCGCATCATATTCACAAGGCACACTAACTAAATATGAATATTGTGTTCCCCAGATATCTCCAGAACTTGCGGTTGCACCGCCACTGGAGGCACCATAAACTGTCAAAGCGTAGCTTCCATCATAATACAATGCCTGTCCGAGCACGGAGGAAACTGCGTCAATCACATTTTGTGGTGGATTTGCCTTTAAGATCAAACTATTACTTTTACCGCCATTATACTGAATATATGTATATGCGGCAACTGCCTGTGCTTTCATAGCCTCAGGTGCCATTGTCGAACTCATTTCGTTGTATACGATTTGCGAAATAATATCCAACACACTTCCGGTCACACCATTGACAGTTAGCGTACCGCTTGTATCTTCCTGTACCAATGTTGTGCCCGGATAATAATGAAACAATATGGACTGGTAGTCAAATCCGCCATATGTTGCATAATAATTTGCCCCATTCTGGCTTAGTCCAACGCAATGTCCATATCCATATGTGGTAAATGCAAATTCGCCCGGCTTTACACTTCCTGCCATAGAAGCAGCCGCACCTGTATTTGCACTTCCCATCGTGCCGGAGGATGCCAGAACGGATGTCTGCTTTTTCATTTCTTCCGCAGAATCCTGACTTTCTGCCTGTTTTCTCTCCGACGGGTTCACTTCTTCATATTGTACCAATGATAAGCTGGAATCATAATCTGAAATTTCAGCTTTCCACAATGTTTCGTCGCTTTCTTCTGCTGCAATCGCCTCCGAATCTGTATACATTTCTGGCACCGCATAGGCGCTCAACGCACTAGTTCCGGCAAGCAATACTGCAACCGTTAGCGCAATACTCGCATGTGGGTAACGTATTTTCATATCAAAACTCCATTTTCCCGATTTTCATCGGTTATTCTGCACAGGTGTACCGAACCGTGCTTCGCACGTCGGTCGTGCACAAGATCAAATATTTATAATACGTGATCATTCCTGTGCAGGCGCTGTATCCGTTATATCCCCTCCCTGTATAGTTTTTAGTAATGTTTCTTTATCTTCGCCTTCACGTAGACGTCTGGCAACAATAATAAAACGTGAATTGTCCTCATCAGAATAACATGTTGACAACGTCAGAATAGCGTCACCATATGCCACATCAAGCGGATTTTCAATCATATTCTTCGCTTCCACGGATGCCACATAGCTGTCAAAAGCAGCCTTATCATCGAGTTCTTCCATCTGCCAATACAAGAAGTCCGAATCTGCATCACCGCCGGTTATCACAAGTCCGAACATTACATATGTATAGTCTGCATAATTAGAACTAAATGTAATAAACGGTGCTTCCTTATAGTAAGAAGGATCCTGGCGATATCGCCGCAATGAACCAAACATAGTATTATCTGCCATGTTGTGTCCATATAAAATAATATTCTCCGACCATGTTTTAGGATCTGCTCCAAACACATCTGTACAGTCCATAAACACCGTTCCTGCACGAAATTCCTGTCCATCAAATCCATGGTCTAAATAATATTCGTCATCAATCGTCTGTACCACTGGATTATCTACATTGGTTCCGTCTATCTGAATATATCCTACCGTATCTGGATTTTGTGCCAAAAGTTTTTTTGCTCGTTCCGTCAATTCCGGAGCTGCTGTCGGTACCTCTGTTGTAACTTCAGTTTCCGGTGTTGTGGTAACGACAGTATTTGCAGTCTGATCAATCTTTTCCGCACAGCCTGTTGCCAGCAATGAAAAGACCAGTGCCGCAGCAATTGCACCACTCTGCCATTTTCTCATATTACAATTCCTCTTTTCCATTTTACCGCTTATCCATAGGGAACAAACGGGGCATTGGGATCATATGTGTTTTCATTCCATAAATAGTACACATTCGGCCATTTGATATTGGGATTTTGAACACTTCCAGCAACCCTTTCGTAAGGATCTTCTCCCTCCCGCACACGTCTCGCAACAATGACTAGACGCGCCGTATCAAAAGCATTATTACAAGTAGACAATGTCAACAGCTGATCCCCATACGCTACATCCACATTTGTAATGCGAAGCGTCCTTCGCTTCACCTCATTTACATATGCATAAAATTCCGTTTCATCTGCAAAATTTATATAATTCCAATAATCAAAACGTGTATCGGTAGTATCTTCTGCATCTGCAATAAAATAACCAAAAATTTTATACTGATACTGTTCATAGTTAGAATTGAGTGTGATAATCGGGTGTGCATCATAATATGTCTCATCCGTCTTGTAGTACTTCAGCGTACCAAACATCGACAAATCACGCATGTTATGTCCATATATGATTAGATTATCGGAGTTTGGTACTTCAAGTGTCCCATCCTCGCCAACCTGATCAAATCTACATCGATAATCTAAAAAGATGGAACCCGGTTTAGAATCTTCGCGATTCACATTGCGATATAGATAATACTCATTTCCTGGCTCATCATCCAGATGCTGCAATACAGGATAATCCACCTTTGTATCCGAAATAGAAATCCATCCAACAATTTCATCGTTTACAGCAAGCAGTTCTTCTGCCCCGGGCAACAAAGTATAATGTTTTTCTGTCGCTGCTTGTGTTTCTACCGTACTTTCCT
Source organism: uncultured Ruminococcus sp. (assembly GCA_949291345.1). Lineage (GTDB taxonomy): Bacteria > Bacillota > Clostridia > Oscillospirales > Ruminococcaceae > Ruminococcus_C. The sequence continues at coordinate 3,569 of CASEVP010000073.1, forward strand.
CATTGAATGATGTTGCTGTAGTTTGTACATTTGCACTATGATACGATGCGCCGATATCATTATACATCTGATCCGCACGCATAATATCAACAAAATACAATACGATCAACACCATGCAAACAAGAAAAACTACCATAGAAAATAAAAAGATACATTTTCTTGCCACTTCTCCTCCAGGATCTCCCCTTTGCGGAAACAAGCCAATCACCTTTTGCCCAAATGAACGTTTGGGTGGTTTGGGCGGTGCAGGGAGTTTTGATGGCAGAAACTTTTCGGGATGTTCCTTATGTTCTTTTACTTCTTTAATTTGATTGGCAACACGTCGTGTAATCTGTTCTTCTTCTTCTTCCTGTGCAATATGAAACAAACTTGTCCGTATTGCCTGAATCTTATCCTTAGAAATCTCTTTCGTTTTGATATCATTCAGCGATTGCTGTTGTTGCGTTTTTTTCTCAGAATTGTGCGGTTTTTTTTCGGCATCTTTTTCTTGTTCTGAAGCATCTGCTGGTTTGTCCTGTTCCACCGCTGCCTG
>CASEVP010000074.1 GCA_949291345.1 uncultured Ruminococcus sp.
TCCCATATTCCGTTTACTTTTTCTGCATCTGAGTCTTTTTCGTAAATACCTTCATCATTTAGTTTATATGCTATCGATTTGATTTCGCTATTGAGACCATATTGATCATCTGGCATAATATCCTGTAATTTCAGATTACCTTCATCATCTTCTTTATATACAACTGGTTTTATAAGTTGTTCTGGATAATACAATTCATATTGATGGAATATTTCATCGGCCATCATAATAAAATCCGAGGACAACAAATAATATCGTTCATTTCCAAAATAATCCTGAAGAGTAGCAAAATCTTCTCTCATTTCATCTGCTTTTGTTGGGTCAGTTTCTTCTGGATTATAAAAATAAATCAGTTCCCCATCCACTAATTTTGTGTAAGAAGCACATGACATCAATCGATAATATGCCGTTTTTAAGGCTTGTGGTTCTGTCAATGCAATTACATGTCGAACACCAGTTTCTAAATCCACACCAGTAACATTACTTTCGATTTCTTCCATGGAATATTCTTGTGTTGTTCCACGTTCTTCTGTTAGTTGATCATCCATGCCAGCAAACAAAATAACCAAAAATGCAATAACGGCGATCACAATAATGACCACGACAACAACAGGAGCCGCCGCGGCAAGTGCCGCAGCAATCGCCTTAACTGCAACAGCAAGAGATTTTACTGCTGCTGCCATCCCCTTTATTGCAGATGAAATTCCTTTTCCAGCCGCTTTTAATCCTTTTCCAGCTGCTTTCCCTGTATTTTTAGCACCATTGGCCATTCCTTTGCCAATATTAGAAAAATCAGCTTTTATGTTGGGACCGCCTGCTGCACTGGAACCACTGGATGATTGACTACCTGCTGATGGTGATTGTCCGGCATATCTACCCCCAGAATTAGAGCTTGGAGACTGAGATTGTTGCTGGGCTTTTCTTTGTACTCGTTCGTATTTGCTTTCTTGGTTATAATCATCCGTTTGGTTATATTGCGAACCTTCTTCTTCATCTTCGTCTTCGTCCCAATCTTCATCCTCATAACCCATGTACATAATAGAATCCTCCTTTCAAATTAAAATGTGACAATATTAGATGTCACACATTTTCAATATTGTTAATCTTTATCTGAAAATGTATAATTTATTATATGCAACAGCCGACAAAGAGGAATGGTTAGGAAATTGCATATAATAAGTATATTTCGTTAGGAGGATACACATGATTTATCAAATAAACGGAAACTTATTTGACTCACCTGCAACTGTTTACTGTCATCAGGTAAACTGTATTGGAGTAATGGGTGCTGGTATCGCTGTTGAGGCGAAAAAACGATACCCAGAAATGTTTGAGGAATACAAAACCAGATGCAAGCAATTTGGCAATAAGAACCTTGGAGATGTTCAATTTCATTTTTCCAAAAACGGAAAAATCCTTGCCAATATGTTTGCTCAAGATGGCATTTCTGGACAGGGTGGAGTTGCCACAAACTATGAAAAGTTTGACGAATGCATCGGAAAAGTATATCTGTTTGCACTTCGTTATGGTGTGTCCGTTGGGTTTCCATACTTAATTGGATGTGGTCTTGGCGGTGGTGACTGGGACAGAATCTATGATATTATCAGTTCGTATTTTGGCGACGAAGATACTCCTACCTGCTACATTGTCGAATTCAATGCGAATGCTGCATCTACACCTGCTGCACCTACCACCATTACTACGGAACAGACACCAAAAGTTACTATCTATACAGATGGTTCGTGTTCTGGGAATCCTGGTCCTGGCGGTTGGGGTGCCATTCTGGAATGCAATGGACATTCTCGTGAGTTTTCTGGTGGAGAAGATGAAACCACAAACAATCGTATGGAGTTGACTGCGGTTATCAAGGCTCTGAAAAACCTGAAACGTCCTTGCGAAGTTGATTTGTACAGTGATTCCAAGTACGTCATCGACGCATTGGATAAGGGCTGGGTCTACAATTGGGAGAAAAACAACTGGGTCAAAAAGGATAAAAAACCTACTCTTAATGCCGATCTGTGGAAACAGCTTCTGGTACTGATTCGCTGTCATACGGTCCATTTCCATTGGGTCAAAGGTCATGCCGATAACCCTAAAAATAACCGTTGTGACCAATTGGCTGTAACCGAAACACAAAAAAGAAAGGGAGACGAATATGCATAAGTTCACCATTGCGATTGATGGTCCTGCCGCTGCAGGAAAAACCACAAACTCCAAAGCCATTGCAGAAAGATTTGGTATCCAGTATATTGACACTGGTGCGATTTATCGCACAATTAGTCTCGCGGCCATTCGTGCAGGGAAGATTCTTTTGCCGGCTGATCAGTCTGAGATTACCCAAGAGTGGTTGGATACTCTAAAAATCGAAATTCAAAATCAGGATAACGAACAAAGAATGATTTTGAATGAAGAAGATGTTTCCGATTTTCTTCGAACAGAAAGAATTTCTATGGCAGCATCTGATTGTTCTGCTCTCTCCATTGTCCGCAAACATCTCCTGAAGATACAGAGAGATTTGGCGGAATCCAAATCATCTATTATGGAAGGACGCGACATTGGAACTGTTGTTCTTCCTGATGCTACGGTCAAGATTTTCTTGACTGCTTCTCCGGAATCCAGAACAATACGGAGATTGCTCCAACTGGGTCTGCCGCATAGCGAATATCATTCAATGCTGTCTTCCATCAACAAGAGGGACAAGCAGGATATGAACAGAAAGGAAGCCCCTTTGCGTAAAGCAAAAGATGCAATTCTGATTGACAGCACTGATATGACACTACAAGAAGTACAGGATACAATTTTCTCTATTGTCATTAACAAAATTGGCATATAATAAAACATCAAACTATAAGGAGGACTCACTCATGGCAGTCTTTATTATCGCAAACGGTCGAGTATATGGTTACTCGAAAAATCTGGCAAAAGCAGCAGCACAGAGATTTCTTGCTGCTGGATATGAAGTTCAGTACGTCGCAAGAAAGTAAAGAACTAAAATTAGGGTTCCTGAGAAATCAGGAGCCCTAATTTTGAAGGAGAAAGTCACTATGCATATGTTGGTCATAAAGACAGCTGCAGATGTTCATTTTTTCGCAGCGTCTAAGGAATACAAAAAAATGCAAGAGCTGAGTTTCTGAAAGTTGTACATAACTATGTGAATAGAATTTCAGAAGAGCTCACATGGAATGAAATTTGGAACTACATTCCGGATAATTTCTGGGCCAGTTATGGGTTATTTCCTATTATTGAAAACGGTCAGGGACCATACAATTTAAGAAATTACGATTGTGCAGATTTTTCTATTGTTACTATTGATGGAAATGAAATAATAAATCCCTCACTGTGATATTACAGCGAGGGATTTTATTTTAACTATAACGAAAAACATTTGCAAAAACAAAGGACACCCTGGTGACATACTCCCACCGCCTATGCAAGCATAGAGGCGGGGGCTTCTCGCTCAAGTGTTCCAACGAACACAGTATCAACGAGCTATTCCCGTGTGTCCCACGGTTCAGTATCGGTTATGCGTTTACTAATCGCATACCTTCGTTTTTAATATTAATTGCAGCATTTACATCTCTATTGTGATGTGTTTTGCAGTTTGGACAGTCCCACTCTCTAACGGATAGTTTTTTTGTATCAGTATTTTTGTAACCGCATACATTACAAACTTGAGAACTTGCAAAAAACTTATCAGCCTTTACAAGTTGTTTACCCATATCTTCTAATTTGTATTTGAGATACGTGGTAAACATACCCCAACCATTATCATGTACGGACTTACCAAAATTTAAGGATTGTGACATAG
>CASEVP010000075.1 GCA_949291345.1 uncultured Ruminococcus sp.
TGGCAAGATCTGCATGACGGCTTCGCAGTGATTTCCCCAGATTACGAATTTTTTGCGCCAGAACCCCAAAGTCACACAGCATTTCTTTTGCCGGCGGTATCAGCACTTCTTCCAGCGGATCGGTACGACGCTGACTATCCGGATCAAACTGCACAATTATGTCAATGGTATCATCCCAGAATTCCATTCGCACCGGCATTTGCATCTGCACTGGAAATACATCCAGAATATCCCCCCGTACAGAAAATTGTCCAGGTCCGGAAACGCTTTCGCCACGCACATAGCCGCAGTCTATCAACCGCTTTGCCAATTGATGCAAATCTACCGTTGCGTTCCGACACAGCCGTAACGTATGTTCCCGCAAGATCTGCGGCGCAATAGTCGGCTGCAAAAGCGCCTCAACACTGGACACCACAATCTTACAAGTACCGCTTTGCAATGCTGTCAACGTCCCAAGTCTCGTATGCTCATAAGCTGTAGTGATTCCCTCTACCGGAGTCAGCACCACTTCTTTTGCCGGAAACATCCATGCCGCCGTTTCATCCAACATTCCGTTGATGTCATCGCACAGGCGGCGAGCCTCCGCCTCATCTGCCGTAACTACCAAAATCGGGGTTGTTTCCGCACAAAGCGCTGCCAGCAAATGCGCCTTATGAATCTGTGAAACTCCTGTAAAGGATATGGGACTCACTCGGTCTTTATGCGCCTGCAGTAATCCACGGTATGCAGCGAGCTTTGCAAATGTTTCCTGAAAAAACCGCATATCTGTCCCCTTTCTTTGCTTTTTCCCTTTTTAGAACATGTTCACATAATATACTTAAAAAATTTTGAAACAGAATTTGTAAACTAGAAAAACAAAAATTTACATGATGACTATCACACGGCAAATAATTTTAACGCAATACCCATCAATTTTCTTCATATGAATATGCACTAGTGGCTGAACCGATTCATGGCACCATCCATGTCTCCTGCCACAATCTGTTTTACCGCTTCTGCTGCTTGTTCCAATGCCGGACAAAGCTTTTCACGATCTTCTTCGGAAAATTTTGACAGCACCCAGTCTGCTAGATCATACCGAGGGTCCGGTTTCGCACCCACGCCCAACCGGATACGAGGAAATGTTTCCGTCCCTAACTGAGCAATAATACTCTTGATCCCGTTATGTCCGCCAGCACTCCCCTTTCGACGAATCCGCAGTTTTCCCGGTTCCAGAGAAATATCGTCATACAGCACCAGCACCTGCTCCGGCGGAATATGATAAAAATCTGCCGCTGCCGCAATGGCGTCGCCGCTGCGGTTCATGTAGGTCGTCGGTTTCATCACCAGACAGCGCACATTCTCCAGCATCATCTCTGCACAACTGGACTGAAACTTCATTTGTCCCAATTTCACGCCACACTGATCCGCCAACTTTTCCACTGCCAGAAATCCTGCATTGTGTCTCGTCCATTCATATTGCATTCCCGGATTGCCAAGCCCTGCCACAATCCAACTGAGCTTGCCCCGCAGCCTTCCATCAGCATTAGACTCAATCTGACGAAATAAATCAAAAATACCCATTTTTTTGATAACCGATTGCATGCGGCACCAGTTTCCCGATGCCGCATGCTGTTCCTTTCTATTTCCTTTTGACAATTTGCTATGATGCCGCTAACATAAATTAAATGCCGAAGCACCGCGCATATTAATTTTTACCGCCATCGCTGTCTGGGAACAGCTTGCTGCGCAGTTTCTTTAAGCTGTAACCTTCTTTGACCTTCAAATCGGCACGTTCCACCGCCAATGCATAGTCCGGTACATCCTTCGTAACGGTTGTGCCGGCCGCTGTGTATGCACCTTTTCCCAATTTCACCGGAGCAATCAGGTTGGTGTTACAGCCGATAAAGCAATTATCGCCAATCTCACAACGCTGTTTCTTCATACCGTCATAATTTACCGTCACCGTTCCGCAGCCAAAGTTTACCTTCTTGCCCACGTCACTGTCTCCCACATATGTTAGATGGGCAATCGCAGTCTGCTCTCCGATCGTCGAATTTTTGATCTCAACAAAATCCCCAATTTTAACGCCATTCTTAATATGCGAATTGGGGCGAATGTGTACAAAAGGTCCTACCTTAACAGCATCTTCTATCTCGGACTCATACGCCTGCACATAGTTTAGCGTAACATGCTCACCGATTGTACAATTTTCAATAAGACAATTCGGACCGATAGTAGATTTTGCCCCGATCTTTGTCTTTCCTTTTACAATTGTACCCGGTAAAATTGTTGTTTCTGCACCAATCTCTACATCACTGCCTATTATAATACCATCTGTGCAGACAAAATTTACACCATTTTCCATATGTTTTTCCAGCACATGCTGTCTTGCTACCGCATTGAGATACAATAAATCTTTTCTTGTATTGGCTCCTAGGATGACTTCCGGATTTTCACTGCGGAATGCACTCGCCTTCCATCCCTTTTCCAACGCCAGACCAATCGTGTCCGTTAAATAGTATTCTCCCTGTGCATTAGACTGAGATAAACCGCCCAACAATTCCAGCAGTGCTTTGGTACGAAACCAGTAGGCACCCGAATTAACTTCATGCACTGCACGCTGTGCTTCTGTGGCATCCTTTTCTTCCACAATAGCAGCCAATCCCGACTCACCACGCAGAATCCTGCCATATCCCGTGGGGTCGTCCAATTCTGCTGTGATAACCGTCACCGCATTTTCATGCGATTCGTGGAACTTCAAAGCTTGAGAAATGGTTTCGCTGTCCATAAACGGTGCGTCTCCGCATAGCACCAGTGTGTTGCCGTTATCAAATTCCCGCAGGAATTTTTCTGCCTGCATCACCGCATGCCCCGTGCCCAACTGTTCCGCTTGAAATGCCGTACGATAACGGTCATTCAGATACATCTCCACATACTGTGCCTTATACCCCGTTACCACACAAATCCGGCTCAACTCAGCGCCTTCACATGAACGAATTACCCAACCCAGCATCGGCACATCGAGTACTTCAAGCATGGGCTTCGGGATGACAGCTTTCATACGATTGCCGTGACCGCCGGCTAATATTACAACTTGATTCATAATCAGTATACCTCCTGTGTTTCACACCCGAAAATGGAACCCTCCGATTTCAATTCTATCTCCATTCATGCAGGAAAGTCCTACTTTATATTATGGCAAAATTTTAAAATAATTTCAAGCCTTTTCGTAAAAATATTTTTTGTATTGTGATTTTTGTATAACTTGCAACAAAAAAAAGGGCAGAATTTTTTTAAAAAATGTATAGTATTTTTGCAAAAAGTATGGTATAATAAAGATGCGCCGGCTGAATACGGAAAATTTGCCAATTTTCCCCTCTGTAAATCACGCAGCCGGAGATATCATCGAAAATAATAATTGGAGGTAGTTACCAATGGCAAAGAAGTATTGTTATCTGTTTTCTGAAGGTAACGCAAACATGAGAGAGCTCCTCGGCGGAAAGGGTGCAAACCTTGCCGAAATGACCAACATCGGTCTTCCGGTTCCACAGGGCTTCACTATCACAACTGAGGCTTGTACACAGTACTATGAGGACGATCGTCAAATCAATCCTGAGATTCAGGCTGAAATTAATGAGTACATTACTAAGATGGAAGAAATTACCGGCAAGAAGTTTGGCGACAAAAAAAATCCTCTGCTGGTTTCTGTTCGTTCTGGTGCACGCGCTTCCATGCCAGGTATGATGGATACCATCCTGAACCTGGGTCTGAATGAAGAAGTGGTTGAAACAATTGCAGAACAGTCCGGCAATCCAAGATGGGCTTGGGACTGCTACAGAAGATTTATTCAAATGTATTCCGATGTCGTTATGGAAGTAGGCAAAAAATACTTCGAAGAGCTCATCGACGAAATGAAAGAAAAACGCGGCGTAACACAAGACGTTGAATTGACTGCTGATGATCTCAAGGAATTGGCTATGCAATTCAAGGCTGAATATAAAGAAAAAATTGGCACAGACTTCCCAGCAGATCCAAAGGAACAGCTGATGGGCGCTATCAAAGCCGTATTCCGCAGCTGGGACAATCCTCGTGCAAATGTTTACCGTCGTGACAATGATATCCCGTACTCTTGGGGTACTGCTGTTAACGTACAGTCTATGGCTTTTGGTAACATGGGCGATGACTGTGGCACTGGTGTTGCATTTACTCGTGACCCGGCTACTGGTAAGAAGGGCTTATTTGGCGAATTCTTGACCAACGCACAGGGCGAAGATGTAGTTGCAGGTATCCGTACACCGATGCACATTTCTGAAATGGAACAGAAATTCCCAGAAGCATTCAAGCAGTTTACAGAAGTTTGCAACACATTGGAAACGCACTACAGAGATATGCAGGATATGGAATTTACCGTAGAACACGGCAAGCTGTATATGCTCCAGACCAGAAACGGTAAGAGAACCGCTCAAGCTGCACTGAAGATTGCCTGCGATCTGGTAGACGAAGGCATGAGAACAGAAGAAGAAGCAGTTTTGATGATTGACCCGAGAAACCTTGACACTCTGCTGCATCCACAGTTCGATGCTGCTGTACTGAAAAAGTCTACACCACTCGGCAAGGGTCTAGGTGCATCTCCGGGTGCTGCCTGCGGTAAAATCGTGTTTACTGCCGATGATGCTGATGCTTGGAATCAGAGAGGCGAAAAGGTCGTTCTGGTTCGTTTGGAAACCTCTCCGGAAGATATCACCGGTATGAAGGCTGCACAGGGTATCCTGACGGTTCGCGGCGGAATGACTTCTCACGCTGCCGTTGTTGCTCGTGGTATGGGTTCCTGCTGTGTATCCGGTTGCTCCGATATCAACATGGACGAAGAAAATAAGGTATTTACTCTGGCTGGCGAAACCTTCCATGAAGGTGACTATATCTCCATTGATGGCTCTACCGGTAACATCTACAAGGGCATCATTCCTGCTGTTGATGCTACCATCACCGGCGAATTTGGCCGTGTTATGGAATGGGCTGACAAGTACAGAACCATGAAAGTTCGTACCAATGCAGATACACCGGCTGATGCTAAGAAGGCTCGTGAACTGGGTGCAGAAGGTATTGGTCTGTGCCGTACAGAACACATGTTCTTTGAAGCAGACAGAATCGCTGCATTCCGTGAAATGATCTGCTCTGACACTGTAGAAGAAAGAGAAGCTGCTCTGGCTAAGATCGAACCGATGCAGCAGGGTGACTTTGAAGCACTGTATGAAGCTCTGGAAGGCACTCCGGTTACCATTCGTTTCTTGGATCCGCCGCTCCACGAATTTGTTCCGACAGAAGAAGAAGACATCAAGAAATTGGCTGATGCACAGGGCAAGACTGTAGAGCAGATCAAGGCAATTATTGCGTCTCTCCATGAATTTAACCCAATGATGGGTCACCGTGGTTGCCGTTTGGCTGTTACCTATCCGGAAATTGCAAAGATGCAGACCAAGGCTGTCATCAAGGCTGCAATCAATGTGAAGAAAAATCACCCGGATTGGACTGTAGAACCGGAAATCATGATCCCGTTGGTTGGCGATGTTAAGGAACTGAAATTTGTTAAGAAGGTTGTCGTTGAGACTGCTAATGCTGTAATTGCTGAAGCAGGTGCTGACCTGAAGTACGAAGTTGGTACCATGATCGAAATCCCTCGTGCTGCTCTGACAGCTGATGAGATTGCAAAGGAAGCGGACTTCTTCTGCTTTGGCACAAACGATTTGACACAGATGACATATGGTTTCTCTCGTGATGATGCTGGTAAATTCCTCAACGCTTATTACGATGCTAAGATTTTTGAAAACGATCCGTTTGCAAAGCTGGATCAGATTGGTGTTGGCAAACTGATGAAGATGGCCATTGAACTGGGCAAGCCGGTAAATCCGAAACTGCACTGCGGTATCTGCGGTGAGCACGGCGGTGATCCGTCTTCTGTAGAGTTCTGCCATGAAATCGGTCTGGACTATGTTTCCTGCTCACCGTTCCGTGTTCCGATTGCAAGACTGGCTGCTGCACAGGCTGCAATCAAGAGCAAGTAAGTTTAATTTATTTCGTTTATACGAATTTCTGATAAAATCCATTCGTCTATTCGCCATAGATTCTGCTGACGGCTCTGCGGACAAGCACATCGTCCATGCAGATCATTATATATTAATATAGCAAAAAAGCCCTTTCTGGCCGGACTGGTCAGAAAGGGCTTTTGTTGTATTTTTTGCAGCATTCCCAGATTTGAAAACTTGATGCCACATAGATAGATACACGGTAAATATTCTACGCTGCATTCCTACGATACTGATCAAATGCTTAATGCCTTATTCCAAATGAATCTTTGCTTTTTCCTTGCACTTCTAGGTCAATCAAATTTTTCAAAATGATGCAAGCACATTATTCCGCTTGCTGAATATAACACAAATGGCATAGACAAAATGATTAACCGTTTTGCATTTTGGCGCAAAAAAATACCCGAACAAAACATCTGCTCGGGGTTTCCAAATATAAAATCAGTAGAACAAAAGAAAGGAGACAACAAAACGAGTGATAAAATCAAATGAAAATACGATAAAAACAATGTTCCAAGGAGGGCTTTTATCATAAATACATCTTCATTCAACCTGTTTTATCACCACTTATATTATACACAATATTGTCTCTTCCGTCAAGTCACTTTCGCGAAAACAAATTTTTTTTCTGATTTTTTGTAGAATTGCACAAAATTATAGGTGTTGAATTGTGCTGTTTTATCGAAAAGCAAAAAGAATTCCCTATTTTTCCGTCACAATTGGTCGAATCTTCACGTTTGCGTTTTCTATGCACATGCATATTTCTTGAGTTTTGCATCATACTATCCTTGCATGCTGTAGAAAACGGACAAGTATTTCTTCAGTCTATTGCAGAAAAGAGGTGTTCTTCTATGTGGGATAAACTCGCACTGATTGTTTTGATTATCGGCGGTGTAAACTGGGGCTTAGTCGGCATCTTCCAATTCGATTTGGTTGCCTGGCTTTTCGGTGGTGCAGCCTCCTTCATCAGCCGTGCCATTTATATCTTAGTGGCGATTGCGGCACTATGGTGTATGACGCTACTCTTCCGAAAAGAGGCGCTTACAGAACCCGCTACCGTCTCAGATCGTCGCTAACCAAAAAGGAGCTTGTGCAAATTTCACAGGCTCCTTTTTTTGGCCTCTGACATATTTCTTTTCTTCCTTGCATACCATTACAATATCCACGCAACAAAAAAGGAGGACTTTTCATGGCTCAAACCCATTCCCATCCCCGCACGCCGGAAGAATATCAAGAAGAAATGATGCGTCTTTACCGTGCTTCTAGACAGGCTTCACAGACACCGCCCGTAACAAAGGCAGCATCTGCACCGGCTGTAACGCCGGAAACACCAATACCAAAAGCAATTCCCGAAGAGCCATCTGCGAATATTTCCTCAACCAAGACAGATGTACAGGAAACTCCTAATGCACCTATACCGCTTGCAGCAGAGGAAAAACTTTCTACACCGGCACCTACACCGCAAACACAGCGTTCTATTTCAAATGAAACAACATTAGAAACGCAGCAGCAAGAAGAAAAATTGGATGAAAATCCGACTATGGACGAGAAAAACGGCATGACTGATATTGGGTGGATTCAAGTCATCACCCGTTCCGCAGGCAATGCGCTACCGCTTGAAGGGGTTTCGGTTCTAATCACCAACGGCAGTGGAAAAAGCATGAAACTAGAGCAGGTTGCCGTCACGGATGAAAGCGGAGAAACAAAAAAGATTCCTCTTCCAGCACCGCCTCCGGCACTTTCTCTGAACAGCAATGAAACTGCCATTCCCTATTCGACTTACGATGTAAGTGTCTATGCCGCCGGCTATTATCGTCAAATCAGCGAAAAGGTTCCGGTTTTTGCTGGTACCACATCTCGGCAGGTATTCTCTATGATACCGCTTCCAAGTTATCTTCAGGAGACGCCGGAACCAATTGTCTTTCAAAACACGGAACCCGATTTATAATCTCAGGGAAAGGAGTAGCTGCCCATGCCAGTTGGTGAACCATACATCCCCAGGACGATTACGGTGCATCTAGGGAAACCCGATGAAGATGCAGATAACGTCACTGTATCATTTCCAGATTATATAAAAAATGTCTTATCCAGTGAAATTTATCCCACATGGCCCGAAACTTCCATACGCGCCAACGCTTATGCGATTGTAACCTTTGCCCTCAATCGCATTTATACGGAATGGTACCGTGCAAGGGGATATCCATTCGACATTACCAGTTCAACTCAATTTGATCAAAAGTACATCTACGGCAGAGAAATCTTTGAAAATGTCGGTCAAATCGCCGATGAACTGTTTCGTTCCTATATTCGGCGGCAGGGCAGTGTGGAACCACTGTTCAGTGCCTTTTGCAACGGCACCACTTCCACATGTGACGGTCTTTCCCAATGGGGCACTGTAACCCTAGCGGAACAGGGCAAAACGCCCTACGAAATTTTACAATACTATTATGGAGATAACATCGACATTGTGAAAAATGCACCCGTTTTGACCAATACACCCTCTTATCCTGGATTTGTCCTTGAACTGGGATACAGTGGCGATCCCGTTCGCACAATACAGATCCAGCTAAATCGAATCTCACGCAACTTTCCGGCAATTCCTAAAATTGGTGACGTTTCAGGAGATTTTGATTTTATCACTGAAGAGGCGGTACGAGTCTTTCAGCAAGTTTTTGGTCTGCCTGTCACCGGAGCCGTAAATGAAGCAACCTGGTATCAAATCGCATATATTTACATCAGTGTCAAAAATCTGGCAGAATTGAACTCCGAGGGCGTTAGTCAAGAAGAAATTGAACGACAATTTACCGGCACCTTGGAAATTGGCATGCAGGGACAGAATGTCCGTACCATCCAATATTATCTTGCCGTAATTGGCGCTTACTATGCAGCTGTTCAGCCGGTATCCATCACCGGATATTTTGGTGCACAAACAGAAATTTCTGTAAAATCATTTCAACAAGTTTTTGGACTTCCCACCACGGGTATTGTTGACGACCGTACTTGGTACTCACTGTTTGATGCATACACCGGCATTGTCGAATCGGTACCGCTAGATACCTCTCAAAATGATGTGGTACTATATCCAGGTGTCGTATTACGAGAAGGTACTACCAGTGAATATGTTCGACTTCTGCAGATGTACTTGTCCTATATTCATGAAACATATCCAGAAATTCCTGCGGTAAACAATACCGGTTACTTTGGTCCCATGACAAAAGCATCTGTACTGGCGTTTCAGTCTCTTTTTGGCTATCCTGAGTCCGGTGTTGTCGGCGCCGCCTTATGGAACGCCATCACCAGTCTTTACTCCGATCTCAAATATGGTTATAACAAACAACCTTATCAGGCACCCGGTTATATTATTACCTAAGGAGGTGTTCCACCATGGCTTATTCTGCCCTACAAAGGAGACAACACATTCAGGAAATACAGCAATATCTGCACGGGCTTTCACACATATACGAACTTCCTCCCGTTATTCCAGATGGTGTCTATGGGCCCAACACTGTTTCTGCTGTGCTGGCATTCCAAAAACTAATGCGTTTGCGTCCAACCGGCGAAGTAAACACAGAAACATGGAACACCATTGTTTCTTCTTTCCAAGATGGCTTTCAGATTCCTCTGCGTGCAATGCCCATATTTCCTATCGGTACCGATAGCTACTCTCTAGGCAGCACCGGCGGTACCATTTATATCATCCAGGGTGTGTTGCAAGCACTACATTCTTATTTTCCCGCATTGCCTAGTGTGTCAGTCAATGGTATTTTTGATGACAACACGGCTGATGCCGTACAGCAGTTTCAGACAGTCACCGCACTTCCTATCTCTGGCAGTGTTACCCCCGACACCTGGTATTATCTTCTTTCTGCATTGGACAATATGGGTAATGTTTCATCCTCGGTTTCCAACTTAGATGCAACAAAACAAACATGATAAACGAAATAGCGAAGCAGTGTACCAGCCACTTGATACACAAAAAGGCAAAGCCGCACAAAATTTATGCATTAAATGTACCACTGGATTTGGTTTAAAATGCAAGCAAATTCGGTGCAGCACCGTAAAACATGCTTTATGCGATGCTGCCCACACATGGAGAAATAACCCAAGAAAATGCACATAAATTCGTGAAACAGTCTTTCAGCAGTGTTGTCATAAAAAATTTTGAGGGAGAGCGGAAAAACCACTCTCCCTCAATTTTTACTTATATACCTAACAATAAACCAGATCCCATTACCAGATCCAACGATAATCTGCATGATACGGTTTAACGTGAGCAGGATGTGCTGCACCATACGCCAAAATTTTTTCTGCCAGCCCTTCTCCCAAAAATGTGCGCAATGCCTCATCCGTGTATTTTTGTAAACCCGGACAATAAGCTGCAACTGCAATGCGCAGTGTTCCAAATTCATCACGCATCAGCCGAAAAGGCCAGATTTTGCAATCAAAAGGCTTATCCTCACCCATAAGGCAACCCATTTCACCCAGCATAGGACACGTATACAATTCTCCGGTTTCTAGAGCAGGCACCGCAAATGTCTCCTCGTTCCCTGACGGACAAAGAGCCAGCGTAGGTTCTTTCTGCCGCATTTCCGATACGGTCTCCTCCGGCAGTACCGGCATTTCCCATAAATCCGTGCTGTCAAATCCACAGCAGATCCGGCATCCGGCACAGGTCTCCGGAGAAAGAATTTTCTTTAACATTTGTATCCTTCCTTAGTCAATTGGTACAATCCATCCAAATTCGTCCGGAATTTTACCCCATTGAATACCCGTTAGTGTGTCGTAGATCATCTGTGAAATCGGACCGATCTTGTTATCGTTGATAATCATGACCTTATCTCCCCATTTCAGATGCCCTACTGGTGAGATGACCGCTGCTGTACCCGTACCGAATACCTCGGTTAGCTTGCCAGCATCATAAGCATCTGCCACTTCCTGCATAGTAATCCGCCGCTCCGAAACTGGAATGCCCTTCTTACGACATAGTTCTAATGCCGATTTTCTGGTAATACCAGACAAAATGGACCCCGTCTCCAAAGATGGTGTAACCACTTCGCCGTCAATGACAAAGGCAATGTTCATTGCACCAACTTCTTCTACATACTTTTGTTCCACACCGTCCAGCCACAATACCTGAGAATAACCCTGTTTATAAGCATCGTCTTGACTGTGGAGCGATGCCGCATAGTTGCCACCGGTCTTGGCATAACCTGTGCCGCCGCGAACAGTACGAACATATTTATTTTCCACATAAATATTTACCGGATCCAATCCTGAAGCATAGTACGGACCGGATGGAGATAAAATAATCATGAACAAATAATGTTCTCCTGGATGTACTCCCAAAAACGGATCTGTTGCAAAAATAAACGGACGAATATACAACGTAGCTCCTTCCTGATGCGGTACCCAATCTTTTTCAACAGATACCAGTTCTTTCAGGCACTGCAGTGCCAGTTCTTCCGGCAATTCCGGAATGACCAGACGCTCATTAGACAAGTTCATTCGCTTGAAGTTCTCGTCTGGACGAAATAGCTGCACACCGCCATCTGCACGTCGATATGCTTTTAAGCCTTCAAATACAGTCTGACCATAATGCAGACACATTGCAGCCGGACTTAGTGTAATGTCCCCATAAGGCTTGATCACTGGATCGTGCCAACCCTGACCTGCATCATATGGCATCACCAGCATATGATCTGTAAAAATGTGACCAAATCCTAACTTGCTTTCGTCATGCGGCTTTTCCTTTGGTGTTGTCGTTAGTTGTTTTTGAATTTCCATTCTCAAAACCTTCTTTATTTCAAGTTTGCCTTCGGCTGCTTTTATTAACAACCCCAGCATTTCAATATTTATTATAGCACACTTTTCTGCATTAGGGAATAGGTTTTTGAAATTTTTTTACCAAAAAAAGCATTTTTTCTTCATTTTTCTTCTCTGTACAATTCATTCCATAATAATTTGAAACATTCTGCACAAAAAGCGCCGCATATCCCTCAAGAAATATGCGGCGTATCGTAAGCTTATATAATTTCTAGCCTTCCCACGGCCCGGTGTAAGCGGAATTGACACCAAGATATTCTTCCAAAGAAAGTCCTAATGCGTAAATTTCCTTTGCTGTATCCACACCGACATAACGGATATGCCATGGTTCATACTGGTATCCTGTAATATCTTCCTTGCCCTCCGGAAAACGAATAATAAATCCATAATCGGCACAATGTTCTTTCAACCACTGTGCTTCGGGTGTTTCTCCAAAGGCATCGTCAATCGTGTTGCAATCAATTGTCAGACCAGTCTGATGCTCCGAATGTCCCGGTCTTGAAGAAAAAGTGTCTGCCATCTCCCAGCCATATAGTTCACAGTAATTACAGTAAATCTTCATCTGATATTGATAATCCCGGAAATCAGAACCAATATAAAGATTCATTCCTTCCTTTGCGGCATCCTCTTTCATCTTATCAAAGGCATTTTTTACAACCTGCTCCAATCCGGGATGATAATTCTCCGGCAAACCATAAGTCTTATTGACCATCAAAATACCGTCAATATAGGTACAACCGTCCTTTTGTTCCAACTTGCGCACAATCACTGGTACTACCTGTGCAATCGAATGGTTACCCTTGACGGCAACCGTAATCTCACAGGTTCCCTGCTTTACACCGGTCACTTCACCTGTGACATCCACGGTAGCAATTGACGGATCACTGCTGCTCCAAACAAGGTCACTCGCACTTGCCTGACCAGTCGTGGACATGTTCACTGCGATTCCGGCTGTTCCACCTTCAATCACTGCCAGAAATGAGTTATCCACTTGCAGATCCAAAATGTTTGCATTGGTTGTCACACCTGCATTTGTCGCTTCTTCCTCTGGTGCCGTCCCTTCTGCTGAAGCAACGACATCATTGCTATTAGGAATAATGCTAGTATGCTTTTCTCCTGAAAAAAATAACAATCGCACAGAAAATCCTAATATGATAAACATTATATATAGTAGTACCAAGATGACACCTACCCTGGAAAATCTTTCCCATATTCCCTCTTTTTTTCGATTTGCCATGATATTTTCCCTTTCTCGACTTTTTTACTTCTCTGTTGCTTTTATTCTCTATTTTTCTCCAATTTGTAACATTTATGTCAGAAATAACATCCAAATCTTACAGACCGGTTACATCTCTTGTATTATACCACAGATTTCTTCTTATGTCACGTGTCAAACCCCACAAATTTTCATGGCAATTTTTGTTTGGTTTGCATTATTTTGTGCATGTTGTTATATTTGGCATAGGCGACTATGTCATTATTTACAAAAATTTGTCCATATACAGATTTTTTATTGCAACTATACACAAAATGTGCTACAATAACAAGTATGGAATAAATTATATTGCAAAAAAACGCAGCTGCTAACATGCTTTTTACTGCGAAATATTGCATGCAACCAATACATATTTTTTTCTTAGGGAAACACCCGTGAAAGGAGAATATTATGGCATTACAAAAACGATATCTTTCTGTACTGACTGCGGTCATGCTGCTGAGTACCTCTCTTGGAGTCACATCTTCCGTACAGCCAATTTCTGTTGCAGCAGCAGATTCCATTGAATCCTCCATGAATTGGGATACGCTTGACATTGCCGGAGGCGGTTTTGTTTCCGGCATCATCGCTGGTGACGATCAGATGTATGCCCGCACCGATGTTGGTGGAGCATACCGTTACGATTATGACAAAAATGAATGGGTTCAGCTCAAGGATTATATATCAGAAGCTCATCGAGGCTATTTGAGTGTAGATGCCATGTGCGTTGATCCCAATGACGATGACACATTATATTTATTATGCGGATGTGCCTACTTTAGTGATGCACGCACAGTTGTCTTCCGCTCCTATGATGCCGGAGAAACATTTGAAGAAATTGATGTAACAGATCTCATTCAGGTACATGGAAACGGCTATGGCAGACAATGTGGCGAAGCCATTGCTGTTGACCCTGACAACCCTGATATTATCTACTGCGGCGGTGATGCTACATCTGGTACTTCTGGTCTAATTATGAGCAAAGACGGCGGCGACACTTGGGAACCTGTAAACGGATACGGCGAACTGGGGTTGTTCGACCAAGAGATCAACTGGCCTACATGGACAGAGCACAAAGTTTGGACCACAGCCGATAGATATGACAATGCGGCAAACGGTGTAGCAACCATTATGATTACCGGTGGAAAAGTATATGTCGGTACTTCTATTACAGGAAAAGTCAATATGCATGTAGCAGATGTAGGAAGCGATGATTTCCAGCCGCTTAGCGAAGAACTCCCGACCAATTATTTTCCATCCCGCATCAACCTGGATGCGGATGGCAATTTACTAATCACCTACGTTGCCGGTCTAATGTTTGACGGCAGCGGCGGTGGTGCATACAAGTACAATCCCTCGACCGGAGAACTAAAGAACATCTCTCCATCCCAGAATAGCTACGGTGCTGTTTTCAGCGACCCCAACGATGCCAATAAACTAGTAGCTACCACCTGCGGTCTGTGGAGTTCACAAATGTGGGGACCTTGGACCGATGAACAACCCGCCGTATTTGGCGACTGGTTTTACAAATCTACAGACGGCGGCGAAACATGGGTAAGAATGGCACCAGGCAACTCCACCGTATGGAACGGTCCTCTAGAAGCAGCTTATCTTCAGGATGGTGGTCATGAATGGATTCGTGACAAAGCGATCCACTGGACCGGTGCCATGGTCATTGATCCAAGAAATCCAGACAAAGTATGGGTAACTTCCGGCAATGGCGTTTTCGCCTGCGACAACACTTGGGATGCATGTCCAGCTTATTATTTTGCAGCAGACGGCATCGAAGAAGTCGTTGCGCTGGACATGTGCAGTGTACCGGGTGGTAATCCGTATTCGGCAATCGGTGACTATGATGGTTTTGAACATGACCCTAGCGGTGCAAAAATCCACTTGCCAAGCATGAGCAAGCTGACAGACGGTACTGCCTCTACCGGTGCTATTAACTATTGTCCATCCAATCCGAAAGTCATGGTTCGTTTGGCAGAAGGTCAAAGCGTTGGCTATTATACTACGGACGGCGGTGAAAATTGGATCGCCCTAAAAAGCTGTCCGCAAAGTGGTGCAAAAGCTGCCATCAATCAACTGGAAGATGGCTCTTACAGAATCTTTATCAGCAATGATGGTAAAATCTCCTATTCTGACGATTTTGGCAGTACATGGAGTGACATTTCCTTAAAGGAAAACATGACAAGCGACATCTGGATTTCTCCGGATCCGGCAAATCCACAGTATGTGTATGCATATGGATATTATTACAACCAGTATTATTACTACAGCAAACCCTCTGCAACCATTGACGATGCACGCTATGTATTGCTAGTCAGTGATGACTATGGTACAACCTTCTCAGAAACGAAAACCATCTGCCAATACGACGAATGTGACAATGCATTTCGTATCGCTTATTTAGAAGAAGGAACTTTTGCATTGGCAGCAGGTTGGTACGGGGCATACCTCGTAACAGACTATGGCAGCACTGTTACCAAAATGGACAATGTTTACTATTGTAAAACGATGGGCTATGGTGCAGCTGAAAAAGAAGGCGATCCGTATACATTGTATATGTATGGACAGCCTACACAATCCGACCCGGCAGGCATCTACCGCTCCACCGACTGCGGAAAGAGTTGGGTATGCATCAATGAAAATCATATGTACGGTGGTACCGGTAACGGTAACTTCCTAGTCGGTGATATGAACACTTTTGGTACTGTTTATATGTCCACGGTTGGATGCGGCATTGTTCAGGGACAATTGTCCAATGGTACATCACAGCCGGACGAAACAACAACTACCACTACAACCACCACTACAAATATCGAAACCACCACTACTTCTATCACAACAACATCTGCAGCGACATCAGATACTGTGCCTTCTTCCGCATCGACCAAAGAGAGTACTACAATCTCTGAAGAAGAAAGTACTGTTTTATACGGAGATGTCAACCTAGACGGCAGAGTGGATATTACGGATGCTGTTGTACTGAACAAGGCAATTGCCGGTACCATTTCGCTGAATACTCAAGCATCAAAAAATGCAGATTGTATGCATGATGAAACATTAAGTTCCACCGATTCGCTAGAACTTTTGAAATTCTTAGTCAGCATGCTTGCATCTCTGCCGACAAATCCAGCGTAAACAAACTATCTGCACAAACATTTATTATAAAACATTGTCCCTGTACGCATAGACTGTATACAGGGACAGTGTTTATTATTTTATCAAAGAAAAATTCTGTTCTTCCCCCTTATTGGTTCCAAAACGGCTATTGCTCGGTAGTTTAAATTCTTCATACAAAGTGTATAACGCACTTTCTCCGCTCAATTACTTCTCATTTGGGGGAAACTACAAAAATGGCACGAAAATTGTAGGATGCAATCTTCGTGCCATTGTATTTATTGCTGCTCTTTATACTTTTGCATATCCAACATTTGATTGGGTTGCTTAGGGTCACAGCAACTGTCCAGATATGCCAAAAAAGCGGCAGCACCCAGCAGAATCACCGCCCCGTGCACATACAACCCCACTGCCAGAATAGTTTGAGAAAGCACAGGAAAAATCGATGTGAGCAGCGTCACAGCCGCCACCATAGCAAATGTAGCAGCATATACTGAACACAATACCACACTTGCCTTTTGAAATGATTGGGTTTTCCGGTACAGGCGACTTCCATCCGGCTGCATTGGATTTCCTGCCAACAAAAATTGCCATGGCGTCTCTTTTCTCAAATTCCATGCAAATACCAAATCACTAATTGATGCCAACAAAAACAGTGCAAATGCAATCCAGTGTGCCATTCTGTTCCTCCTTTTCATTGAACATCCACAACCCACAAATCATTGCCGTCTCTTACACTTCGATTGAAGAAATATCCCAAATATTTTTGGCATAGTCCGCAATGGTTCGATCAGAGCTAAACTTTCCGGCGTTGCAAATATTATGCCACTGTTTCTTGGCAAATGCCATACGTTCGGTATAATCCCGATTACACCGAAGTTTTGCTTCCACATAGGCTTCCAAATCACCCAACAAATAATAATGATCTGGTTCGTGCCAACTCGCTCCATCCAGCAATGCATAATACAATTCCCGGAAATTTCCCGTACCCCCATCATCACATGTTCCATCGATCAGTGTTTCGACCACGCGGCGTATCTTCGCATTTTCTGAGAACAGCTTGCGGCTATCATAGTTCGGCATGATCCGCTCCAGTTCTTCCACCTTTGCCCCGAAAATATAATTATTTTCTTTCCCAGCTTCCTTCACAATCTCAATGTTTGCCCCATCATAGGTACCCAGTGTTACAGCACCGTTGAGCATTAACTTCATATTACCGGTACCAGACGCTTCAGTTCCTGCTGTGGATATTTGTTCGGATACATCTGCTGCTGCCACCAACTTTTCCGCATAAGAAACATTATAGTTGGTTACAAATACCACTTTAATTTTATCACACACATCAGCATCCGATGCCACCAATTTCCCCACTTCGTGAATAAACTGGATAATTGCCTTCGCTCGCCGGTATCCCGGTGCAGACTTTGCTCCAAATATAAAGGTTGTGGGAGTGAAGTCTGTAATACTGCCATCCTTAATACCAAAATACAGGTACAAGATGGAAAATGCATTTAACAACTGCCGTTTGTACTCATGCAGACGTTTAATCTGGATATCAAAAATCGAATTGCTGTCCAGCTGTTTTCCTTCCTTCTGCGCTATATATGCTGCCAGCTGTGCCTTCTTTTCCTGCTTGATTTCCAAAAACTGTGCCATGACATCTTCATCTTCTGCAAATGCTTCTAGTTTCTTCAGTTCATCCAGATGTACCATCCAGTCATCAGAACCCAACAGTCGCGTCAACAACGCAGACAGCTCGGGATTACATAATGCCAGCCAACGGCGCTGCGTAATGCCGTTGGTTTTATTTTGAAATCGCTCCGGATAAATCTGGTACCAGTCTTTCAAAACGACATCTTTCAGTATTTCGGTATGAATTTCCGCTACACCATTGGTGTGAGCACCCACATACACTGCCATATGTGCCATGTGCACCATGCCGTTCTGCACCAGTTTCATACGGTTTGCCTGCTCCTTGCTGACCCCTTTCTGATACATTTCTGTCATAAATGCCTCTTCCATACGCAAAATGATCGCATATACCTCTGGCAAAAGCTGCTCTATCAAACCGCAATCCCACTTTTCCAACGCTTCCGGCATTACAGTATGATTGGTATAGTGAAAGATCTTCTTTGCCATGGCAAAAGCATTCTCAAACGAATAGCCGTTTTCTGGCAGCATCAACAAACGTACAAGTTCCGGAATAGAGATCACCGGGTGAGTATCATTAAGCTGAACGGCAAGCTTATCTGCTAGATTATCCAAAGTGCCATATACAGACTTATGTTTCTTTAAAATATCTTGAAGTGATGCTGCACAGAAGAAATACTGCTGTTTCAGACGCAGTTTCTTACCTTCCCAAGTATCATCATTCGGATACAGCACTCTTGAAATATCCTCGGCATACACGGTCTCTGCCGATGCCTCCAGATACTTCTGTTGGTTAAACAAATCAAAGTTAAAGGTCTGTACCGGTTCAGACTGCCACAAACGCAGTGTACTGATGTGATGGGTCTTACAACCAATAATTGGCATATCATATGGGACTGCCCGTACCGTCTGCCCCTGATATTGCACCAAAACAGCATCTTCTTCTCGTCGTACCGACCAAGCATCGCCATACTTCATCCAGTCATCCGGAAGCTCCTTTTGACAGCCATTTTCAAAATACTGCTTGAACAGGCCATATTTGTAACGAATACCATAGCCGTCCAGCGGCAAATTTAACGTTGCTGCACTATCTAGAAAACATGCCGCCAATCTGCCCAGACCGCCATTGCCCAATGCTGCATCTTCAATTTCCTCCAGATCTGCCAAAGAAACACCCATTTCCGCAAACGCCGCCTTTGCTTCATCCATTACATTCAACACCAGCAAATTGTTATAAACAGCACGTCCTACCAGAAATTCCATAGAAAAATAACAAGCACGGCGATGTGTTTTATGGGCATTGATGCTCGCCGACCAGTTCGGCGCAATCGCCCTCATTACCGTTTTACCCAGTGCCTGATGCAGCTGCTGAGGCGTTGCACTTTTTGGTTCAACACCGTGTAATGCCTGACAAACGCCCTCTTTGATCTGTTCTTTATTCAACATGGTTTTTCTCCTTTTTCTCTTTAATTTTTTCCTTTGATCCCATTTCCTTAGACCTTGTTATTTCTTTCGGTTCCGGCAGCCGATTATACAGTTCATTCAGTCGACGGATTCGCTTTGCCAATCGAGGCGTAAAGTCACTTGTAACTGTACGATACTGCCAGTTTCCGCCAGTTGTAGAAGGTGTATTCATTCTACCCTCCGGCCCCGCATCCAAAAAATCTTGCATCTGTGCAACGGCAAGATGGGCAATACTGCTCCATGTCGCACGGATCATAGCACCCGGCAAATCACCTGTATTCCGACAATGAAGATATCTCTTTGCAAAAGCAATGGTTTTGGACGGGGATTGACAGATCCATCCACGCAGCGTCATATTATCATGCGTACCTGTATACGCCACACAATTCGGCGTAACATAATTTTGCGGCAAAAATTCGCTCTTTGGATCTCCGTCAAACGCGAACTGCAGCACCTTCATCCCCGGATAACCGCTGTCCTGCAATAACTGTTGTACTTCCGGTGTCACAAAGCCCAAGTCCTCTGCTATGATGGAGATGTCACCCAGTGCCGACTTGACTGCTTCAAAAAGTGCCATACCCGGTCCCTTTTCCCATGCACCAATCTCTGCTGTCTTTTTGCCGTAGGGAACCGCATAGTAACTCTCAAACCCACGAAAATGATCAATCCGCACTGTATCATACAGTGTAACAGCTCTTTTTAAGCGGTCAATCCACCAAATAAATCCGGTTTTCTTATGATAATCCCAGTCATACAGCGGATTGCCCCACAGCTGACCCGTTGGAGAAAAAACGTCCGGCGGACAGCCTGCCACCGCCGTGGGCACATGCTTTTCATTAAGCTGGAATAACTCCGGCTGTGACCACACTTCCACACTATCATATGCTACATAAATGGGAATATCCCCCACAATTGAAATGCCTTTCTGATTGCAGTATGCTTTCAATTCACCCCATTGCTGGTAAAACCAGTACTGCAACACACTGTAAAATGCAATGTCATTTGCATATTTCTCCCGTGCTTCCTCCAATGCGGCCGGATCCCGCAATTTCAGCGGTGTTTCCCACTCTGTCCATGGCTTTCCATGATGAGCGTCCTTCAATGCCATAAACAGTGCATATTCCGGAAGCCATGCTTTCTGTGCTTCACAAAACGCCACATATGCCGGTGTATCTTGCGAAAATCGGGAAAATGCCGTCCGCAGTACATGAAAACTATAGGTATAAATCCGAGCATAATCAACGCGGCGCGGCTCTTCACCCCAGATAATCTCCTGATATTCGGCTCCGTTCAGATAGCCTTCTTTTTCCAACCGTTCAAAATCAATAAAATATGGATTGCCCGCATGAACTGAAAATGACTGGTATGGAGAATCTCCATAACTGGTAGGAGAAAGCGGCAAAATCTGCCACACTTGTACACCACAATCTTCTAAAAAATCAGCAAAAACATATGCTGCATCTCCCATTTTTCCAATACCATACGCCGACGGTAAACTGGATATATGCATGAGTATTCCGCTTTTTCGCATAAAAACGTTCCTTTCTGTACATCAATATTTCTTCCTCTAACCGTATAATGACACATCCGACGCATACAATACCACCAACTTTATAAATTCTTGGGGCAACTTCTGCGCAAAGACCACCTATCAACTTTGCACGCATCTTGCTTGCGAATTTTTCGTCTTTTATAACAAAAATATGTATGAATATGCAAAATGTGCACTCTGTTTTTTGTTACAGACGATAATTCAGCAGCACAATCTTTGTGCCGTTTAGCCCGGAAAAAAGGAGGCATCTTATGCGTGTCAAACCATACGAACTCTGTTGGTTCTTTCTTCTAGGGTGTTTTGGTTATAGTTTGTTGGAAATCCTTGCACGAGGGTTCACCCACTGGACCATGACGCTTACTGGCGGCATCGCTGCTACCGTACTCTATCTTCTGCATGCTTCTGCACCTCCCCGCACGCTGTTCCTACAATGTCTCTGCGGTGCCGTCTTTATCACTGCTCTAGAATTCCTAGTCGGCATTGCAGATAACCTGATTTTTCGCTGGCAGGTTTGGGATTACAGCGACATGCCCTTCAATCTGTACGGACAAATCTGTCTGCCCTATTCTGCTCTATGGTTCGTACTCTGCATTCCTGCCATCGGTCTATGCCACGCCGTCCTTCAGCGATTTCACGGCACATCGTAATGCAAACAGATGTTCTTTGGTGCTATTATAGCATGCACCGTTTTGTTTTGCAAGTTTTTCATAAAATTCGCATGATATTTGTACAATATTCAAATAGATTTGTATCATTTTATTCATGTATTTGCATGGTTAAAAAATACGGGTGTAAATATGTCATTTATGACAGTATCCAAGTGAAAAAACCTCAGGCAAAATACGCCCTCACTTTTTTCTATTGTTTCTTACAGAGACCGAAAAACAAACTATTTTCAAAATATGTTCCGAAACAAAAAAGCAGTGTACCAATCAAAAGGTACACTGCTACTTTCTTACTGAATTCTTTCACTATTGATTCAGTGTTCCAGCAAAAGACGTTCATTACAAAATTCGCACTCCAACAGAGAGTCTCCAATCGGAATGAAACTCTTCGGCAGATACGATTCTGTACAAGTAATACAATTGGGATTCTTGCAGGCTGCGCCACGAACAGTCCTTCCGTGAAGCAACGTTGTATGGGTATCTAGATTCAGCATCGTGATGATCAGTGCCATGCGAACATACATGCCATAACGTGCCTGCTTAAAATACATCGCTCTTGGATCTTCATCCAGTGCCACTTCAATTTCATCTACACGGGGCAGGGGATGAAGTACAATCAGATCCTTCTTTGCCGCCTGCATCTTCTTGGCAGTCAGCACATATGTATCCTTTTGTGCGAGATATTCCTCACGACTCGCAAACCGCTCCTGCTGGATACGGGTCATATACAGCACATCCAATTTCGGCAACGCTTCTTCCAACGACGAAATTTCCTCATATTCACAGTTGCTTGCATTGAGGATATCTTTCACATAGGAAGGCAATCCCAGTTCCGGTGTAGAGATCAGAATGAAACGGTTGCCCGGAAAACAGGACATTGCCTTCAGCAAAGAATGCACCGTACGTCCATTGATTAAATCACCGCATAATCCGATTGTCAGATGATCCAGATGACCTTTTTCACACTGCAAAGTCAGCAGATCCGTCAGTGTCTGTGTAGGGTGCAGATGTCCGCTGTCACCAGCATTGATGACAGGACAATCTGCAGAAAGCGCAGCAGCCTTTGCAGCACCTGCAACAGGATGACGCATCACCAAAATATCCGCATAACCGCTAACGATTTTGGTCGTATCCTTCAGTGTTTCTCCCTTGGACACCGAGGAATTTGCCGGATTATCAAATCCAATCAGTCTTCCTCCCAGACGCAGCATTGCCGATTGAAACGACATCTGGGTACGAGTAGACGGTTCGTAGAACAGCGTCGCCATAATCTTATTGCTGCAAGCACCAGCGTAGATCTCCGGGTGATTTTTAATCTGCTCTCCCAGGTCTACCACCTGTTTCCACCAGGAAACAGGATAATCATTTAGGTCAATCAGATGCGGATAAGGTGAAATCATAATCATATACCTCCGTTTTTTCTCCCGTCGGAAATTTTCCTTGGGAAATCTCTATCGCAATACTACACATTTCTGTGCAGTTTTGTCCAAAAGTAGGAAAAATCCATACAGCCTCCCACTTATAAGATACTGCTGCCATTGATATACAACTTAAACTTTTTATCAAAATAAAGTGCCGCACGCTTAGAAAGCAACATACGTTCCATAAAGATTTCAAAATACTCCAACACAGCGGAAATTTCTGTATCAATCTTTAAATCCAGCACAATAGAATGCAAATCTTCACTAAAATGCAGTTTAGAATATTCCACGGCATAATTTACCCGATCATGAATATCAAATGTCATAAAATCCCGATTCCGCACACGGCTTCTGCGCACATCGGTTTTGTCCGCAATGATCAATGCCGCTGAAATGGCATCGATTGGCTGTGCAGTTCCCTCATCATGATTTCCAATAGCGGAAATGATAGAGCATATTTCATCTACAGGCATCTCCAGCCGATCCAGCAGACGAAACGCCATAACTGCTCCGCTCTGAGCATGGTCTGTACGGTTAATAATATTTCCAATATCATGCAGAAAACCTGCAATCTTGGCTAATTCTGCTTCACGGGGCGAATAGCCCAACGTCTCCAGTATCATTGCGGCCGTATGGGCAGTTTTTTCCACATGGGCAAAAGAATGCTCTGTATAACCGATGGCAGCAAGCGCCATATCGGCACGGCGAATATATTCTCGAATATCCGGATTTTGCCGGATATAAGCGTAAGTAACGTAACTTGGCATGAAAACTCCTTTTGGTACTCTAGCAGAAAAGACACTGTGCGGCATATTTATTTATACCATAATACGGTTTCATCACTGTGCCACACAGCTGCAAAGTGAGTCCACATTGACCAATCATTTCACGGTTTTTTTCATATGACTGACCGCCCACAGTCCAAAATCATCCTGCTCATACGGTGTAATTTGTTTTTCCAGCTACTGCTGTACTTCGTCATCTGAAAAGGCGTGCGCCCAAGCATACATAACCTCCGGATCTTGCAAGATTTGCATTATACCGGATATTCTGCCTGTATAAGCCTACGCTGCAGCAATCCAGTTGTTTCACATTTGTCGTCGGCGTTTTCTAAATTTACGCCTCACAATTTTCCGGAAAATATACTCGATACCACACTAGGAATATATACAACGTCCAGATTTTTCGACTGTTGTCTGCCTTTCCTGCACGATGTTCTTCCAGCAACTGTATCAGCTTTTCTGTGTGGAAAAACCACTTAGCTTCCTCACTTTCAAATCGCTCCCGCACAATGTGATAATACTTATCTTCTTTGAGCCATACTCGGATTGGTACCGGAAAGCCCAATTTTTTCTTTGCCGCAGTCTTTGCCGTCTGGGGCGGCGTATCCTTCTTTGCTGCCAGCCGCATCGCATATTTTGTAATATAAGGTGTTTTTTCATCGGTTTTCGTGACCCTTGTCACACGATACCGGGTGGGGATCTGTTCTGCCAGTGCCATCACTTCCCGGTCTAAAAACGGTACACGCAGCTCCAGTGAGTTGGCCATGCTCATCTTATCTGCTTTTAACAGAATATCGCCCGCCATCCACAAATGCAGATCCAGATACTGCATCTTTGTCACATCATCCTGATCCTGCACCTTTTCATAAAATGGTTTGGTGATTTCCATAGGATCTGGTGCATTTGTTCGGATTTTGAGCAATGCCTTCCGCTCTTGAGGCGTAAACATATAAGCATTTCCAATAAATCGTTCTTCCAGATCTTTCCCTTTTCGTACCAAAAAATTTCGTCCCTTATGCGCCGGCATTTTTTCTGCAATATGTCCGATACCTCGACGCAATCCACGAGGCAGCTTATCATATGCCGATCCTCCTGGCTCACTATACACATTGTACCCGCCAAAAATTTCATCAGCACCCTCGCCGGACAATACCACCTTCAGTGACTGTGATGCAAGATTGCACACAAAATACAGAGCAATCGCTGCCGGGTCTGCAAGAGGTTCATCCATGTGGTATTGAATCATCGGCAGTTTTTCCCAATACTCTTCCGGTGCAATCACCTTATTGTAATTTTTCTTCCCGATCGCCTGTGAAAATCCCTTTGCCCAGCCAATTTCATTATACCGTTCTTCCTTGCCAAATCCAACGGTAAACGTCTTATCTACATCGGCAATTGCGGCTACATAACTGGAATCCACTCCACTAGATAAAAATGAACCGACTTCCACATCTGCAATCTTATGTGCCTCTACACTGTCGTGAAATGTATCAGAAATTCGATTTACCCAAGTATCCAAATCTGTTTTTTCATCTGCATGAAAATGCACATCCCAGTACCGTTCCATCTTGAATTTTCCGTTCTCATAGGTAAAATAATGTGCAGGCGGCAACTTGAACACACCCTGAAAAAAGGTTTCATCACAAGGTGAATACTGAAAAGTAAGATAGTTTTCCAGAGCAGTTGTATTTAATACTTTTTTAAAATGTGGATGGCACAAAAAGCTCTTTATTTCTGAACCAAACAAAAATGTATCCTGCATTTGCGCATAATAAAGAGGTTTTATACCGAAAAAGTCCCTGGCGCCGAACAGTTTCTTTTCGTTTTTATCCCAGATAACAAAACTAAACATACCTCGAAGCTGCTGAAGTAATGCGGGACCATATTCCCGATAACCATAAATCAGCACCTCAGAATCGGTCTGTGTGGCAAAATGATAACCCGCATCCTGCAGCCGCTCCCGAATTGCCTGATAGTTATAGATTTCTCCGTTAAAAACCAGCACTAAACTGCCATCCTCACTATACAAAGGCTGGTTACCCGCTTCAGAAACATCAATGATGCTCAAACGACGGTGTCCCAATGCAATATGTTCATCAATATACGTCCCTTCCGCATCCGGTCCCCTGTGCCGGATTTTATCCAGCATCTGCTGCAAGACCACATTGGAATTATCAATTTGATTGGTAAATCCTACAAAACCACACATACTGTCTGGCTCCTTTCTTCCTCGGTCGATTTTGCCATTTGATTTCTCTTCTGTTGACAAAGCACTTATGCCTGTAAAATATGTCTCTTTGCCCTTTTTTATCCAAAACACTTGCAAAAGCAAGGAAAATCTCGTATAATAACAAGGAAACATGCTTTTGAAAGGAGTGTTCTGTCCATGCGCAAAAAACAAAGAAAACAATTGCGTCGTGTCGATGACATTCACAAGCCAAAACCATTTATCCGATTCCGCTTTCGTGTTGTCATTGCTTTCTTTATTGTATGTATTCTAGCCTGTCTGTTGTACTATATGATCATGGCAAACCATGATGCCAGTTTTGTTGTTACTGCTTCTCTCATAGGCAAGTATGCTTAACCCCTTATATATTTTTCATCGCATAAAAACTCTCCGCAGCCAGTCACCATGCAGTGTAAAAATATACATACTTTATTTACTTATATGATTTACACAATGCTCGCTTTTAATCAGTCGGGGCGTCTTCCGGAAATGCTGTAGGACAAAATGTACCTGTTTCTTCCTGATAAGCATAGGCCTCTTTCCGATCTGGTGCCCCTCTCAACAAAAACGGCTGCAACCTCGGTTCCAATTCGAGTGCTCGTTCTACGGATACCAACAAGCTGTTTTCCGGATTTGCAAGTTCGAGTCCCGTCTCTTTTCCCTGCAGCAATTGCCACCCGGTATCCCGGTCATCCCATATATGTTCGGTTCGCAATAACAGCCGGATTTCTCCAGTTTCATATGCCCGCCGGGTAATATACACCAGCTGTTTCTTTTCCGGCTTTTCCATATCTGTTTTCTCTGTCACGTCTGTGCCTCCTCAGTAATTTATTGTGCACATGATTCATAACTATCCATATACATAACTTCAATTGTATGGCACTGTGGGTATACTCTATCTCGTACTCCCATTATTATACCGCAGTTTTTTCCAAATTGCAAGCATACGACATTATGTCATAAGGGAAATGGCATATTGCACAAATTTCACAACGTTTTTCTTTTGAAAATTCGAAAAAAAACTGGCGGATTTTGCTTGACAATTCCATTCCATTTATGTTATAATTATTTTTGTACTGTCAGAGAGACCGGTTATAATCTTGCGCAATGCCGGCAGTGCAGTCTGACCCAACTGCCCTCTGCCTGATCATGCCTCATCGGCAAGATCAAGATTATTTTTGATAGAATTTTTCATGGAGGAATTGACTATGTCAACAACTATGCCAAAGGCTGGCGAAGTAGACCGCAAGTGGTATGTACTGGACGCAGCCGGCAAGCCTCTGGGCCGTGTCGCAGCAAAGGCTGCTCATCTGCTCCGTGGCAAGCACAAGCCGATTTATGCACCGCACGTAGATTGTGGTGACAATGTAATTATCATCAACTGCGATAAGGCAGTTCTCACCGGAAATAAACTGGAACAGAAATATTATTACTGGCATACCGGTTGGATCGGTGGTCTAAAAAAGACACAGTATAAGGTAATGATGGAAGAAAAAGCAGATGAAGCAATGATGATCGCTGTTAAGGGCATGCTCCCGCATAACACCCAGGGCGCAAACCAGCTCAAGCGTCTGCGCACATATAAAGGCGCTGAACACAAGCAGGCGGCTCAGAAGCCGGAAGTTTGCGAATTCTAAGGGAAAGGAGCAGATCTCTCATGTATGAATCCAAGGTTAAATATTACTATGGTACCGGCAGACGCAAGCACTCTGTTGCTAGAGTTCGTCTCTATCCAGGTACAGGAAACATTACCATCAACGGCAGAAATATTGATGAATACTTCGGTTTGGACACGCTCAAGCTCATTGTTCGTCAGCCGCTGAATTTGACTGAAAATATGGACAAAATGGATGTTATTTGTACCGTTACTGGCGGTGGTGTCACTGGTCAGGCTGGTGCAATTCGTCATGGTATCTCACGTGCACTGTTGGTTTATAGCCCCGAACTTCGCCCTACTCTCAAGAAGGCTGGTTTCCTCACTCGTGATCCGAGAATGAAGGAACGTAAAAAGTACGGTCTCAAAGCCGCTCGTCGTGCGCCGCAGTTCAGCAAGCGCTGATTGGTTTACAAGTCGAATCAAAATGGTTCAAAAGCCCCGGAAAATCAAGGTTTTCCAGGGCTTTTTTATGTTCAAAATATGATCAATTCTACAAACTAAAAAAGATGACTGCTGACAAAAGGCATTGTCAGCGAAAGTAATGAAAAAATTATTCTATGCTGCAATTGAAAGCATAGAAAACGACATAGCAGTAGAGGAAACAGACATTACTCTTATGCGTGCGATGCGCAATACAATTTCCTTAGAATCTCACTTTTGTCATTATTAACTTATTTCCGATTTTCTTCGCCCCATACGCATAATTGATCAAGAACCTTCATGAGTGATTTTCCACGCTCGGTTAGTCTATATTCAACCTTTGGCGGAATTTGAGGATATTCTATTCTCTGTATAAGTCCGTCTGCTTCCAACTCTTTTAGATTTAAACTTAATGTCTTATCAGTAATCGTTTTCATATATCTTCTCATTTCATTAAAACGAACGGGTTCAAACTCCATCAAACAATATAAAATCACCATTTTATACTTACCACTGATGAGAGAAAGCGTATAGCTGAAGCCAGTATCCTCAAAATTCGCATTTTCAATATAATTCTTTATCATAGTAATTTCACTTTCTTTACGGATAGTACCTATCTTAAATGACAGTACTTTACAAAACATTTGTATCTTGCTATAATTATAACAAAGGCAAAACGAAAAGTCAATATTTCGCCTATGGAGGGAGCAATATGACAAAGAAAATACTTATTTTAAACGGTAGCCCACGTGCAAAAGGGAACACAGTTCAACTGATTAAATCTTTTACAGAAGGAGCAGAAAATGCAGGACACATCGTTACTCGTTTTGATCTGCAAAAAATGAATATCCATCCTTGTCTTGGTTGTTGTAGTGGCGGCAAAAATCCTGACAGTCCTTGTATACAAAAAGATGACATGGATAAGATCTATCCGGCATACAAAGAAGCGGATGTGATCATACTTGCGTCTCCCCTATATTATTGGACAATCAGCGGTCAACTGAAATGTGCCTTTGATCGCCTTTTCGCAGTAGCGGAATGTAATGAAAACTACGAAAATCCCAAAAAAGAGTGCGCCCTGCTGATGGCAGCAGAAGGCAATGGTTACGAAGAAATTGTGTATTGGTATGACAGGTTAATAAAACATCTAGGCTGGAAAGACAAGGGGAAGATCCTTTGCGGCGGTGTTTTTCATATTGGAGATATTAACGGAAAAAAAGAACTGAACGATGCTTACGAATTGGGAAAATCCATTTAATACTTGAAAAGACCAACTATTAAAAGTCATACTCTAAAAAAATAAAATATACAAGCCATTTTCAATCATATGATGTTTGGGCAAAACTTCTCATGGGGATGGGTTTTGGTCTTTAAAATCTCATTTTGGGGGTCTGTAAATTCAAAGAGGTCTGCCTTTCTCAGTATTTATACAAGTTTTCCCATTTTTTGGCGTTCTTTTCACTTCTCAATAACCATCAAATGCTATACAAATTTTTATAGCCATTAGACATCTGCGTATATCTATTGTTCCATTTATCTAATTCGCGTAAACTTAAAAATTTTTAAAAATACTCATGGTGAAATCACAGGCAACATAACTCCCGATAAGCATGTAAAACCATTAAGGAAATCATTTCGAAACATACACAAGAGCTGACCGAATACGACTCCGGTCAGCTCTTGTTTTGATATTTTAAATTTGAAAATATTTGAAATATTTTACCTATAGAATGAGTAATTTAGTATAGTATCTATGTTCTTTTCTGAGTGTATTTTCAGTTGTTTTAAACATTCATCGGAAACAGAAATTATATTTTCTAAACCTTCGTGATTCAATATGAAAATTGAGTCAAGTGAATTTATAAATATTTTATTAAATGTTATTTTGTATTTTGCAATGAATTCCTTATAATTGTCATATATTACAGGAATATCTTTTTCACATAACATTTTTATAAAATGCACCTATACTGTATAAAAATTAATATAACAAACGATTCAGCTACTTTAATTACTTTTATTTTACATATTATACCAAATCAATTCCGTAAAGTCAAGTAGATTTTAAAATAATATTAACTTTTTTGTGCTATCTCTTGACTTGTACCAAGCGTATCTGTATAATTT